>DKXC01000111.1:6396-12286 GCA_002492045.1 Micrococcaceae bacterium UBA7136
CCACCCCCCGGCTCATAGGAATCATGACCGTGTGATCACTGGCTGCCAGCGTAGAAGGAGCCAGCCCGTGGCCTTCAGTTCCCAGAATCAGGGCTAGTTTCTGGTAGTTGCGCTCAGCTAACTGGTCGAGGCTCAGGGAGTCGTTCTCAAGGGCTAAAGAAGCAAGGGTGAAACCAGCAGCCTTAAGGTCTGCCAGGGCAGCTGGCCAGGACTCTAAGCGCAGCCAGGGCACCTGAAAGACCGTCCCCATAGAAACCCGGATAGACCGACGGTAGAGGGGGTCCGCGCAGCGAGGCGTCACCAGCACAGCATCGACCTCAAGGGCAGCAGCCGAGCGGAAGATCGCCCCCACATTGGTGTGGTCAACAATGTCTTCCAGGATAGCTAGCCGCCGGGCACCAGCAAGCAGCTCCCCCAAACTAACCGGCTGGGGACGGGCCATAGCAGCCAGGGCACCCCGGTGAAGGGCAAAACCGGTGATGGCCTCCAGCTCTTCTTCGCTCCCAATATAGGCCGGAACCTGGGGATGGTCAGTCAGAACATCCAGCAGGTCATCAGCCCACTTTTCGCTCATGAAGAAGGAGAGAGGCTGGTGGCCAGCTGCCAGGGCCCGGCGAATGACCTTGGAGGACTCAGCCAGGTAGATACCCCACTGGGGCTCCTTGACAGACCGCAGCTTCACATCCGTCAACTGGGTGTAGTAGCGCACCTGGTCAGCAGGCATCTGGGCAGCCGGGTAGGTGTTAGGCAAGTGCTGGACGCGAGCGCTGCGTTCGGCTAGTTCTTGGGCGGTGAGCTGGCGTGGTGTGGGCATGGGGTTTTAGGCGGCGAAGGCTGAGTAGCGTCCTGTGGGGTGTTGGGTGAGTTCTAGGGGCATGTCGTAGGTGGCTGAGAGGTTTTGGCTGGTGAGGGTTTGGTCGATGGGGCCGGCTGCTAGGATTTGGCCGTCTTTGAGGAGCATGGCGTGGGTGAAGCCGGGGGGGATTTCTTCGAGGTGGTGGGTGACCAGGATGGTGGCTGGTGCGTAGGGGTCGGTGGCTAGGGTGGTGAGGCGTTGGACGAGGTCTTCGCGGCCGGCGATGTCCATGCCGGCGGCTGGTTCGTCGAGGATGAGCAGTTCGGGGTCTGTCATGAGGGCGCGGGCGATGAGAACTCGCTTTTTTTCGCCTTCGGAGAGGGAGCCGAAGGTTCGGTTGGCTAGGTGGTCTACGCCCCAGTCGGCTAGGAGGGCGAGTCCTTGGTTGTCGTCGAAGGAGTCGTATTCTTCTTTCCAGCGGCCGGAGACTCCGTAGGCGGCGGTGATGACGGTGTTGAGGACGGTTTCGTTTGCGGGGGTTTGTTGGGCGACGGGGGCGGAGGAGAGGCCGATGCGGGGGCGTAGTTCGAAGACGTCGACGGCTCCGAGGATTTCGTCCAGGATGTCTACTTGGCCGCTGGTGGGGTGGAGGCGGGCGGCTGCGATGGAGAGGAGGGTGGTTTTGCCGGCGCCGTTGGGGCCGAGGATAATCCAGCGTTGGTCTTCTTCGACCGTCCAGTTGATGTTGCTGAGGATGTGCTTGCCGTTGCGGGTGACGTTTGTGTTGTGCAGGTGTAGAACTGGTGCCATAGTTTCTGATTCTAGTATGTTTGGTGGGCCACTGCCTAGTGTGCCTCTTGCTTGCTCTTGGGCTGTCTGCGGGGGTGGGGTGGGGGTTTAGACTGGTGTTTGTAGGTTTTGTGTGGAGGGGGCGCGGTGGCTTCTAAGTATTGGACAGCTGAAGATTTGGCAGCTGCTGGTTTGGTGGCGCCTGGTGAGTCTGAGGTTTTTTCGATTACTGATGCGCCGGTGCGGCAGTCGGTGAGTGTGGGGTCTCGGGCTTTTTGGTATGCCTTTAAGATGTTTTTGCGGGTGGCTTGTATTGTAGCTGCGGTGCTGGTGGGTCCTGGTGTCTGGCAGTGGGTTTTTTTGGTGGGTGCTGCGGTGATTCCTTGGTTGGCGGTGATGGTGGCTAATGGGGAGTCTCGGCAGGTGTCGTCTGGTTTTTCTCAGTATTTGCCGGCTGAGCAGCAGTTGGCGATTGGGCAGGCTCAGCAGCGGCGGGCTGAGCGGTCTGGGTCTGGTTTTGTGGCTGATTCTGAGGCTGGTGTGGGGGCTGAGGAGGATGCTGGGGTTTTTGTTTTTGAGGGTGAGGTTCTTGAGGGTTCTTCGCCGTCTGCTTCTGAGAGGAGCGCCTAGTGGCTGCTTTTGATCTTTTGTCTTCTTTGTCTGTTTCGGGGTCGCAGGTGTCTGGGCCGGGGTTTCTTAAGTGTTCTCGTAAGGGCTGTGAGGCAGCGGCTGTGGTGGAGGTTTGTTGGAATAATCCGCAGGTGCATGCTCCTGAGCGTTTGAAGTCTTGGCTGGCTTGTGGGGAGCATGAGGCTTTTTTGGAGGATTTTCTCAAGAGTCGGGGTTTTTGGCGCTTGACTCGCCCGCTGGGGTCTGCCGGGTTGATGGGCGGGGGTGAAGCGTGAAGAAGTATGCTTTTTTGTTCTCTGGCCGCTGGGTGGGGCTTTTTGTGCTGACGGTGCTAGCTTCTTTGGTCTGCCTTTACTTGGCTGGTTGGCAGATGAGCCGCAAGGAGGCCTTGGATTTTTCCAATGAGCGGATTTCGCTCAATTATGATGCCCCTGCCCTGGTGTTTGCTGATGATCCTTCGCTGTTTTCGGTTGAGGATGCTTCTTTGCGTTGGCGGCAGGTAGAGGTTTCTGGCCGTTACCTGTCGGATCAGCAGGTTTTGGTGCGTAACCGTCCTTATAAGGGTTTGAATGGTTATGAGGTGCTGGTGCCTTTTGCTACCGATCAGGGGCCGATCATTATGGTGGATCGGGGCTGGTTGGAGGCTGCTTTTGGGGATGCTGGTTCAACGGCTGTTCCGGTACCTGAGGCTCCGTCTGGTCAGGTGACCTTGAGGGTTCGGCTGGTGGAGGGTGAGCCTGATACGGGTCAGTCTGCTCTGGCCGGTCAGGTGACTTCTATTGATTTGCCGGAGTTAGCTCAGGTGACGGGCTTGGATCTGGCTCAGGGTCATTATGGGGTTTTGGCTTCTGAGGATCCGGCCTCGGAATCTGCTCCTGTTCTGAAGGACCGGCCGGAGGAGGATTATGGGCCTAATCTTTCTTATTCGGTGCAGTGGTACTGTTTTGCGCTCATGTTTTATGTGGCTTTTTTCTGGTCTGCCCGGCAGAAGGTTCGCAATGATGAGTTGGATGCTCAGGTGGCAGCTGAGCTGGAGGCTTATTTTGGGCAGTTCTATGATGCTGATGGTGTTTATATCGGTGATGAGGATGAGGAGCTGGTGCGCCGTCGCATGGAGTTTATGGATGATATGCCTTCGCATCTCAAATCTATTGTGCGTCCGCGTCCGGCTAAGAAGTCTTCTCGTTTGACGGATGAGGAGGAAGAGGATGCCCTCTTGGATGGTCTCCTCTAAATCCTATTAGAACAGGTGTTCTAGTTTTGTGTTAGGCTAGGCAGGTCTGCAAGCCTAGCCTCTCAGCAGTAAGGAGCCCCTAGTCATGATGGGTTATTCTCATTCGGTCAGTGCAGCAGCAGCCTGGCTAGCCCTCAATGAGGCCGGAGTCTTAGGCATTGATGATCCTGCTACCTTGGCGGTGACCACCCTGACTGCGGCCGGCGCTGGTATGCTGCCAGACCTTGATCACCCCAAGGGCACTATTGCTAACTCTATTCCGCCGGTTAGCCGCTGGTTGGCTAGGTTGGTGGCCCATATTTCGGGGGGCCACCGTAAGGGTACCCATTCTCTGCTGGGGCTAGCTGTCTTTTGGGCTCTTACCTATTTTGCTGACCGGCTGACCTATGCGGGCCTGCCGGTAGCGGCTATAGGCCTGGCGGCTTTTTCTGGCGGCCTGGCTCTGCGGATCTTTCAGGCCCCTGGTGGCTGGTTGGGGGCCATCCTGGTGGGGCTGGGGGCTATGACCACCGGGGCCCTGCCCCTACTGCCTTGGGCTGTTCTGGCTGGGGCGGCCGTCCACCTACTGGGTGATTTTTTGACGACCCGGGGCATTAATCTTTTCTGGCCCCTGACCTTCAAGCCCCTGGTGGCTAGCCGCTTCTGGCGCAAGAGTGGCTACATGGCTTTCCCTATCCTGGGGGACGCTGGTAGCGGCCGGGAGGGTTTTCTCACCTCAGCCCTGACCCTTTACCTGGCCTGCTATCTGCTGGCTTTTGTGGGGATTCTGCCCCTCTTTCCTACCCAGTTTTTTGCTTCTCTCATCTAGAGACGGCGAGCGCAGGTCTGGGGCTGGGCTGGTGGTCTTCTTCAGGTTGGGCCGGAAAATCTTAGAGAAAAAGGGAGCTAGGAGCCGTGTGGGCCCTAACTCCCTTTCCTGTCTCTTAGTTCTCTTGCGAGGGTTGGGAGACAACCTCAATCACATAGTTAGAAGGAGTCGAGGGGTTTAGTCCTCGGTCCAGAAGACATCTACCTCTACGCCGTCTTCAGTGGTTTCGGGGTAGCGTACGTCGTGTGATTCCAGCATGGGATCATCCTTCCTTTCCCAACGTCTATGGTGGGCTCGAGTGATCTCCCCAGGTTTGGGGAGGTGGGCTTGTCCCTGAATCCCAAGATGCTAAGGGCTGGGCCCTTTGTCTTGAGGGGACGCTTTCCACTCTAGGGGGCGGGGCGGGATCTTTTCCAGCAGAAAGGTTTTGTTACCTCATCGTGACCTTTTCTGCTCTGTGGGGCCTCCGGTACACCGGGGTCTCACCGGGGCCTATCCCCCACCTGTCCCAGCTGGTGGACGTCATAAATGGACTTAGAGGGCCTTTGGTACGAACCAAAAGCCCTCTGTTGAGAAGTCTACTAAGCCAGGGAGATCAGATCCTGGTACTCCTGGCTCCACAAATCCTCTACCGCATCCGGTAGCAGCAGCACCCGCTCAGGATCCAGGGCCTCCACGGCCCCCTCATCGTGGGAAACCATAACAATCGCCCCCCGGTAATTCTTGAGAGCATTAAGAATCTCCTGGCGGGAGGCCGGGTCCAGGTTGTTCGTCGGCTCATCCAGCAGCAGCACATTAGCCGATGAAGCAACCAGAGTGGCCAGGGACAGGCGGGTCTTCTCACCACCCGAGAGCACACCGGCCGGCTTATCCACGTCATCTCCCGAGAAAAGGAAAGAACCCAAGATAGTGCGCACCCGGGTATCGTCCAAATCTGGGGCAGCTGATTTCATGTTCTCAAAGACCGTCCGGTCTCCATCCAGAATCTCGTGCTCCTGGGCAAAATAGCCCAGCTTAGCCCCGTGACCGTAGATGACCTCACCCGTATCAGGGGCCAGGCTCTTGGCCAGCATCCGCAGCAAGGTGGTCTTACCAGCACCGTTAAAGCCCAGCACTACCACCCGCGATCCCCGGTCAATAGCCAAATCGACGTCCGTAAAAATCTCTAGGGAGCCGTAGCTCTTAGACAGGCCGCTAGCCGACAGGGGCGTCTTACCGCAGGGGGCCGGGTCAGGGAAGCGAATCGCCGCCACCTTATCAACCTGCCGCTCCTCCTCCAGGCCCCGTAGCATCTTCTCAGCCCGCTTAATCATCTGCTGGGCGGCCACCGCCTTAGTGGCCTTAGCCCGCATCTTGTTGGCCTGCTCCATGAGGGCTGAGGCCTTCTTCTGGGCGTTGGCGCGCTCGCGCTTGCGGCGGGCCTCG
Organism: Micrococcaceae bacterium UBA7136; assembly: GCA_002492045.1. GTDB lineage: Bacteria > Actinomycetota > Actinomycetes > Actinomycetales > Micrococcaceae > Rothia. The sequence goes on from DKXC01000111.1 coordinate 12,079, forward strand.
TCCTGCTCCCGCTGGGTCAGGTAGTTCTTCCAACCCATATTGTAGATGTCAATGACGCAGCGATTAGCGTCCAGGTAGAAGACCTTATTGACGACTAGTTCCATGAGCTCCACGTCGTGGCTAATGACCAGCAGGCCACCGGCGTAGTTCTTGAGGAAGTCCCGCAGCCAGACGACTGAGTCAGCATCCAGGTGGTTGGTGGGCTCGT
>DKXC01000111.1:12612-13693 GCA_002492045.1 Micrococcaceae bacterium UBA7136
GTTGGTGGGCTCGTCCAGCAGCATGGTGTCGGCGTCCGAGAAAAGGATTCTAGCTAGCTCCACTCGGCGACGCTGACCACCTGAGAGGGTGGAGAGGGGCTGGTTGAGTACCCGCTCGGGTAGATCCAGGTTGGCGGTGATGGTGGCCGCCTCAGATTCTGCCGCGTAGCCACCACCGGCAATGAATTCAGCTTCTAGCCGGTCGTAGCGACGCATACCCTTAGCGTGTTCTGCCGGATCTTCAGAGGCCATCATCTCCTGGGCCTGACGCATCTTACGGGCCACTCCATCTAGGCCGCGGGCCGAGAAAATCCGGTCCTTGGCCAGCTGACTCATGTCATCTACCTTGGGATCCTGAGGCAGGTAGCCGATCTTACCGCTGCGGGTGACCTGGCCGTCAGCGGGCAGGGTCAGGCCAGCAAGCACCTTGGTCATGGTGGTCTTACCGGCCCCGTTACGGCCGACCAGGCCCACCTTGTCGCCCTTATCGATGCGGAAGGAGACGTCTTCCATGAGCAGGCGAGCGCCAGCACGAAGTTCCAGGTTTGAGACGGTCAGCACGAGGGGTTTTCCTTCACTAGGGTTGGGGGTGCAGGTCAGCTCTGCTAGGGGCTGCACGCCCCTCAGCTGACCTAAAAAACTTCTTACTATTCTAGGGCCCGGTGAGTGTCGGGGCAGAAAATGTGAGCTAGACCCGGTAGAAGCCTTTAGGCTTATGTCTATGACATCTTCTACTTCTGCACCGGCCAGGGATCTGGCCCTGGTGGCTACTTTTGCTGCTCTACTTGCCCTACTGGCGATTTTGCCTGCCATTCCGGTAGGACCCTTGGGGGTTCCGATTACTCTCCAGACCTTGGGGGTTTACCTGACAGCCCTGGTTTTGGGGGGTCGCCGGGCAGTAGGCGCCGTGGGCCTCTACATTCTTGCTGGCCTGCTGGGTTTGCCTATTTTTGCCGGTGGACGGGCGGGGCTAGCTATTTTTGCGTCCCCCTCCTTAGGCTACCTGCTGGGTTTCCTGCCGGCTGCTGCCCTGACCGGTTTCTTGGCCTATCGGGCCCTGGGACGGGGCCTGCGGGGTCGG
>DKXC01000124.1 GCA_002492045.1 Micrococcaceae bacterium UBA7136
GGGCGGGTGTTTGCGGTGGTGCGGGGGTTGGTGTTTTTGGCTGCGGGCGGGACTTTTGAATAAGCCTCAATAGAACCCATGATTGATGCTGAAAACCGCTGCCCCTGCGGTACGGGAGAGACCTACGCCGCCTGCTGCGGACGCTACCACACCTCTTTTACCCAGACCGGGCTCCTGACCGCCCCCACGCCCGAGGCCCTCATGCGGTCCCGTTTTTCGGCCTTTGCCCTGGGCCTGGCTGACTACCTGCTGGCAAGCTGGCACCCGTCCAGCCGTCCCCAGAGCCTGGATTTAGAAGAGGGGCTGCGCTGGTACCGGCTGGACGTCCTGGCGGCGACAGGCGGGCCCTTCGATGCTGAGGGGCGGGTAGACTTTGTGGCCTACTACCGGTCAGCCCCCGGCACCCCTGAGGACCAGCGTCAGCGAGGCCAGATGGCTGAGTCCTCCCGTTTTCTGCGCCAGGAGGGCTCCTGGTACTACCTGGACGGGCAGGTCAGCTAGGACGCTAGCCGGTAGACCGTGGCGTGACTGCCCTGCCCGCCTTCACTTCGCTTCACTGATAATTTTTTCCTCACTGATAAAAGTGAGAAAACAGAAAACTCTTGAAAAATAGGTGATTAACAGAAATAAACTATCAGTGATAATTCTCAGTGAGGAAGATTTTTATGAGTGAGAATTATCAGTGATGATTTTTTAGCAGTGAGGACGGAGCCTACTACTACCCGGACGGGCAGACCGACTAGAACGCTAGCCGGTGCAGCAGGGCCTAGGTATCTTCCTTACGGAGTTCCTGGTCAAGGGCCTTGAGGTCTAGTTGGGGTGAGGCGTCCCGGCGGGCAGAAGCCGAACGGGCAAAATCCCGCGCCCAGGCGTCATCCTTATAGTGGGCGGGCACGGCCCCACCCAGCAGGCGCTTAGCAATAGCCGCCGTAGCAGCCTCACCAGCTAGCGGCAGGGGCGCATTGGAGCCAGCAATAATAATGTTGCCCTTGCGGCGGCCCTTAAGCATGGCCGGGTCAGCCACAATGCAGGTGTGCTCAAAAACCTGGGCGATAGCGGCCGCCTCAGCCCGAGCACCCTTAAGGGAACGGTCGTCCCCGCAATTAATGATGTAAAGGCCCCCGGGGGCCAGGGAGCGGGCCGCAATCTGGGTGAACTCTAGGGTGGTCAGGGGCTGCGGGGTGATATAGCCAGCGAAAACATCCCGGATAATAATGTCGCGAGAGGCCGGCGTGAAAGACTCAGTCACAGCCCGGGCCTCACCCACCCGAATCTTCAGGCGGGGCGCCTTGGGCAGGTCGAACCAGTCTCGCACATACTGGGCCAGTTTGCCGTCCAGCTCTACCACGGTGTTGCGGGACTCAGGGTAGACATCGGCCAGGTAGCGGGCCATAGAACAGGCGGCCCCGCCCAGGTGGGTGATGCGCAGCTTCTGGGGGTCTAAGTGGGCCTCCACAAAGGGTTCAATGACGGCCACCAGCCAGCGCATGTACTCAAAGTCCAGTTCCCGGGGCTTACCCAGAACAATATGGGAGGACTCCATCCCGTTAATTTCCAACACCCAGCCGCCGGGGGTGTAGTCGTCCTCAATCAGCTCAGCTATGCCCGTGTCGATGGGGTAGCGTCCCTCAAGAGGGCCGGATGCTACCTGAGTTTGCTTCTTCTTAGGGGTTCTTCTGCCTTTTGCCACCCTCCTAGCCTAGCGAATCTTGAGCTGGGGCTGGTTCTGGCTCCCGACCCGGTAGGGTCTCTAGGACGTCTGCCAAATCCTGGTTGCTGACCACGTCGCTAGCACCAACAATATCCCGGACGTTTTCGAGATGATCCTGGGCATCTGGTTCTAGCACCACCATGCCGTCCTGCCGGGAAACAGCATCCAGGTAGGCAGTATCAAGGTCCTTCGCACCCCAAGCCTCAAACTGGTAAGCGGTGTCATCATAAATCTCGCCCGGGTTCATGCTAGCCGAATCAATAAAAGGCAGCTTGTAGCGGTTACCCGGAATCTTCTGGGCCACCACATGAACCCCATTGAGCAGACCCAGGCTATTACGCCTAGCCAGCTGGGCATGATTCATATTGTGCTTCTGACTGGTACCCGAGAAGAAACGGGCCGTCCCCAAAGGAACAAGGCCCTGGTAAACCGTCTCTAGGCCAGCAAGAGACTGCCGGCTAGCCTCACCGTCCTGGGCAAAAGAAGCGTACTGGTTAGCCCCGTGCACCCCAGGGCCCAGCTGCTGATCCTCAAACACCAGGGGATAATCTGGGCTGTAGTTAGAATCCTGACCCTGCAAGCGAGGGACGGGGTCGCTCCGGTGGCTAATATCCACATGTAGCACCTCATCCCGCAAGGTCACATCCCGGACGGGTGCCCCAGAAGTCACCAGGGCCTTCACCTCATAAAGCTGAGCGACATTCTTGTTATTAGCCAGGCTCATAGCCGCCACCCCACCCTGACTAAAACCAGTCAAAGTAATAGCATCCCCCGGCTGAGCCCCAGCAGCCTTCAAGGCCTCAAGCACCAGCTGCTGCTGGGCCGGAAGATCCCGCAGAGCCAGCTGCTCATCATAAAGAGACTCAGTATTATCAACCGTCGACAACCAAGAATTAGGGCCACCCGTCACGCCCAGGCTATCCGTACCCGGAATCAGCACCTCATAAAGCTTCTGGCCAGTCTCAGGATTATGTTGCACCTGCACCGCCACACCATCAAACTCCACCGCATAACCCCGCCTACCATGCACAACATCCACAGCCGTCTCAGCCGCAGAAACCAGGGCCAACCGCTGAGTAATAGCCTCGGCACTAGTAGCAGGTTCCAGTACCGGCCCCCGTCCATCAGGGCCCAAACCCAGAAAATAGTCCGTTGTCTCGTGGTAGGCCTTCAAATCACCGTTATAGCCCAGCAGCTCAGCAACCCGGTTAAGCTTCTGACCGGTCTGACGCGAAAAAGACCGGTACCCCTCCGACCGGAAAAAATCAGGCTCCACCTTGAAGGCAGACAGGGCCAGCTTCACCACGAAACCCGAAGTGAAATCCAAGAGCAGACCCCGGTCACCCCGCACCTCCTGGTAGTCAGCAAAAATACCGGCCGCCGCATCCTCCACCTGCTGGTAAGAATCAGCCACCTGCCGCAGCTTCTCACCCAAACGCCAAGTCTGAAACCAGACCCGCTCAACCCCCGCCTGAACCGCCGACGCCCCCGCCAAAGCCCCCGCCGCCTGCCCACTCAGATCCAAACCAGCCAAAAGACCCAGCTGAGACAGCAGAGGAGACAGCTCCAAACACAGATCCCAGTAGCTACCCCCACAGTTCTGCAAAATCTGCGCCCGAGACAGCAAATCCCCAGTATCCACCCGCACCGGTCCACCCCCAGGCAAACCAGCCTCCCGCATCAAAACCGACATACTCCTACTCCTTCCACTCTTACCCTCAGCAGGCCCAGCCCACCTGCTCCAAGAAACCAGTCACCTGCCCCAGCAGCGGATGCCCCCTAGCCTCATCCAAGGACGCCTGTAAGGCCGGCAAACCAGCCTCCCGCCCCAGCGACAACACATCATCCACCGCCCCCTCCAGCAGGCCCAGCCCCCGCAGGCCAGCGTCCAAGAGGGCAGCAGCAGCCCCAATAGCAGCCGCCACCGCCTCCAGTTGAGCAGCCAAAGACTCCCCCGCCAGCCGCACCTGCCCAGCAGCTTGCTCCAAAAGCGGCGGATAAGAAGGCAAAGGAGCCAAATGCTCCGCCAAAGCAGAAAGAAAAAGAGAGGCGGCAGGCCCCTGCCAGACCAGACCAGCCTCAACCGACTGATGCCGGTGCCCCACCTCCCGCAAAGCAGCCGCCCGCGCCTCCAACAGCCCAGCCAAAGCCTGCGTCCAGGAACGAACACCCCCAGCCAAAGAAGCAGCCCTAGCCACCGAAGCAGAAGCCCCAGCCGACGACCAACCCAAACGTCCAGCCTGCTCAACCAGCAAGGCGCTCGCAGTCATGGTTCCCTATCCTTTCGCGTATCAGGCAGTAAGACAGGCCCATCCTAGAAAGAAGAGCAGACAGAAAACCAACCCAAAAGGGGCTGTGGATAAGTCGCCGGGGCCTCTTACCCCGTCATTCCGGCCCAGAGGCCCAAGAAAAGACCGGCAAGCAGCAGGCCCCACCCTAAAAGCTGACAGAATAGGCCGCCCACAGGATGCCAGAGAGCGCCCACACATGAGACACTAAAAACATGTCTAATCTCCACACCAGCCCCACCCTGCCCTCCGGCCGCACCTCCCTCATCGGAAGCGGCCTCGCCCTCGGCGCCCTGGACGGCCGCTACAAGTCCGCCACCGAGCCCCTGGTCGACTACCTCTCAGAAGCCGCCCTCAACCGCGACCGCATCCACGTAGAAATCGAATGGTTCATCTACCTCTGCGATAACCAGGTCCTACCCGGCCTGGCCCCCCTCACCGACCAGCAGCGGGCCGGCCTACGCGCCATCGTCACCGACTTCAACTCAGAAGCAGTCACCGAACTAGCCGACATTGAAGCCGTCACCGTCCACGACGTCAAAGCCGTCGAATACTTCATCGCCCGCCGCCTCGAAAACCTGGGCCTAGGACACCTCAAGCCCCTGGTCCACTTCGGCTGCACCTCAGAAGACATCAACAACCTCTCCTACGCCCTAGGCATCAAGGACGCCGTCACCCAGGTTTGGCTACCCGCCGCCCGCGCCCTGGTTGAACAAATCCTCAAGCTGGCCGAAGAAGGCCGCCAGGTGCCCATGCTCTCCCGCACCCACGGCCAGCCCGCCACCCCCTCCACCCTGGGCAAGGAAATGGCCGTCTTCGCCTACCGCCTCGACCGCCAAATCAAGAAGATTGAGCAGGCCGAGTTCCTGGGCAAAATCAACGGCGCCACCGGCACCTACTCCGCCCACGTCGTCTCCGTCCCCGGCGCCGACTGGCAGAAAATCTCCCGCGAATTTGTCACCTCCCTGGGCCTGGATTGGAACCCCCTGACCACCCAGATCGAAAACCACGACTGGCAGGCCGAACTCTACTCGTCCATAGCCCACTTCAACCAGGTGCTGCACAACCTCTGCACCGACATCTGGAGCTACATCTCCATCGGCTTCTTCCGGCAGATTCCCGTGGCAGGCGCAACCGGCTCCTCCACCATGCCCCACAAGGTCAACCCCATCCGCTTCGAGAACGCCGAGGCCAACCTCGAAATCTCCAACGCCCTGCTCAACACCCTGGGTGCCACCCTGATCCAGTCCCGCTGGCAGCGCGACCTAACCGACTCCTCCTCCCAGCGCAACATCGGCGTGGCCTTCGGCCACTCCCTGTTGGCCATCTCTAACGTCGCCAAGGGCCTAGAGCGCCTAGACATCGCCACCGACGTCATTGCCGCCGACCTGGACGCCAACTGGGAGGTCCTGGCAGAGGCCATCCAGATGGTCATGCGGGCCGAAGCCATCGCCGGTGTGCCTGGCATGGAAGACCCCTACGAGCGTCTCAAGGAACTAACCCGCGGCCAGCGGGTGGACGCCGCCCGCCTGCAGGAGTTCGTAGCCGGCCTGGGCCTGAGCCCTGAGGCCGAGCAGCGCCTGGCTGAGCTGACCCCGGCCACCTACACCGGCCTGGCCTCCCAGCTGCTGGACTGGGCCAAGCGCTAATCCAAGCAGGTTAGGCTCGCAGACTCGCGCTTGCCGCCTCCCTCTCGCCTCGCAAGCTCGGCGATTC
>DKXC01000043.1:0-5470 GCA_002492045.1 Micrococcaceae bacterium UBA7136
TAGTAGCCCCCAAAACCTGACGGCCCAAACCAACCCGAGCATCCGGACCCACCAGCAGCGACAGGGAAGAAATCACCAGCACCAGCAGGACCAGGGCCGGAACCAGCCGGCGCAGGCGGCGCACCCAAAACTTAGGCAAATCAACCTTGCCCCGGTAGGCCCCCTCCCGCAGCAGCAGGGCCGTAATCAGGTAACCCGAGATAACAAAGAAAATATCCACCCCGATCATGCCGCCCGGCAGGTACTGGGGCCAATAGTGGTAGACCAGCACCAGCAGAACAGCTAGGGCTCGCACCCCATCCAGGCCGCGCAAGACAAACTTGGGCTGCCCCTCGGCTGGGTCAAGATCTGAATAGAAAATATTGCTCTCGCGCATGGATCCTCGCAGGGCCACTCGTGCCCAAGGTAGGCTACCTAACCCCTCTAGTCTAGAAGCTCCAAGCCCAAATAGCTGGTCTCACAGGGTAAAAAATATGAGCCATCTGGCCCCCACCTGGGCTAAAGTGGTAAAAAGTTCTATTCAAGGCCCCGGGCCTACCAGGGGCAGGTCCCGTGCGGAAGGTGCTACTCGATGAAGATATGGAAGGTCGCCGTCATTGGCGCTCGCGGACGCATGGGCTCTGAAGCCGTCAGAGCCATCAACCTGGCAGAAGATATGGATTTAGTTGCCGCTCTGGGGCGAGGCGACAGCCTACAAGAATTAGTCGAAGCCGGGGCAGAAGTTGTCGTTGACCTCTCCGTACCCGAAGCCAGCTACAGCAACGTCAGCTTCGCCATCGAAGCGGGCATGCACGCAGTGGTGGGCACTACTGGCTGGCAGGAAGACCAGCTAGCCCAACTACAAGAGGCCCTGTCTCAGCATCCTGGTGTAGGGGTCCTCATCGCCCCCAACTTCGCCCTGGGCTCCCTGCTGGCCAGCCGCTTTGCCGCCCAGGCTGCCAAGTTCTTTGAATCGGTCGAAATCATTGAACTTCATCACCCCAACAAGCTGGATGCTCCCTCTGGCACCGCTAGCTACACGGCCCAAAAAATTGCCCAGGCCCGGGCACAGGCAGGAATGGGCGCCTCCCCAGACGCCACTGTCAGCGACCCGGACGGAGCCCGCGGGGCCAAGATTGAGGGAATCAACGTCCACGCCGTCCGCCTGCGGGGCCTGACCGCCCACCAGGAGGTCCTGCTGGGGGACGCCGGTCAGCAGCTGACCATCCGCCATGACTCCTTTGACCGCACCAGCTTCATGCCCGGCCTGCTCATGGGGGTGCGGAAGGTCGCTGACCATCCCGGTCTGACGGTAGGCCTGGAAAACTACCTAGATTTGGATTAGCCCCTGAAGATGCCTTCCCTCAACTCCCTCAAGCTCTTTATGGGCCTGGCCCTGGGCCTGCTGGCTGTGACCATCTGGCTCTTGCCTCTGCCCACCGGTAGCCGCCTCTTTTTGCTTACCGTTACTGTCTTTGGCCTGGTCTTTGTAACTGTAGAGGCTGGTGGTAAGGGCAAAACCTTCGCGGCCCTGACCATTGCGGCTCTGAGCCTCTACCTACTGGTCACTGCTGGCCGGGGCGTCCTCCTGATTCAGACTGGCGGTTTCTACGGGGCCCTACTGGGGGTTAGTCTCATTCTGCTGCCCTGTCTGGGTGCCTGGGCTATGGTGCGGGAGATTATCTTTGGGGCCCGTGCCCAGCAGCTGGCCCAAGAGCTAGAAGCTTCTGGCCAGCTACCGGTCGATGATCTTCCCCGTTCAGCCTCTGGCCGTATCGACCGTCAGGCAGCTGACCAGGACTTCGCTTCCTACGCCAGCCAGGTTGAAGCTGATCCTCACTCCTGGCCGGCCTGGTTCAGGCTCTCCTTAGCCTATGAAGCAGCCGGTGACCGTAAACGGGCCCGCCAGGCCCTCCGCACAGCCATGGCCCTGCACCAGGGTAAAACTCCAGCCCAACTCACGATCTAGAAAGGTTAGAAGAAATGTTTAAGGACAGCCTCAACACCTCCTCCCAGCCACTCTTCGGACGCCTTCTCACCGCCATGGTGACCCCCTTTACTGATAAGGGTGAAGTAGACCGGCAGGCCGTTCAGACCCTAGCTAGCGACCTGGTGGACCGGGGCCACGATGGTCTGATTGTCTGCGGTACTACCGGCGAATACTCGACCATGACGGATGAAGAAAATGAGGAAGTCTTCCGCCTGGTTAAGGAGGCCGTAGGCGACCGGGCCAAGATCGTGGCCGGTGTGGGCTCTAACGACACCGCCCATACCCTGCACCTGGCTTCCCGGGCCGAGGCCGTGGGGGTTGATGGCCTGCTGCTGGTCACTCCCTACTACAACAAGCCCACCCAGGCTGGTCTGGAAGCCCACTTCCGCACGGTTGCTGATGCTGTGACCACCCCGGTTATGCTCTACGATATTCCCGGCCGAGCCGGAGTGCCTGTTACTCCTGCCGTCTACCGGGCCCTAGCCGACCACGAAAATATTGTGGCTGTTAAGGACGCCAAGGCTGATTTTGCTGCTGCCACCGAGGTCATGGAAACCACCGATTTGGTCTTCTACTCGGGCGATGATGGCCTGACCCTGCCCTGGCTGGCTATGGGGGCTGCGGGCCTGGTGAGTGTGACTGCCCAGGTGACCCCTGAACACTTCCGGCAGCTGATAGATGCTACAGTTACAGGAGACCTGGTCACCGCCCAGCGTCTTCACCTTGAACTAGCGCCCGTCGTCCGGGCCACCATGAGCCGCGTACCCGGCTGTGTTGCCGCCAAGCAGATTATGCACTGGCAAGGGCGGATTCCTTCCCCGGCCGTCCGCTTGCCCCATGTCGCGGCCACTGAGGCAGAAGTAGCCCTCATGCGACAGGACCTTGAGAATTCGGTCATTGCCCAGAGCCTGACCGCCTAAGAGACGTACCGCAGCTGGTGACCAACTTCCCTCTAGCAGGGAGGCTGGTCACATTGTGCCTGCACCCGATAGAGAAAAATCAGAAGAAAAGAGACAGAATGCAAACAGTCACCAGCCCCCACCTGCCCCCCAAGCTTAAGAAGGACACCCTGCGGGTTGTTCCCCTGGGCGGCCTGGGTGAGGTGGGCCGGAACATGACCGTCTACGAGATTAACGGCAAACTGCTGATCGTAGACTGTGGTGTTCTCTTTCCCGAAGAATCGCAGCCCGGCGTTGATCTGATCCTGCCGGACCTCAACTACATCAAGGACCGCCTGGACGACGTGGTGGCTATGGTTTTGACCCACGGCCACGAAGACCACATTGGTGCTGTGCCCTACCTGCTGCGTCGCCGCCCCGATATTCCCATTGTTGGTTCCCAGCTGACCCTGGCCCTGGTGGAGGCCAAGCTGCAAGAACACCGGATTAAGCCCTACACCATGGACGTGGTAGAGGGTCAGGTGGAGCGTTTTGGCCCCTTTGAGTGCGAGTTCGTCGCCGTTAACCACTCCATCCCCGATGCCCTGGCTGTCTTTATCCGCACTAAGGCTGGCAAGGTTCTGCACACTGGCGACTTCAAGATGGACCAGCTGCCCCTGGACGGCCGCCTGACCGACCTGCGTCACTTTGCCCGCCTGGGTGAAGAAGGGATTGACCTCTTCCTGCCGGACTCCACTAACGCTGAGGTTCCTGGCTTTACCCCCACCGAGAAGAACATTGGCCCGGTCATCTCTAACGTCATGCGGGACGCTAAGCGCCGGGTGATCGTGGCTTCCTTCTCGTCCCACGTCCACCGTGTTCAGCAGGTGCTGGATGCTGCTGCTGAGCGGGGCCGTAAGGTGGTGCTGGTGGGCCGTTCCATGGTTCGTAACATGACTATTGCCGAGAAGCTGGGCTACCTTAAGGTACCTGAGGGTATCCTGGTTGACCTCAAGAAGGTGGACGACTACCGGCCTGAGCAGATCGTGATGATGTGCACCGGCTCCCAGGGTGAGCCTATGGCTGCCCTGTCCCGGATGGCTAACGGTGACCACAAGATTCAGGTAGAGAAGGGCGACACCATTATCTTGGCTTCCTCCCTGATTCCGGGTAATGAGACCTCTGTTTACCGGGTTATTAACGGCCTCATGAAGCTGGGCGCTAACGTGGTTCACAAGGGTAACGCCAAGGTTCACGTTTCTGGTCACGCAGCCGCTGGTGAACTGCTCTACTGCTACAACATTCTGCAGCCCAAGAACGTTATGCCGGTGCACGGCGAGGTTCGCCACCTGCTGGCCTCTGGCAAGTTGGCCATCGAGACCGGTATTAAGAGCGACCGGGTACTGATTTGTGATTCTGGTACCGTGGTTGACCTGCGCGACGGCATCGCCAAGATTGTGGGTCAGGTTCCGGCTGAGTACGTCTACGTGGATGGTAAGTCGGTAGGTCACGTGACCGAAGAGGACCTTAAGGACCGCCGCGTCCTGGGCGAGGAAGGCTTCGTGTCCATCGTGACCGTCATTGACCGGGCTAATAAGCGGGTTGTGACCGGCCCCGATATTCACGCCCGCGGTATCGCCGAGGACGATTCTGTCTTCGACGACATTACCCCCAAGATTACTGCTGCCCTGGAGGACGCCCTGCACCGGGCACCTGAGAAGGTTCACACCACCCACCAGCTGCAGCAGATTGTTCGCCGGACTATGGGGGCCTGGGTGTCCCGTCGCCTGCGCCGCCGGCCCATGATTGTGCCGGTTGTGGTTGAGGCTAACAGCCCCGAGGCCCGCTCCTAGTAGATTAGGGGCAAATCCCCAGACAAGCGCCACCTGCCTTCCCCTGTTGCCGGGAGGGCGGTGGCGGTAGTCTGTTAAAGAGACTGCACACTTCTAAACTGAGGTAACAGACAGAGAAGAATGGCTCAAGAGACAGCACGAAGCCGCAAGAGCAAGACCGCTAGTAAGCGCCGGACGACGTCCAAGGGCAGGTCCGCTAGGGGCGCTACCCGCCAGAGCGCCCCACAGGAAACTAACGCCCTGGTACGGGCCCTGGTATCGGCCTGGCAGTCCCTGGCCTACCTGGTAGGTGGAGCTATCCGCCGGATGGGCACCCTCCGTACCGATGTTGAGCTGGATCAGCGGCGGGACGGCGGGGCCCTGCTGGTGCTGACCATTGGCCTGCTGACGGCCGGGGTTGAGTGGTGGGGCTGGCGGTCTGTAGCCGGTCAGGAGCTGGCCTGGTACGAGTGGCCTCTGCACATCTGGCATGTGATTATGGGGGGTCTCTTTGGCCAAGGTGCCCTGCTGGTGCCTATTCTTTGCCTGATTTTTGCGATCCGGATTTTCCGTCATCCCCTTGAGGTGGCTACTAATAATCGGATTGCCCTGGGCATGGTCTTTATGCTGGTCTCGGCCTCTATGATGGGGGCCAAGGTGGCGGGTTACCCTTCCTTCTCGGATACTTTTGAGGCCTTCTGGGGTGGGGGCGGCACGGTGGGCGTGCTGGTTGGCACCCCGGCCAGCCGGATTGTAGGTGGGGTTTCTGCCTTGGAGTGGCTGGTCATCGG
>DKXC01000043.1:5744-9056 GCA_002492045.1 Micrococcaceae bacterium UBA7136
GGAGTGGCTGGTCATCGGCCTAGTTTTCCTGGTGGGTGTGCTGGTGGCTACGGCTACGCCCCTGCGGCAGATTTGGCCTAAGACTCTGCAGATTTATGCTCTTTTGCTGGGGGAGAAGCCTGTTCGGGCAGCTGACCGTCCAGGCGAATCTGCTGATACTTCGGACGACCAGACCCTGGTGCTAGATGGGGAGCATGACCGCTCCTACCTCTATGATGAGCCGACTCAGCCTACGCCTGCTCCTCGAAAGCGGCGGGGTCTTTTCTCCTGGCTGGGTTTTGGTGCCAGCCGGCCTCAGACCGATGGTCGCCTGGACTCCTATGAGGGGGATCAGGCCTACCGGTCTGCCCTGGAGCCTGAGGCTGTGACGGCTCCGGTTGAGATCCAGCCTCAAGAGCCTAGCGCCAGCCGCCAGGTTTCTGCTTTTGATCAGCAGGCACCTGCACCGAAGAAGAAGACAGGCAAGGCTAAGACAGCTGCCACCGGTCAGCTTTTTGATCAGGCTGATTATCAGGCCTCTGAGGCTCCGGCCCAGCGTCTGGCCCAGGTGCGTCAGTCTGCTGCTGATCAGGGCTATGAGCCGAGCTTCGAGGAAACCAGCTTGGATGTTGCCCCGGAGGCTACCCAGTCTGCTGACGCTTGGTTGGATGACCTGGCTGAGACCCCAGCCTCGCCGGCAGAAACTGAGCCTGTCCCTGCCTTTGAGCGTCCGGCCCCGGCTCAGCCTGCCCCGCAACCTCCCGTCAGCAAGCCCCAGGCTAGTCAGCCTAGCCGTCCGGCTCCGGTGCTCAAGAACAATACGGTTGCTGAGGCCGCAGAGGCCCCCCGGGGCGAGATGGTGGTGGCTTCTTCTGGCGGTAAGTATGTGCTGCCGACTGAGACCATGCTAGAGGCTGGCCCTCCGGCCAAGGAAAGCTCTGAAGCTAACCAGCAGGTAGTTCAGGCCCTGACCAACGTCTTGGAGCAGTTCAAGGTGGACGCCCAGGTAACGGGCTTCTCTCGCGGTCCTACTGTGACCCGCTATGAGATTGAGCTGGGTCCCGGCACTAAGGTGGAGCGGGTAACTGCTCTGTCTAAGAACATTGCCTATGCTGTGGCTTCGGCTGATGTTCGTATTCTTTCGCCTATCCCGGGCAAGAGCGCTATCGGTATTGAGATCCCTAATAGTGACCGTGAGATTGTGGTGCTGGGTGATGTGCTGCGGTCGGCCAAGGCCCATGCCACCGACCATCCTATGGTCATGGGTGTTGGTAAGGACGTCGAGGGCGGCTTTGTTATCGCTAACCTGGCCAAGATGCCCCACATGCTGGTTGCTGGTGCCACCGGCGCCGGTAAGTCCTCCTTCGTCAACTCCATGATTACCTCCATCCTCATGCGGGCCACCCCTGATCAGGTGCGCTTGATTATGGTTGACCCTAAGCGGGTGGAGCTAACCGCCTATGAGGGCATTCCCCACCTGATCACTCCCATCATCACTAACCCCAAGAAGGCTGCTGAGGCCCTGCAGTGGGTGGTCAAGGAGATGGACGCCCGCTACGACGACCTGGCCCACTACGGCTATAAGCATGTGGACGACTTTAACAAGGCCGTCCGGGAGGGCAAGGTTCAGCCTGAGCCCAGGTCTAAGCGGCAGGTTAAGGCCTACCCCTACCTGCTGGTGATTGTGGACGAGCTGGCGGACCTGATGATGGTGGCCCCCCGGGACGTGGAAGAGTCCATTGTTCGTATCACCCAGCTGGCCCGTGCCGCCGGTATTCACCTGGTGCTGGCTACCCAGCGTCCCTCGGTGGACGTGGTCACCGGCCTCATTAAGGCCAATGTGCCTTCTCGTATGGCCTTTGCTACTTCTTCTGTCACTGACTCCCGCGTGGTTCTTGACCAGCCCGGAGCTGAGAAGCTGATTGGCCAGGGTGACGCCCTCTTCCTGCCCATGGGTGCCTCTAAGCCTATGCGTGTGCAGGGCGCCTGGGTGGGGGAGTCCGAGATTCACCAGGTGGTGGAGCACGTCAAGCAGCAGATGCCCCCGGTCTACCGGGAAGATGTCATCGCCACGACGTCCTCTAAGAAGATTGATGAGGATATCGGGGATGACCTGGACGACCTGCTGCGGGCTGCTGAACTGGTGGTTAATACCCAGTTCGGATCTACCTCTATGTTGCAGCGTAAGCTGCGGGTGGGCTTCGCTAAGGCCGGCCGTCTCATGGACCTGCTGGAATCCCGCGAGGTGGTGGGACCCTCTGAGGGGTCTAAGGCCCGCGACGTGCTGGTTCAGCCTGATGATCTGCCGGCCGTCCTAGCTAAGATTCGGGGCGAGGAACCACCTGCGCCTGCTACTGATCCTTACGGGGCTGACCCGCTAGCCCAGCAGTATGAGTCTGTGCCCCAGGCTGTGGACTACTACGACAGCGACGATGACTCTGACAGTGAAGATGCCTGGTCCCTGACCGGCCGCTAGCCCTTGCATGAGAGAAAGAGAAGTAATGAGCGACCAGACCCCTCAGGCTTCTAACTGGAACCTGCCCAATGCCCTGACCACCCTGCGGATCCTCATGGTGCCCTTCTTCATCTGGGCCCTGCTGGCTGCTGGCCCCTACGGGCAGGCTAATCTGGGTATGCGCTGGCTGGCCCTGGGCCTCTTTATCCTGGCCATGCTAACGGACTGGTTGGACGGCTACCTGGCCCGCAAGAATAACCTGATTACCAGCTTCGGTAAGATTGCAGATCCGATTGCCGATAAGTTTCTGACCGGTGCTGCCTTTATTCTGCTCTCCTACCTGGGGGAGCTCTGGTGGTGGGTGACTGCCCTGATTCTGCTGCGGGAGTGGGGTATTACGGTCATGCGCCTCTTCGTCATTAAGTACGGGGTTATGGCTGCTTCCAAGGGAGGCAAGCTTAAGACGGTTTTACAGACCGTGGCCCTGATTCTTATGCTCCTGCCCCTGGGGCAGCTGCTGGGGGCCTGGGCTCTCTGGCCGGGCTACCTGCTCATGGCGGCCGTCCTGGTTGTAACCCTGGTAACTGGAGCCGATTATGTTCTCAAGGCTCTGCAACTACGCCGAGACTACTATGCTTCTCAGAAGGGGGCCTAGGTGCCTTCTGAAGATTGCTCGGCTGGGCAGGACGCCAGGGAGCTCAGGGCCAATCAGCTGGCTGAGGCCCTGGTAGACCAGGCCCGGTCTGCCGGAATGACGCTGGCAACAGCGGAGTCCCTGACCGGGGGCCTGCTGGGTTCAGTCCTGGCTTCGATACCGGGGGCATCAGCCGTCTACCGGGGCGGGGTCATCTCCTATGCCTCTGAGGTTAAGAGCGACC
>DKXC01000043.1:9344-13150 GCA_002492045.1 Micrococcaceae bacterium UBA7136
TTCCTATGTCTCTGAGGTTAAGAGCGACCTCTTGGGGGTAGAGGCCCAGCTGATTCAGGAACGGGGAACGGTAGATCCTGAGGTGGCTTTGAGCATGGCCCGGGGCGCTCGCCGGGTTTGTGGCGCCGACTATGGCCTGGCAACAACTGGGGCGGCTGGTCCTGAGCCTTGGGACGGTAAACCGGTGGGACGGGTCTATCTGGGGCTGGCTGGCCCAGCAGGTAGCCAGGTTCTGGAGCGTAACTATGAGGGGGACCGGCAGCAGATTCGTCAGCAGGCAGTTTGTGATGGCCTGGCCCTTTTACTGGAGGCCCTGGCAGAGGAAGCCAAGTGAGTTTGTGGACGGTCGTCTAGATTTTTCACATAGTTTTTTCAGCTGGGCGGGAATGAAAACACAGGTGGCTGGGTTTGAATAGATAGTGGCCGGTGAGACTGGCCTGGAAACCAGGCGGCCGCTTCTAGCTGACCTTCAAGAGATTTTGGGTTAGGCTAGGGACTAACTGATTGCTTTTGATCTAACGAAAGCAAGGACTACCGAGGAGTTTGGTATCAAAATGACTAAGCAACCCGTATCCGTGAACGGCGTCGTTCGTTGGAAGGATGTGGGTCAAGCAGAGACCTCTGCCCCCGCCTCCGACGGCAGCAAGATTCTTCTCTTGCGTCACGCTATCGGCGAGGTTCTGCGTAATGTTCGTCAGCGTCAGGGACGCACCCTGCGCGAGGTCTCCCATTCGGCCCGAGTTTCTCTGGGCTACCTGAGTGAGGTAGAACGGGGTCAGAAGGAAGCTTCTTCTGAGCTGTTGGCTTCTATCTGCCAGGCCCTGGATATTTCTATCTCGGCTATGCTGGCTGAGGTCTCCCAGCGGATGGCTGTTGAGGAGGGCTTCACTGTACCCGACACTGTTCCGGTTGAGTTCTCTGAGCAGTTCCGTCGGGAGTATGGGGCAGCGGCTACTTCTAGCCGGGACATTCCCCAGGTGGAGCGTCCCCTGGCAACCCGCTAGGGTTCTAAGAACTTAGTTGCCGAAAGCTGGGCCTGATGATCAGGCTCAGCTTTTGCTTATCTTTGGGGAGGAGGGAAGAGATGAAACTGAGCGACTTTTGGCTGGCTATGGAGAGCGAGTTTGGTGCTGCCTACGCCCGGCACCTGGCCCGGGATTTGGTGCCCGGCGACTTTGGGGATTTAACGGTTGAAGAGGCCTTGTCCGCCGGTCATGATGTGCGGTCGGTTTGGTTGTCGGTCTGCCGGGTGCAGGAGGTCCCGCAGGAGCGTTGGCTGGGCCCTGATTTGGGGAAGAAGCCCGGAATCTAGGGGTTTTCCCTAGAACAGGTTTGCGAAAAACTAGAAAATGTGTTCGATGATGGTGTAGACTGGTGGCAGGTTCCAAGCCGGTTCTGAGTCCGGCTAAACTTATCCACAGGTCACGATTTGGGCTCATAAACCTGTAAATATGGGCCAAAGCCGGTAGCGTGGTGGGTGGAGAAGAAAACAACCCACCATGACAGAAACGAGGAAGCATATATGGCAGCAAAGACTCGCCCCCAGTCTGTAGGTAAGGTTCCTGCAGAAGGACGCGAAAAGGCGCTTGAAGCCGTCCTGGCTCAGATTGACAAGAACTACGGTAAGGGTTCGGTCATGCGCCTGGGTGATAAGGAAGCCACCCAGGTAGAGACTATTTCTACCGGCGCCCTGGCCCTGGATGCCGCCCTGGGTATTGGCGGTCTGCCCCGCGGTCGCGTGGTAGAAATCTATGGTCCCGAATCCTCCGGTAAGACCACCGTGGCTCTACACGCCGTGGCTAACGTTCAGAAGCAGGGCGGTATTGCGGCCTTTATCGACGCCGAACATGCCCTTGATCCGGTCTACGCAGCCAAGCTGGGTGTTGATACTGACGCCCTGCTGGTCTCTCAGCCCGATACCGGTGAGCAGGCCCTAGAAATCATGGATATGCTGGTGGGCTCTGGCTCCATCGACATTATTGTGGTTGACTCTGTGGCGGCCCTGGTTCCCCGGGCCGAAATTGAGGGCGAGATGGGTGACTCCCATGTTGGTCTTCAGGCTCGCCTCATGTCTCAGGCCCTGCGTAAGATTACCGGTCGTCTCTCTTCTACCGGCACTACCGCTATCTTCATTAACCAGCTGCGTGAGAAGATTGGTGTTTTCTTCGGTTCTCCTGAAACCACTACCGGTGGTAAGGCTCTGAAGTTCTACGCTTCGGTCCGTATTGATATTCGCCGTATTGAGACCCTGAAGGACGGTGCCAACCCCATTGGTAACCGTACTCGAGCCAAGATTGTGAAGAACAAGATGGCTCCTCCCTTTAAGCAGGCTGAGTTCGACATCCTCTACGGTGAGGGCATCTCTGTTGAGGGTGGCATCCTGGATCTGGCTGTTGAGAATAACGTGGTTAAGAAGTCTGGCGCCTGGTTTACCTACGAGGGTGACCAGCTGGGCCAGGGTAAGGAAAATGTTCGTCGCTTCCTCAAGGACAATCCTGAGCTGACCGAGGAGATCAAGTACAAGACTCTGGTTAAGCTGGGCATTATCGAGGCTGAGGAGGAGCCCGAGCAGGATTCTGCTGCTCCTGAAGCTGCTGACCCCTTGGATGATATCTCAGATAACTTCTAGGCTTACTGCGGTGAGTTTGAGCCGCCGCTACCCGGTGAGATTCCTGGTGGCGGCGGCTTTTCTTTGATAAGAGGCGAGGCAAGCGGAGGGGAACTTGATGAGTGAGGATGCTGTGAATGATTTTTTGGCGCCCGAGGACTACCCAGCTTGGCATCCAGCTGCCCTGGGCATTCCTGAAAGCCTGCCGGAGGCAGACGGGGTCTTGGCTCCTGCCCCTGCTCGCCCCTATCTGGGAGAGGGGTCCTCCTCTGAGCCTGAAAATCGATCTTCTTTCTCTGCTGGGAGCGGGGGAGAGGGGGCGTCGAAAGGCAGAGGAAGGAGGAAAGGGGCTGCAGGGTCTTCTCACTCTCGCTACAAGAAGGGCTTTCGTAAACCACCTGCTAAGTACTTAGAGAACTCTCCTTTTGCTCCAGCTATCGGTGCTGGCGGCCAGGAAGAAGTGTCTGATCGGCGAAAGCGGGCTTCTTCTCGTCCTCTCTTCAGAGAGGGTTCTGCCTTGAATGAGCCGGTCTCTGATGAAGAGATGCTGCTTCAGGGCGTGACCCCTATGCCTTCTGCTTCCGGGGGACGGGGCCGGGGTAGGGCTGGGCAGGAGCCGGTCAGTGAGTTTAGTCGGGCTAAGAATATTGTGCTGAACCAGCTGGCAGCTGCCCCTAAGTCTCGGGCCATGCTAGAGAAGAAACTGCAGGATAAGGGTATTTCTGAGCCTGTTATTGAGGATATTCTGGCACGTTTTGAGGCTGTCAAGCTCATTAATGATGCTGAGTTTGCAGATATGTTTGTGCGTAGCCGGGCCAGCCAGAAGAAGCTGTCTCGGGCAGCTATCCGTAGGGAGCTGAAGGCTAAGGGCATCGAGGGCGAGACTGCTGACTTGGCCCTGGAGCAGCGCAGTGAGGAAGATGAGCGGGCTGATGCTCTGGAGCTGGTGCGGCGTAAGCTGCGCCCTTCTATGAATTTGGCTGACCGGGCCGAGAAAGAGAAGGTTATGCGGCGCCTGGTGGGCATGCTGGGCCGTAAGGGTTATCCTGCTGGCCTTGCCTTTAGCCTGGTTCGCCAGGAAGTCGAGGCCTACGCCCAGGAGCAGGGCCTGGACGACTCCGACTCCTACGTTGACAGCTGGTAGTAGGGAAGTTTTCCACAGGGTGGGTTGAGGGCCGTCATCTTTCGTCATAAACCA
>DKXC01000156.1:0-3858 GCA_002492045.1 Micrococcaceae bacterium UBA7136
TCTACAGCCCCTCAGGCCTGGGTCAGCATCAGAAGATTTAGGCCGGGTTAGCCCGCTCCCACTCCTCCTGCTCCCTAGCCCGCACCTCGTTCTCAGCGTCCAGTTTGGCCCCGCGGGTTACCCCAAACCAGTAGGCAGCAGCAAAGGCCGAGCCCACAAAGAACATGGAGGGCAGGGCAAAACCCACCAGAATCAGAAGCACCTGCAGGCCGTAGCCCAGCTGGTAGCCCCAGGGCTTCTTAGCCAGCAGGGCCGGAGTGACCAGGAAGGCAGCGACCAGGGCCAGGCCCAGGGCCCAAATCAGCAGCTTAATACCCAGATCTGCATTGAAGCTATGACCAAAGATAGCCAGGGTAGCGAAGAAAGCCACCAGGGCCTCCAGGCTCAGCACCATAGAAGCAAACATGACCCGAATAGAGGCCGGCTTCTTCTTCTGGCCCGGACGCCAGTCCCGCTGGGCCTTGGTGAGACGTACCATGAGTGCCTCCTAAAGACCTAGCAGGGCGCGCACCTGGCCCACCACAGTCACCGAACCGGTTGCCAAAACCGCCGACTCCAGATTAGGCACCTGGGCGGCAGCCGTCACCGCGGCTGCCAGGCCGTCGGCCAGGTTCTCGTGGACCTGCACCTGCTCCGGCTCAAAACCAGCAGCCAGGGCCAGCTCCTCCAAGACCTGGGGAGCCAGGGCCCGGTGAGAATCAGAAGCCACCAGGTGCAGGACCGTCTCAAAAGGCTGAGCGTCCACGTACTCCTGGCGCAGAACCTCAAACATGGTCTCAGCGTCCTTCTCGCCCAAGATACCCACCAGCAGGTGTAGCTCCTTGGGGTCAAAAGACTCCTTAAAGGCCGCCGCAGAAGCCAGCAGGCCGTGAGGGTTATGGGCCGCATCCACCAGGACGGCAGGCTCCCGCCGCACCAGCTCCAGGCGTCCGGGGGAAGTCACCTGACCAAAGGCCAGCTTGACCAGCTCCTCTTCAAGGGGCTTGTCTCCCCCACCCAGGAAGGCTTCCACTGCTGCTAGGGCCACCGCAGCGTTCTGGGCCTGGTGGGCCCCAAAGAGGGGCAGGGCGATATCCGGGTAGCGGGCCGCCAAGCCCTGGACGGTAATCAGCTGGCCACCGACACCGGCTACCCGCTCCACCGTACCGAACTCGACCCCCTCAAAGCGGTAGTCAGCCCCCACCGCCCGGGCAGCCTCCAAAAGCACCTGGGCGGCGGAAGGATCCTGGGCGGCAGAAACCAGAAAACCAGCAGGCTTAATGATGCCAGCCTTCTCGGAGGCAATCTCAGCCAGGGTCTCCCCCAGCATGTCGGTATGGTCCAGGCCAATGGGGGTCACCACCGAAACAGTAGCGTCCGCTACGTTGGTAGAATCCCAGGAGCCACCAATACCCACCTCCAAGACCACCACGTCCACCGGCTCATCGGCAAAGATAGCGAAAGCCAGAACGGTCAGGGCCTCAAAATAGGTGATCTTAGGCTGGCCGGCAGCCTCCAACTCGGCATCCACCATGAGCAGGTAGGGGGAAATTTCCTCCCAAATCCGCACAAAGGTAGAATCAGCCACCGGCTGCCCATCAATAGCAATCCGCTCCGTCACCTTAGCCAGGTGGGGGCTGGTGAAGCGGCCTGGACGAATATCGTAGGCCATGAGCAGACGCTCAATCATGCGGGCCGTTGAGGTCTTACCGTTAGTACCCGTCACATGAATAACCGGGGCCGCCCGGTGGGGCTCACCCAGAATCTCCACCGCCCGGCGCACAGCATCCAGGCGGGGAGCCATCTTATTCTCGGGAGCCCGCGCCAGCAGCTGGGCATAGACCTCAGCCAGGGCAGCCTCATCAGCCAGAGAGGCCCCCTGGGCCCGAATCTGGTCAAAGAGAGGGTCTAGTTCCTGCTTCTGCTCGCTCATGCTGCCTTCTCAAGGGCCACCGCAAAATCGGCACCCTCACGGTAGGTCACCGACAGGGCCAGGGTCTCAGCAGCCAGCAGGTCCTCAAACTGACGCAAATCTGCCAAGAGCTCAGCCGGGGCAGTCAAGGTCAGATTGATCCGGTCAGCAACCTGCAGGCCCGCCTCCTTACGCTCAGCCTGCACCGCCCGAATCGCATCGCGAGCGCTACCCTCAGCCAGCAGCTCAGGGGTTAGAGCCGTATCCAGCACCAGGAAGCCACCACCGGGCAGAACCGCAACAGCCCTCTGCTCTGAACCCTCAGTTTCAGCCACCACGGTCTCTAGCTCGTACTCACCAGCCTCCAGGGCAAGGCCACCAGCGGTGACACTGCCGTCCTCGGCCAGGGCCCAGTCTCCGCTCTTAGCGGCCTTAATGGCCTGCTGAACCTGCTTGCCTAGGCGGGGGCCAGCAGCACGGGCATTGACCTTGAGCTGCTGGGAGATACCAAAGTCGGCCGGGGCAACCTCAGCGGCGTCCAGCAGCTGAACAGACTTGATGTTGAGCTCGTCAGCGATGATGGATTCAAAGGTGCCGGCCAGGTTCTTGCCACCAGCAACCGCCACGGTCAGGGCTGCCAGGGGCTGGCGGACGCGCAGCTTCTGGGCCTTGCGCAGGGCAGAACCAGCGGAGGCAACCGCCCGGGTGGTTTCCATCAGGGCCAGCAGCTGAGACTCATCCTTAAAATCTGCCGGTGAGGGCAGATCAGTCAGGTGGACGGAGCGGCCGCCGGTCAGACCCCGGTAGATTTCTTCGCTGGTCAAGGGCAACAGGGGCGCTGCCATGGTGGTGAAGGTGACCAGGGCCGTGTAAAGGGTGTCAAAGGCGGCGGTGTCTTCCTGGAAGAAGCGCTCGCGGGAGCGACGGACATACCAGTTGGTCAGGGCGTCGGTGTAGGTGCGCAGGGCCTCGCAGGCGCCGGAGACGTCGTAGGCGTCCATGGCGCTGGTGACCTCTTCAACCAGCTGGCGGGTCTTGCCCAGGATGAAGCGGTCCATAACATGCTGGCCCTCGGTCACGTACTTGGCCTCGTAGCCGGCGCCATTATTCGCAGCATTGGTGTAGAGGGCGAAGAAGTGGTAGGCGTTCCAGATGGGCAGCATGACCTGGCGGACGCCCTCACGGATGCCCTGCTCGGTCACGATCAGGTTGCCGCCACGCAGGATGGGCGAGGACATGAGGAACCAGCGCATAGCATCGGAGCCGTCCCGGTCCAGAACCTCAGAGACGTCCGGGTAGTTGCGCAGAGACTTAGACATCTTCTGCCCGTCAGAGCCCAGAACGATGCCGTGGGCAATCACGTTCTCGAAGGCGGTGCGATCAAAGAGGGCGGTGGCCAGGATGTGCATGGTGTAGAACCAGCCGCGGGTCTGGCCAATGTACTCGACGATGAAATCTGCCGGGTAGTGAGCCTCGAACCATTCCTTATTTTCAAAGGGGTAGTGGAACTGGGCGAAGGGCATAGAGCCAGAGTCGAACCAGACGTCCAGGACGTCCTCAACCCGGCGCATGGTGGACTTGCCGGTGGGGTCATCCGGGTTGGGGCGGGTCAGCTCGTCGATGTAGGGCCGGTGCAGGTCAACTTCGCCGTCCTTATTAAGGGGCAGGCGGCCGAAGTCAGCTTCGAGCTCAGCCAGAGAGCCGTAGACGTCGGTGCGGGGGTAGTTGGGGTCGTCAGAGACCCAGACCGGGATGGGTGAGCCCCAGAAGCGGTTGCGGGAGATAGACCAGTCGCGGGCGTTGGCGACCCACTTGCCGAACTGGCCGTCCTTGACGTTCTCGGGGATCCAGTTGATCTGCTGGTTGAGTTCACCCATGCGGTCCTTGAAGTCGGTGACTCGTACATACCAGGAGGTGATAGCCCGGTAGACCAGGGGGGTGCGGCAGCGCCAGCAGTGGGGGTAGGA
>DKXC01000156.1:4192-4338 GCA_002492045.1 Micrococcaceae bacterium UBA7136
CAGCAGTGGGGGTAGGAGTGGACGTAGGACTTCTCACGGATCAGCTGGCCGGAGGCCTTAAGCAGGTTGATGATGGGGCGGTTGGCCTCAAAGATTTGGACGCCTGCCACCTCGGCCAGGGGGGCCCCCTCAGCCAGGGCCTGGTC
>DKXC01000057.1 GCA_002492045.1 Micrococcaceae bacterium UBA7136
GGCTACGAGGAGGGCGGCCAGCTGACTGAGAAGGTCCGCCGCAAGCCCTTCTCTGTGGTGCTCTTTGACGAGGTTGAGAAGGCCCACGCTGACCTCTTCAATTCTCTGCTGCAGATTCTTGAGGACGGCCGTCTGACTGATTCTCAGGGCCGGGTGGTGGACTTCAAGAACACCGTCATTATTATGACCACTAACCTGGGTTCTCGTGAGATGGCCCGTCGTGTGCCTGTTGGCTTCCAGCAGGTGGGCGATGATGCTGGTTCCTATGAGCGGATGCAGGGCCGGGTCATGGAGGCTCTCAAGGAGCACTTCCGCCCTGAGTTCCTCAACCGTGTGGACGACATTATTGTCTTCCCCCAGCTGTCTGAGTCTGAGATTCTGCAGATTGTGGACCTCTTTGTGGGTCGCCTGGCTGACCGTCTGCGGGAGCAGGATATGTCTATTGAGCTGACTCCGGCGGCTAAGGCCCTGATGGCTGCTAAGGGTTATGATCCTTCGATGGGTGCCCGTCCCCTGCGCCGGGAGATGCAGCGCAACCTTGAGGATCCCCTGTCTGAGAAGATTCTCTTTGGCGAGATCAAGCCGGGCGAGAAGATTACTGTGGACGTTGAGGGCGAGGGTGACGCTGCCGTTTTCACCTTCTCTTCTGCGCCTCTGGGCCAGCTGGATGCTGCCCAGTTTGAGGAGGCTTTTGGTTCTGCCGAGGTTGAGCAGAGCTAGGGTTCTCTAGCCTGGCTTCCTGGCCTTGGAGCTCGGAGCTTTTGAGGAGTCGCCTGCCCTCTTAGGGGTGGGCGGCTCCTTTTTGTTCACAAAAATCATTTGTTCACATATTATGAACATATGGAAAATATGAACATTCTTCTGCCGGAAGCTCAGGCTAGACTGCAGGAGTTCTTCCCGCAGGGGGAGGTTAGCCTTTCAGCAGGAGAGACTTTCTTTTATCCAGGAGAGGATACCGCCCCTTACCGCATCTTGCCTGCGCAGGCTAGTAAGAACTCCGTTCAGACTATCCTTGCTCGAGACTCTGTCGATAGGTCTCTTGCTACTAGAAAAGCTGACGCTAGCAAGAAGCTTCTCTTTCTCCCTCACGTCACCCCTAACTTTCAGGCCTGGCTACAGGAAGAAGGCCATGAATTTCTTGATGCAAATGGTAATGCCTGGTTAGAGGGCCCTAACTACCGCTTCTGGATTGAGGGGAGAAAGAACCGGAAAACAGTAGGGCTAGGTTCTGTATCTCAGACTTCCCGGGCCTTTACTGCCACCGGGTTGAGGGTTATTTTTGTTCTCTTGGTTGACGAAAATCTGCTGGCCCAACCTATCCGGACGATTGCTGCAGTTGCTGGGGTATCTATCGGTGCGGTTTCTCAGGCGCTAGCAGACCTCGAAAAAGGAGGCTATCTTCTGATTCGAGGACGGAAACGCTTCTGGGCACAGAAGAGCAGGCTGGCTCGTCGCTGGCTTGAGCTGTATGCTGCTGTTCTTAAACCTAAGCTTCGGAGCAGGCGTTTTGATGGGCCTGTTCCTGCCCAGATGCTTGAGGCTAAAGAAACCTGGGGTAAGTATGCACGGTTGGGCGGTGAGGCTGCCATGCTAGCTAAGGGCTACGGTATTCGTCCGGTAGAGACCCGGCTTTATAGCGACTATCCCTGGGCTGGTCTTGTGCGGGACTTTCGTTTACGTCCCTCTGAGGCTGGGAATGTGGTGCTTACTGAACCTTTTTGGAACCCTGAGCATTTTGAAGATCCCTTCTACGTTCCGTCTTTGTTGGTTCTGGCAGACGAGCTAGCCGAAGGGGACGAACGCCAGGTGCTGGTTGCGCAAGAGATGTGGAGGCAAGATGAAGACCTTCAAAAACTCCGCTAGCGACGAGGTCTTTTCCTTCCTGGAAGATTTCATTCTCGAAGCCGATAAGCGTCTAGGAAGCCAGTCCTATATGCTGAAGCAGCTGGGAGGTGCGGGGACTAGAAGAAGCCTACCGCACCGCTGAACTATGCTCTATAGGAAAAGCTCAAGTAAAGATTCCTAGCCTTGAGGCTATGCTTGGCCTAAAAATTATTGCCTGGGGAGCACGGGAGTCTCCTAGAGACTGCGAAGATTTCTACCATCTTCTGGATGCCCATGTCTGGGATTTAGATCGTGAACAGATATGGGAATCGGATATCTGGAAGAACGAGACACTAACAGAGCGCTATGGGATGGACTCTGTCCTCCTGGCAGCCTACGAGACAGGGCGAAAGCTAGCAGAGATTTTTCGGGGAGAAGCCCTTGACCGATGCCAAGGAATCTTGTCGGAGGAGGCAGAGCAGGAAAAGTTCATAGGGCTAGCCCTTGGAAACAGGTGGACTCATCGGTCAGAGGCCGAAGAGATGTGCCGGGCTTTTATGGATGGTCTGGCTGAGATTTAACCAAAGCTTAACCTAGCTTTCAGCTGGGATACAGACTCTTTAAGCCTAGGCCTAAGGCTGGCTTGGCATACTAGAAGCATACGGTTCGTAAGAGCCCCTAGCTGAACCCTCAAGGGAGAGGCTCAGGACAAGATAACTCTTGTGTGTATGTGTGTATGATGTGGATTTGCTCCCGGCAGGTAACTGTCGGGAGCAAATTGTTTTCAGCCTCAAAGCCAGGCTAGAGCCAAACCTGGCCCTGCTCGTCCTGCCTGGCCAGGCCGTCCGCCAGTAGCCCCGCATAGCAGCGCTGGGCCTGCTCAGCACTAGGTGTCAGCTTACGCAGGGCCTCCAGGGCCGGAACCAGATCAGGTCGTCCGGCAACCCCCTCCAGGTCCCGGCCAGCAGAAAGCAGCAGGCTGGCAGGAACAGGCTCCAAGGCTGAGCGGAGCAGGGCCATCATGGCGCCCCGCAGCTGCCGGTCAGTTCCAGCCCAGGCCTGGCCCTTAGGCACATAGTCAGCCTCAGGGCGTCCAGCTGCCAGCCAGGCACAAGAATCAGCCACCGGGCAGGCCCCACAGGCCGGAGACTTAGCTGTACACACCAGGGCACCTAGCTCCATGACCGCCACATTCCAGAGGCAAGAATCCGCCAAATCATCAGGTAGCAGACTCTCAGCTAGCCGGGTTTCAGCCGCCGTCAAGGAGCGGGAGGGCAGGGCATTACCTGAAATCAGTCGGGCCTGAACCCGGCGAATATTGGTGTCAATGACCGTGGCTCGCTGACCAAAAGCGAAAACGAAGATAGCTGCCGCCGTATAGGAGCCAACCCCTGGCAGGGCCAGCAGCTGCTCGTAACTTGCTGGTACCTGCCCCTGGTGCTCCTCAACAATGGCCACCGCTGCCGCATGCAGGCGCAGGGCCCGGCGAGGATAACCCAGGCGTCCCCAGGCGCGGACGGCCTCACCCGGCTCCTCAGCCGCCAAATCCGCGGGGGTGGGCCAGCGCTCCAGCCAGGCCTGCCAGACCGGCAGTACCCGTTTGACCGGGGTCTGTTGCAGCATGAACTCGCTGACCATAACCTCCCAGGGGGTATTAGAGCCGGTTCGCCAGGGTAAATCCCGGCTGTGGTTCAGGTACCAGCGGCTGATGGTCTGGTGCAACTGGGGTAAATGGGCCGGGATAGGTGGGTTTGATGCTAAGAGAGAAGACACCCCAATACTCTAAGGCAGCTCACCTAAAGCCGCTAGCAGCCTGCCCGTCAAAGTGCCCAGAACCGGGCAGAAACAGGTAGGCTAGAACTATGTCTGAAAACGCTGATCCCTTTGCACCCCAGCCCCCCGAGGTTTATCGCCGCCGTCGGATTGTGGCCCTGCTGATTCTCGTCCTGATTGTGCTGCTAATCATCGGCCTGATTAGCTGGCTTTTTGGACGTGGCTCCGGCTCCTCTGATACTTCTGCCGCAGCTTCTGCTTCTGCCTCTAGTTCTCAGAAGACTGAGGCCTTTAGCGACTTCTCCCAGCGGGCTACCGCCTCAGCATCTGCCAGCGAGTCAGCTTCTGCCTCCGCCTCAGCTGAGCCTACTGAGTCTGCCTCAGCTACCGCCAGCCAAGAAGCCAGCCCAGAAGCATCTGCCTCTCCTTCTGCCTCCGCTGAACCCACCGAGTCTGCTAGCCCCAGCGCCGAGCCTACCCAGGCCGCTCTAGTAGCCTGTACCGCAGCAGACCTCAAGATCAGCCTGACCGCAGACCGCACCAGCTACGCAGCCGGTCAAAGCCCGGCCCTGGCTGTCAGCTACACCAACACTTCAGGCAACCCCTGCATCGTGACCGGTGGCGCCAACAATGTTGATATCAACATCACCTCTGGCCCCGCCCAGGTCTACAACTACGCCCAGTGCAACCAGCTAGCCGCCGAGAACGCTGAGCTAGCTGCCGGTGCCTCCCAGACTGCCGCTGTCTCCTGGAACCGCACCATCAACGCCCTGGGCTGCAACAGCACCCTCCCCATCCAGCCCGGCTACTACTGGGCTACCGCCAGCGTTAATGGGGTGAACTCCCAGCCCGTCCGGATTATCGTCACCGGCTAAAGGACACTTCTGCCGTTTTCTGGCCCGGCCTCCTGTCTTCCCCTGTGGGAGGGCAGGAGGCCTTTCTTCTGCGCGGTAAACTGGAAGACGTGCTGATTGACTATAGCGAATCTCTGCTCAAAACAATTGCCCGCATAGCCCCCGGTACCGAACTACGGGAGGGGCTAGAACGTATTGTGCGAGGACGCACCGGCGCCCTAATCGTCCTGGGATCCAACCAGACAGTAGCCGCCATGAGCTCCGGCGGTTTCAGCCTCAATACCGAGTTCACCGCCACCCGCCTGCGAGAACTCGCCAAGATGGACGGGGCTATTGTCTGCGACCGGGAAGCCTCCACCCTGATTTCAGCCGGGGTGCAGCTACTACCAGACCCCAGCATCGAGACCACCGAATCTGGCACCCGCCACCGGACGGCCGAGCGCGTGGCCAAGCAGACCGGCTTCCCAGTCATTGCGGTCAGTGCTTCTATGTCCCTGATTTCGGTCTATACCGAGGGCATCCGCTACACCCTAGAAGACACCCAGGCCCTCATGAGCCGGGCCCATCAGGCCATCCGCACCCTCAGCAGCTACACCGAGCGCCTACAGGGCGTCCTGCAGCAGCTGTCTGTGCTTGAAATTGAAGATAGCGTCACCCTGCGGGACCTAGTCAGCACCCTGCAACGCACCGAGATGGTCCGGCGAATTACCCGTGAGGCTGAAATCTACCTGGCCGAGTTGGGCTCCGCTGGCCGCCTGCTAGCCCTGCAACTTGAAGAACTCACCAGTAATAACCTGCCAGAATCCTGGCTGATCCTGCGGGACTACCTGCCTCGGCAGACTAGCGCCCAGGAGCTAGAAGAAGCAGTGGCAGCCCTGGGCCAGCTGGACGATAAGGACATCGTAGACCTACTGGCTATTGGCCGGGCCCTGGGCCTGGGCGACCTACTGGATGCCCCCATCCAGCCCCACGGCTACCGCCTGCTGACCGGCATCAAATCCATGCCGGGGGCTGTCGCCGACCGCCTAGTAGACCACTTCGACGGTCTACAGGCCCTCATGGCTGCCAGCCTAGAAGACCTCAAGGCAGTGGACGGGGTGGGTGAACAGCGGGCTAGGGGCATCCGCGAATCTCTCTCTCGGATGGCTGAAAACTCCCTCTACGACCCCTACCTTTAGGGGCCATGACCTAAGCTAGAGGCATGGCTACACGTAAGAAAACTGGCTCCCGCACTGCTAACGCCTTCCGCTGCACCGAATGCGGCTGGACCACCGCCAAATGGGTGGGGCGCTGCGGAGAATGCCAGTCCTGGGGCACCGTGGTAGAAGCCAGCGGCCCCACCACCGCCAAGACCACGGCCGCCTCAAGCGTCCAGGAGCCGGCCAAGCCCATTAGTCAGGTGGACTCCCGGGTAGCCCAGTACATGAGCACCTGCAACCCCGAGTTTGACCGGGTGTTGGGTGGGGGCCTGGTGCCTGGTGCTGTCATTCTCATGGCCGGTGAGCCGGGTGTTGGTAAGTCCACCCTCCTGCTGGACGTGGCAGCCACCTTCGCTCGGGGCCAGTCTACCGGCCAGCCCCACCGGGTGCTTTACATTACCGGTGAAGAATCAGCCGCTCAGGTTAAACTACGGGCTGACCGGATCGGAGCCCTGGCTGAAACCCTCTACCTGACCAGCGAAACAGACCTGGGTACAGCCCTAGCCCATATCGAAGAAGTCAACCCCGATTTGCTGGTGGTTGACTCTGTCCAGACCCTGGCCTCAGCCGAGGTAGAAGGTAGCGCCGGTGGTGCCACCCAGGTGCGAGAAGTAGCAGCCAGCCTGATTTCTGTGGCCAAGAGCCGCAACATTTGCACCCTGCTGGTAGGGCACGTGACCAAGGAAGGCACCATTGCCGGACCCCGCCTGCTAGAACACCTAGTGGATGTGGTCTGCCAGTTCGAGGGTGACAAGCACACCCCTATCCGTATGCTGCGGGCCATCAAGAACCGTTTTGGCCCCACCGACGAGGTAGGCTGCTTTGATATGCACGAGGACGGCATCGCCCCGGTGGTAGACCCCTCTGGGCTTTTTGTGTCCCGCACCCCCCACCCGGTCGCGGGTACCTGCGTCACCGTCACTATGGAGGGGCGTCGCCCCCTGCTGGCTGAGGTTCAGGCCCTGCTTGACCAATCTTCCACCCCGCAACCGCGGCGGGCTACCAGCGGCCTGGATTCTAGCCGGATCGCTATGCTTCTTGCTGTCCTACAGAAGCGGGCTGGCTTTAAGGTAGGCCAGCTGGACTGCTACATTTCGACTGTGGGAGGAGTCAAGATTTCTGAGCCTTCAGCCGACCTGGCCTGCGTCATTGCCCTGGCTTCTGCCGCCCAGGATAAGCCTTTGCCCCGTAAACTAGCGGTCTTTGGTGAGGTGGGTCTGGCCGGTGAGGTACGGGCTGTGCCTGGCATCCGCCAGCGTATTGCTGAGGTAGGACGCCTGGGCTTTACCCATGTGATTGTTCCGGCTTCTCCTGCCGGGGTGGGGGAGGTTCCTGCCGGGGTTTCGGTGCGGGAGGTAGCTTCTTTGGCTGAGGCCCTGTCCCTGCTCTTTCCCCAGGGCAAATAGGCAGAGGCGGGCTTACTCGTCAGGGTCTAGGGGGAGGCGAACCTCCTGGCGGGGCTTCCGCTCTCTGGCTCGCAGGGCAAGGTTAATGCTGGCCGTATCGGCCCGGCTAACCTCCAGCATCTGAGGGGTAATAACCGGAATAGACTGGGTAGGCGGGGCATGCTCAGTCATGGCCTCACCCAGGGGCGCCAAGCAATCCACCGCCTGCTGGTGGGTCAGGCCGCTGGCCTCTAGCAGGTCTACCAGCAGAGACCGCAAAATCAGCACCAGGGCCTCCCCCTCCATCGACCGAACCCCCATAATCCGGGGCTCTAGTACCTGGGCTAGCTCCGTCAAATCCTGCTGGGCCTGCCGCTGAGCCCGCTGTCGCTCCTGAGCCTGCGAAGAGGCCAGGGCCCTACCCAAGACACTAATAGCATCCGCTAACTGCTCTAGTACCTGGGCAATGGCCTGGCTGGCCTGCTCAGAGAGCTGAACATTGCTGATAGTGGAAGACAGGCGTCGGTTGAGCACTCGCAGGTTGCGGATAGCGTAGTCCACCTTGCCCAGAATCTGGGAGTACTCCTCCAGCTCCTTGAGACTGGACCTGCCGGTCATAGATAGCTGGGCCATACCCCGAGAAGTAATCACGCTCTTCTCACAGGCATCATAGAGGGGATGCAGCTGGCGGGCCTGGGCTAGGGCCGTCCAGGCCTGGTCTGCCTGGTAGGAGCGGATAGCACGGGCAGAATCATCAAAGACCTGACTGAAAGCCTCCATGAGCTGCTGGGCGTCCTGCCTGGGTCTGCGGTGGGGGTTAAGGGGGAAGAAAAACATGAGCAGGAAGGCAAAAACCCCACCTACGATGCCGTCCAGACTTCGACTGAAGGGGTTATCGACTGTGTGGGGAAGCAGCACCACCAGCCAGGACTGAACGCCCATCTGAATGGTAAAGAGAATCCCGTCGTCTAAGAAGCGGGCCACCAGGATAGAGATCAGCATGGCCAGGGCTGCCTGCCCCAGTCCCTTGCCTAAGGTGAGTAAGATGAGGTCGCCTAGCAGGATCCCCAGGGCGACGCCCAGGGAAACTTCCAGGATGCGGCGGGCATGGGTGGCGCCGGTGATATAGCCCAGGGAAACTACTGCGGCGGTGGCGGCAAAGATTGGCTCAAAATGGCCTAGAACCCGCTCAGAGAAGAGGTAGGCGCCCACACCGGCCACTACAATTTGCAGAGATTGCAGGAAGCCCTCTCGAACCCGGCTGATGCCCTCCTTGGTTCTTTGTTTGGCTTCCTGTTTTACCCTGTCTAATTGCTGGCCTCTACCCATGCCTCCTATTCTAGGCAAGCAAACAGCCGGGGGCTAGGGCTGAATTTAGCCGCCCATGACCCGGCGAACCCAGCCCCGCAGGGTGGCGTTCTCTTCTGCCTCCTGCAGGGAGTAGAGCAGGGCGGCGTTCTGCCGTTCTAGTTCTTCGGCCCGGGCCTGGGCCTGATCCCGCTGAAGCAGCCGCTGGTAGTCCCAGGAAATAGCCCGGTCGCTTTCTGCCTGGGATTGGGCGGCAGCCAGAGAAATTTGGGCGATGTCGTCTCGCACTAGCAGGTTAGTTAGGTTCCAGTCGCCGGTGAAGATGGTGGGGGTGGGTGAAATTTGGGCTGGCAGGGGGACAGGGGCCTGCTCGTTTTGGGGTAGGAGCATGTGGGCGGCGGTGTCCCACCAGTTCTGGTAGTAGCCCTTGAGTTCCTGGGCTCGTAGGGTCAGGACGCGGGAGAGCTCCTCGCGTAGTAGGACTATCTCTTGGAGGGCCTGGGCTGGTGCCTCAGAGTTGAGCAGGGCCAGGGGGATGGCATAGTTTTCGGCCCCGTACTGGGCCATGAGCCCGCGTACCTTGGTGTCGGTTTGGGGGTCGGGCAGGAGGGCCAGGAAGGGGATGCCTCCGGCCAGGGAGAAGACCCCGGGGTGATAGCGGGTTGAAAAGTTGAGGAAGGCTCCCTGGTGCACCCGGATAGCGTCATCGGCGTGGACGATCGGTAGTAGCAGGGGGCCGGAGAACATGTGGCTGGCAATGAGGGCGTGGCAGGCGTAGTCGCCGTCCTCTGCCAAGGGGGTGCCCAGGTGGGGAAGGAAGACAGTTTTGATTCCGTAGAGCCGGTCTAGGTCGTCTAGCAGGTGGGCGACGGTGCGGGCCTGGCTGTCGGATAGGCCCGAAAAAGTGGCACAAATGTACTTATCGGGTAGTTCTACAGTGGGACGTCCGGGCAGGGTGCGGTTGAGGGGCTGGTAGAAGCTGGAGTCGTCTAGCACCTGGTAGGCTTCTAGGCCCTGGGACTGGCTCCATTCTAGGGAGGAAGTTTCGCGCATGCCCACTAGGCGGGCGTCCTGCAGGATTCTGATGAGGGTGTGGCTGTCTGCTTCGGTGAGGACGGGGCCGACGGTCTGCCCGGAGATGACTAGGGGAATCTTGTAGTAGTGGGCGATGAGGGCGTAGGCGGCTTTTTCGTAGAGGAGGTCACCGTTGAGGGAGTTCATGGAGCCGCTACCTGCGATGAGGATGCCGTCTAGGTCGGCGACGGTCTGGACGAATTCAGCTAGCTGGGGGTCGCCTGGCTGACCTTTGAGGTATTTGTGGAGGTTGTCGAGCAGGATTTCTCGTTCGGCTGGCTGGCTGGGAAAGGGCAGGCTAGTTAGGTAATCGTAGTCGGGGGAGATGAGGGCCTGGTCTTGGCTGGCTGAGCGGGTGGCTAGGACTACCTGGTGGCCGCGGGCACTGAGTTCTTGGGCTGCGGCGATGCCGATGGCCTGGCTGCCGACGTGGTAGCTGGTCTGTCCCAGGTCTGCGAGTACAAGGATTCGGGCCATGGTCTTGCTGTCCTTTCGGGGACTGGGCCTTGGGGTGAGAGTGATTGTTTCTTCCTCATCTTAGTAGATGGGCTGGGTCTTTTAGGCCAGGGTTAGCAGGTAGTAGATAGCTCCTGCCGTGAGGATGTTGATCGGTAGGGTAAGGGCCCAGCTGGTGAGTAGGGCCAGGATGCGGCGGGGCTGGACGCCGGACAGGCTTTGGTTGCTGCCTGCACCTAGGAGGGCTGAGCAGGTGGCCTGGCTGGGGGAGAGGGGTGCTGACCAGAGGGCTTGGGTCAGGAGGAGGGCCAGGGCGCTGCTGCTTTGGGCGATGGCTGCCCGGAAGGGGCCTGAGCGCACAAGCTGCTGGGTCAGGTGGTAGCTGATGCGGGAGCTGGCCCGGCAGGCACCTAGAACTAGGGCTAGTGCTAGCAGGAGGTAGAGGATGAAGTGGCTGCTGGCCTGCCCGGATCCTAGGGCTAGGATGAGGCCGGCTAGGGGGAGCAGGCGCTGCCCGGCTAGGAGGCCTTGGGCGAGGGCGGTGAGGGAGGAGGCTAGCACTAGGACTGTTCGGGCATTTTGGTTGATCTGGGCCGGGTAGGTTTCTTGGGTCAGGCTAAAGAGGGGGAAGACCAGTAGGTAGCTGAGTAGAAAGATGAGGGGCGGGGCTAGTAGGAGGGGGACTAGTAGCCAGGGGCTGGTCAGGGGGAAGGGTAGCTGGTTTTCTTGTTGGCAGGCCATCAGGTAGGCGCCGATGAGGCCGCCGATGAGGGCTTGGGTTGCTGAGGAGGGCAGGCGTCGTTGCCAGGTGATGAGAAGCCAGGATAGGGCTGCTAGTAGGGCGGAGAGTAGCAGGGGCAGGCTTCTGCTGTCGTTGAGGAGGACGAACCAGCTGGGCAGGGTGGATCCTAGAAGTAGGCTGGCGGCTCCGAAACCTAGCAGTTGAGAGATGGCTACCAGACTGAGGGCTTGCCCTTGGCTGAGGGCCCGGGTTTTGAGGGTGAGGGCACTGGCGGCAGGGCTGGAGGTGATGGTAGAGAGCAGGGCATAGGCCAGGAGGAGGGCGGCTGCTAGGTAGGTTAGGGCCTGGGTGGGGATCACTTAGGATTCCTGGACGCTGAGGCGGCCAATTTCGGTGGCCAGAGTGCGGAGGTCTTGATTGGCTTGGGTCAGGTGGCTGATGAGCAGGCTGGAGGCTAGGTAGTGTCTGGTTTTTTGTTTTTTGAGGGCTAGGGCCTGGTGTTCTTCGGCGGTTCTTTGGGCTTGTTTGGTGGTGCGCAGCATGGTGATCCAGTAGCTGTCGAGGTCTTTGAGGTTTCTGATCCGGGGGATGGCTGCGGTGGTGAGGCTGGCCTGGTGTTGGATGAGGTCTAGGAGGGTGCTGACTTCTTGGGGGAAGTCTTCGAGTTGGTTGAGTTGGATGCTGTGGGCGGCGGAGGTGAGGTTTTCGACCAGGCTGTAGAGGGTGGTGGCTAGGGTGAAGATGTCTTCGCGGGGGATGGGGGTGGCGAAGGAGCTGCGGCTGGCGCTCATGGTGGTGAGTAGTAGCTCTTTGGCCTTGGATTCGATGCTGAAGGCTTCTTGCAGGAGCTGGGGGTAGCGGGCTAGGGGGGAGCCTAGCATTTCTGCTAGCAGGATGGTGGCCTGGCCGGCCTCTTCTGAGAGGGCGGTCAGGGAGCTGAGGCTGCTGTTTTCTTGGGGGAAGATGCGCTGGAGCATGGGCTGCCTTGGGTTTGGATAGTGAAAGGCCGGGCCGCCCTCTGGTGAGGGTGGCCCGGCAGGAAGTTTAGGGATGCCAGACTGGGAGCGCCTCTCGGCGGAAGGCCGCTCGAAGCGGCTAATAATTTGGAGCCCGGGGCTACCTATTAGCAGCCTGGCATCTGCCTCTCATTCTTCTCTTCTTGCCCTGCTGTGTCAAGGGGGTTATTCAGAAGGGTAGGCGACAGCAGACTCGTGGCGAAGCCGCTGGCACGGGGGCTGTCCTGAATCGCCGAGCTTGCGAGGCGAGAGGGAGGCGGCCAGCG
>DKXC01000059.1 GCA_002492045.1 Micrococcaceae bacterium UBA7136
TAGTTGGTGGGTGCGGGGTGGTTCTTTACTTTTGAATAAGCCTCAGTGAGACCAGAAGCAAAAATAGAAAAGCCAGCTAGCAGGTTCTTCGGCCAGCGATCAGCAAGAACTCCACCCCAGAGGGACACCAAAAAGGTAGGGGCTGTCCGCAAGGCTAAGACCAGGCCCAAGGAAGATAAATCCTCTGCCCCAGCAAAATGCAGAACAAGGACCAGGTTTAGCAGGTTAGAGCCAAAAGCCAGCAACAAGTGGGCTAGCGAAAGCCGCCAGACTGCCCCCGGCAGTCTAGCTCTTCCCCTCGGGTTACTCACCACGTCTAACAAAGCAGGACACCAGCCTCTACCAGGCCAGGGAAGCCTAGAGCAGGTCCTCTAGCAGGGCCTGAACCTGGTGCTCCTGGCCGGTCTTACGCAAGAGGTCAATGTAGGCGTCCAAGGCACGGGCCTTAGACCGCGGACGTACAGCCTCCTCAAAAAGCCCCACTGCCTCCCGGTAGGTGGCAAGAGCCTGATCATAAAGCCCCCGCTCAGCCTCAACCTGCCCCAAAACCAACAGCAGCTGACCGGCCCGATCCAGCTGGCCGCCGTCCACGTACTTCTCAGAAGCAGACCGCAAAAAACCAGGCGCCTCATCCATCTCTAAAGCCGCAAAAGAACGAGCCGCCAAATCCATGGTCAAAGCAAGCACCTTATAGGCCTGCTGCTGAAAGAAAGACTCCGGCAGGCCAACCCGCTCAGAATAGCGATCATCCAGCTCAGCCCCAGCCTGATCCATCGCGGCCATGGCCAGAGGGTAAACCTGGCCCAAGGCAGCCCGGCCCTGGCTCTCAGCCACCGGGAACCAGCGGCGAGCCAGCTCCGCCAAGAAAGCCGTGGGGGCCTTAGCCTCCAAGGCCAGCTCAGACGCCCGGGCATAGGCCTCAAAGGCCCGCTCCAGCTGGCCCAGCTCCTGCCAGGCCGCCCCAGCCTCAGCCCAATCAGCCCAAGAAGCATGGTCCGGTAGGTCCTCCACCGTCGCCTCAGCCAGAGGAATAGACGCCCCCTCAGTCTCCAAGCTGACCCCCTCCGGCAAAACCAAATCCACCAGGCGAGGAGCCGAAGTAGCCTCCTGCAAGGCCCGACTAAAATTATCAGACCCCGCCCGCCGATCAAAGGCCCTAGCCAAAGGCAGAGACTGCTCATAGGCCCAGTCATAGAAATGAGACAGCCGCTCCAAGCTCCAGCCCTCATCCGGGCCAAAGCCCTGGGCCTCCAGCCGCTCATTCAGCACCGCCTTAGCATCCCCCAAGAAGGTAGGACGCTGCCCCTCAGACTCCCGAGCCCAGGCCAAACCAGCCAGCACAAAACGCAAAAAAGCCCGATTATCGCCCGGGTCGCCCGTCAAAGCCAGAGCCTGCCTGCCCTGCTCCCGCAGCAGCTTAAAGGCCTCATCCAGCTGACCGCCCCGGGCCAGAATCTCAAACTCCAGACCCAAATCGTTAGGATCATACTGGTCGCGGGTAGCCTGAGCCCGCCGCAAATGCAGACCAGCCTCCCGGCCCATCCCCAGCTCCAGGCAGGCCATAGCCAGCTGCCGGTGAGAAGAAGCAGGCTCCCGGTTGCACAAATCCTCAGTGGGCGCCCCCAAATCCAGGGCCTCCTGGAACTTACCCTCAGAGACCAAATCATGAATCAGCCCGCCCTGACGGCAAGAAGCACAATCCATCTCGTCCTCGCCGTGAGACAGCCAGCGGGCCTTCCAGGCCTCCGCTTCATCCTCCAGGCCCAGGTGCAGGGCCCAACCATACTCGGCCCGGTCCGGGGCGCTTTCACCCAGGCCAGCTAGCCGGTAGCGGCGACGCATCTCGTCCAGCAGGGTGCGGGCCTGGTCCCGGCTAATCTGCGGGTAGGCTGTCAGGTCACCAGAAATCCACTTAAACTGCCAGAAAAGGGCCCGGCTGGTCTCCTCTGTAAAGAACTCCGGGTTGCTGTCATAAAGCCGCAGCAGCTTAGAAAAAGCCGCAAAAGAAGCCGGGGTAGGCTGACCAAAAATATAGGTCTCCACTAGGTTGAGCAGGGCCTCGGGCAGCACCTGCCGCGGCCCCTCATTCTCTAGCGTCCGCACCAGGTACTCAGAAGCCGCCGTCCGGGCCGCCCCATAGGGTAGCTCCCGGGCCTGAATCAGCTTCTGCTGGGCCTGCTCAATTGACCACATGGCTAGCGTCCTTTCCTTTTCTTCTACTTGCCTAAGGCAGCCGCAAGCAGCTGGGCCAGACTGTCAGATAGCAGGGCCGTCTCAGACCCGCTCAGACCCTCACCGGCCAGCATCAGAGCCGAAATGTAGAGGGTCATCAAACCTGGCTCAAAAGACGGGTGAGCAGGCTGATAGAGCAGACGGCGGGTATTCTCATTGGAATCGTTGAGCACCAGGGTACGGCTGGGGGCAGCCTGCTGGCCCTCCGTGAAAGAAGAGAGCAGACCAGAGAAGAAATCATCAGCCGCCTCAGCCTCCTGGCTAATAGACCGGGCCCGCTCAGCCTCAGCATCCCGCAAGAGCACGGCCGGAACCTCCTGTGGGTGGAAAGACCGCAAAGAAACATCACAATCATGCTCAGCCAGTAGGGCCTTAGCCCGGTCTAAGGCCTCCATGACCTGCAACTGGCGGTCCAAGTCCACCGGGGCCAAGGTGGCGGTGACGTCCTGGGCTGTCAGCTCAGTGACCTGCCAGTTGGGGCGGTCAGCCAGCTTGGCCAGCAGGTCAGCATCATAAACATATCCACCATTAACCACCATCAGCCCCTGGGCGCTAGCCACCGAAGCGATCCGCCGATAGGCCTCGGTGGTGGGCGTATAGAGCACCTGCCCGGACGCCTGGGCCACCTCAGCCAGGGTAGCCACCCCGCCTGTCGTCTCAAAAGGCAGGGAGGAAGCCACAATATCTAGCATGTCGTCACTGGCCAGGGCCACCGCCCGCAGGGCCAGAGAATGAACCGCAATAAAACGGTCCCGGGCCGGGCCAGGCTGGCTGAGAGTCTGGCTAATCCAGTCCTTGAGCTGCTGGCCGATAGCCTCCCTGGTCAGCAGCAGAATCTCGTCCTCCCGCAGCTGCTCCCGGGACGCCGTTGGTGTCAGCGACTCAGAATTGAGCACGGCCCGCACAAAGAAAGCCCAATCCGGTAGTAGGCTGTCTTCCCGGCCGTTGACCAGCATGTTCTTGACATAGACCCGGTGACGGCCAGAACCCGGCGACACGGCCTGCGGCAGAACATAGGCCACACCCGTAGTACCCGTTGCCGGAACAGACAGGTCAATAGTGGCCAGAGGTGTTAGGCCCAAAGACTTCTCAGCATAGTCAGTTAGGGCCAGCAGTCGGTCATGCTGGTTGCGTCCGCCCTCACCGGCCGGGGCCCAGGGCAGAGCCGGGCGATTAATCTGCCGCCAGACCCGCTGGCCCGCAACAGAGGCCACCCGCACCATCAAATCCACCGGCAGCATATCGGCATAATCCCCAGCCAGGGTCAGGACGGTCTCCTCCGCCACCCAGTGCAGGGCGTCTGGCCGGGCCTTAAGGCGGATGCTGGTACCCACCTCAAGCTGGGCCTCCCCGTCCTCCACCGGTAGAACCTGGAAGGTGCCGTCAGCATGCCCCAACCAGCGCACCGGACGGCTACCCGGCAGAGCGCTCAGGGAGGTCACTTCTAGGGTGTCAGCAATCAAAAAACAGGCCAGCAGGCCAATACCGAACTGGCCCAGATACTCGGCCCGGCCCTCACCTAGCAGCTCATCCCGCTTAGAAGTACGGCCGATGGTTGCCAGGAACTCCTCAGCCTGGTCAGCCGTCAGACCAACACCAGAATCCCGGATGGTAATGCCCTGGCCGTCCTCCCAGGGGTCTAGCTCAACCAGGGCCGGGGCTGTCGGGTCTAGCTCCTGCCGGGCGGTAATAGCGTCCACCCCGTTCTGGATAGCCTCCCGCAAATAAACCTGAGGGCCCGAATAAAGGTTCTTGGACAGCAGCTCAACCAGGCCGCCCAGATCAACCTTAAAACGCTGCTGCATGTCTACTTCTCCTCGCTGAAAGTCTCGGTCAAAAGAGAGAAATACTCCTGAGCAAGCTGCAGGGCTGTCCCAATATGCTCGTCCAGCTGCTCATCGGTGGCACCCCCAGCATAGGGAACCGACATATCCACCGGCATAATCAGGGAAACCTGGTCGCCCTCCTCCCAACGGTAGGGGAAGGCCTTAAGGAAGGGCCGGTTCTGGTTCCAATAGTTAGTCAGCTCCTGGGCTGTACCCAGAAAGTCCAGGGGCAGGGTGCCCCGCCAGCTGCCGCGCAGGCTCAGGACGTCCAAGCCCAGCTGCCGGGCCAGCAAAAGATTAAGACTACCCAGGGGCAGGAAGACCGTCAGCTCACCGGCAGGATCCTGCTCGTAGGTCAGCTCTAGGCGCTCCAGGGACTCCTTGAGTCGCTCCTGGGTAATGGGGCGCAGGCCCGTCTGGGCAGGCAGAACATTCTCAAAGAAACCCATGACTAACTTCCTTCAACTTGTGCCAGCCGGGCCACAACCCGCTGGCAGGGCATAAGAATAGAGGGGACAGTCTAGCTATCCCCTCTATCCTACTCACTGACTCAAGCCGGGCCTTTAGGCAGTAGCCTTTTGGTCATCCAGGTGCTTGGCCCGGCGGGCCTGACGCTCAGCCTCAGCCCGCTCCTCGCGTCGGTGCCGCCGCCAAATGCTGAAGGCCGTACCGCAGACCGCCAGGCTAAACCAGCCAACCAACCAGGCCAGGCCAACCCCAACACCCAGGGAGCCGCCCGCAATGAAGGAGCGGAAGGCCTCTAGGGCGTGGGTCAGAGGCAGCCAGGGGTGGATAGCCTGCAAGAAGGCCGGTGCCGTCTCAATGGGGTAGGTACCAGCCGCAGCACCCACCTGCAGAACTGTCAGCACCAGGGCAATGAAGCGGCCCGGGGCGTCCAGCAGGGCAATTAGGGCCTGATTAATGGCCAAGAAGGTGATAGAGGTCAGGATGGAGAAGCCCACCAGGCCCCAGAAGTTAGCGGTCTCAATACCCACCCAGAGGTGAATAATGGAGGGCATGACAATACCCTGGGCAATACCCATGAGGACGACCGGAATCAGGGCCCCGCGCAGGGTGGCCAGGCCGCTGTGGCCGCTGCGGGCGAACTTGCGGGAAATCGCCGGGTACATCATGAAGTAGGCGATAGCACCCACCCAGAGACCCAGGGTCATGAAGTAGGGGGCTAGGCCGTGGCCGTAGGTGGCCACCTCGTTTAGGCGGGTCTCGCTGATATCCACCGGATGGCTGCTAACAGCACTCAGGTCGTCAGCCTCCTGGGTGGTGAAGCTGGGTACCTGGCCCACCGCCTGCCCCAGGGAGGTAGCTAGCTGCTGGTTGCCGTCCTGAAGGTCGCCTAGGCCAGAGGCTAGGGAGGAGGCTCCGTCGCTGGCGCTGGTAGCCCCGGCAGAGAGCTGGGCGGCCCCGTCCTTGAGCTGGTTAGCACCGGAGGCCAGAGAGCCGGTGCCCTCAGTCAGGGTAGCTGCGCCAGTAGAAAGCTGGTTAGCGCCAGAAGCTAGGGAGCCGGTGCCATCGGCTAGGGTGCTA
>DKXC01000072.1 GCA_002492045.1 Micrococcaceae bacterium UBA7136
GGGGTAAGGGGGGCCGTCATTTAATGACCCTGACCCAGGTAGAAGGCGAAGTGGAACTTGCCGATGTGGATTTCGTCCCCGCTCTTGAGGTAGGCTTCATCGACCCGGTCGCCGTTGACGTAGCTGCCGTTGAGGGAGCCAGCGTCGGCCATGATGAAGCTACCGGCGTTGGGAATGAAAAGGGTGTGGCTGCGGGAGACAGTAACGTCGTCCAGGTAGATGTCTGATTCGGGGCTGCGTCCGGCCACGATGGGTTCTACTGCACCGTCCGGGCCTTCCTTGGGAGTGAGCAGAAAGCGGGCACCCTTGAACTGGCCTTCCAAGCCGATCAGGACGGCGGAGCCAGGGGCCAGGGTGGCCAGGACGGAGGTTTCAGTGGGGGTGGGGATATGACCCTGGGAGATCCCCAGGGAGACGAGACTCATGGTGGAGGTCTGCGGGTGTGCCTGCTGGTTGGTCATGGGGCCTTGGGTCCTTCCTTCTGTGAGAGGCAGGGTGCCGCCTGGCCCCTCCCCTGGTTCGTCTGTCGTACGTGAGATGGTGTGTCAGGGTTCAAAGGTCACAAAATGGTAAACAGTGAACCGCTTGTTCAATCTTAGCCAGATGAGCGGACGCCCGCTAGAGCTTTCCCATATTTTGGCTCCTATTTTCTTCTCCACTTAGGTTAGCCAGTCAGTTGCCCCTGTTACCCAGCCCCCAAGAGATGATCGAAGCCAAGAAAAACTGTGCCCCTCTTTGCTTTGAGGGGCACAGTTTTTAGAGGAAGCTTGAAAGGAGAGCTGACTAGCCTAGCTCGGCCTGGTAGGCCTCAGCAGTCAGTAGG
This sequence comes from Micrococcaceae bacterium UBA7136, assembly GCA_002492045.1. GTDB lineage: Bacteria > Actinomycetota > Actinomycetes > Actinomycetales > Micrococcaceae > Rothia. Next base: position 824 of record DKXC01000072.1, read on the forward strand.
CCCTCGATAGCTGCCGGATCTTCGGGGCGTAGCTCCAGAATCCAGCCCTCACCGTAGGGGTCAGAGTTGACCAGCTCGGGGCTGTCTTCCAGGGCAGAGTTGACGGCTACGACCTCGCCCGCCAGGGGGGCAAAGAGGTCGGAAACGCTCTTGGTGGACTCAACCTCACCGAAGACTGCGTTAGCTTCTAGGCTGTCACCTTCCTGGGGTAGATCCAGGTAAACCACGTCTCCCAGGGCGTCCTGGGCATGGTCGGTAATGCCTACCCGGACGGTGCCGTCGGCGCTGAGGGCTGAGACCCATTCATGCTCGCTGGTGTACTTGAGTTCTGCAGGAACCTTGCTCATGGGAGACGTCCTTTTCTACTTATCAGAGGGAGGAAGAGGCCTTAGTCAAGGCCAGCTTCGCCGGTCGCTGGAACTCAAGAAGAGTCCCTTTATTCAGACTCTTCCATCATACAACAGAAAGACCTCTTCAAGTGTCTAAGACCACACCTTTCTTGATATATGTGCCAGATAAAACCACTTTTCTGAGGAGTCTCCGCCCATAAGCGTTTTGATCTGGCACCTGGTAGGGGGTAGAGGTAAGAAAAAGGCCCCTCCCCTACCTCTTCTGGTCAAGCAGAAAAGGAGGGAAGGGGCTTTTGTGCGCCAGGGCTAGAAACCTAGCGGGCCGCTAGAGCTTAGATAACACCCTCAGAGAACTTGTCGGGGTTACCGAAGCGGTGGGCGGTGATAGATACTGCCTGCTCCCGGATGAAGGGCAGCAGTTCAATGCGGCCAGCTTCAGTAACGGGCTGGAAGTAGATGGCAATATCGGGACGGCCGTCCAGAGCCTGGTAGAGGCTGGTGACATCCTCACCGATGTAGCGGATGCGGGCACCTTCCAGGGCGCTGCCTTCCAGCTGCTTGGAGGGGGTCTTGGCAATCCGGGTCAGGGATGCACGGTAGGCCTCGTCGCTCTGGTTGAGCAGGGTGACGCCGTTCTTACGCAGGGCAGCTGCCAGGTTTGCAGGCAGGTTCTGACCGGTAGAGAACTCCACCCGGGCACCGGAGAGGACACCGGCTAGCAGAACACGCAGGGCCTCAGCCAGGCTGCCCTTCTCATCCAGGCGAACCTGGACGGTGGTGGGCAGGTAGCGCAGGATATTGCGCTCAACACCCAGCTGGCTGGGGTCGTGGCCGATACCAAACTCGCTAGCCCAGGCAGCAGCGTCAGAGCTAGCAGCCCGGTTGAGGAAGTCTAGGCCTTCAGCATCGAGCAGCTGATCCTGAGACAGGGCGGAGAGAACCTCGCGGACGCCGCCGTGGGTCAGAGGTGCCTTAGCGGTGGAGGGTGCAGAAGCCCAGTCAGAGAGGGCAATCAGGTAGTTGGGGCCACCAGCCTTGGTACCGGAACCCACAGTGGACTTCTTCCAACCGCCGAAGGGCTGACGCTGAACGATAGCACCGGTGATACCACGGTTGACGTAGAGGTTACCGGCCTGGGTCTTGGAGAGCCAGAGGGCCAGTTCCTTGGAGTCCAGGGAGTGCAGACCGGCAGTCAGACCGTAGTCGGTGGCGTTCTGCAGCTCGATAGCTTCTTCCAGGGTGGCAGCCTTCATGACACCCAGGATGGGGCCAAAGTACTCAGTCAGGTGGTATTCGCTACCGGGCTGGACGCCTGCGCGAACACCGGGTGACCAGAGGCGGCCGGTCTCGTCCAGCTGCTGGGGCTTGATAACCCAGGTTTCACCGGGGCTGAGGGTGGTCAGACCGCGCTTGAGCTTACCCTCGGGCTTCTCGATGACGGGGCCCATCTCGGATTCGATGTCCTGGGGGTGGGCAACATGCAGGGACTTGACCGCATCAACCAGCTGGTTGTAGAAGCGCTTGGACTCGCCCACGCTACCGACCAGAATGACGGTGGAGCAGGCGGAGCACTTCTGACCGGCGTGGCCGAAGGCGGAGTAGACAACGTCCTTGACGGCCAGGTCCAGGTCGGCGTTGGGGGTCACGATGATGGAGTTCTTGCCGGAAGTCTCGCCGAAGAGGGGCAGGTCCTTGCGCCAGGAACGGAACATCTCAGCGGTCTCGTAACCACCGGTCAGAATCAGGCGGTCAACGGCCGGGTGGGCAATCATCTTGGAGCCGGCCTCCCGGTTGGTGACCTTGACCAGACGCAGGACGTCGGTGGGCACACCGGCCTCCCAGAGAACCTCAGCAATCAGGGCACCGACGCGGGCGGTGTTGGTAGCCGGCTTGAAGATAACACCGGAACCGGCGGCCAGGGCGGCCAGGACGCCACCCACGGGGATAGCGGTGGGGAAGTTCCAGGGCGGAATGACCAGGGTCAGCTTGACGGGGATGTGCTTGGCGCCATCGACGCTGTCCAGGCGCTCGGCCAGCATGGCGTAGTAGTAGGCGAAGTCAACGGCCTCAGAGACCTCAACGTCACCCTGGTCCAGGGTCTTACCGGCCTCGTGAGCCATGATTTCCATGAAGTCAGCACGGCGGACAGCCAGGGCTACCGCTACCTTGCGCAGGATAGCGGCCCGCTCGGAGGCGGGACGGGCACCCCAGGCCTCACCGGCAGCAACAGTATCAGCGATCAGGGTCTCAGCCTGCTCTACAGAACCCAGCTCGTTGGCTGCCAGGGTGGCAATACCAATCTGGGTGTCCTTGGAGCGTTCCAGGATGGCCCGGCCCCACTTGCGGTTAGGTGCAAGGGCAGGGTCGGTATCGGGGGTGTTCTCGAAGGCGGTTGCCGGCTTGAAGACGGTTTCTTCGGTCTCGGTGAGACGGTTCTGGCTACGCTGGGCAGGCTGAACCTCGTCGGTCACGGCGTCCAGGGAGCGCAGGAAGCGGTTCTTCTCGCGCTCGAAGAGCTCGGGGGAAGAATCCAGATCGAAGACAGCGCTCATGAAGTTCTCGGACGAAGCGTTCTCTTCTAGGCGGCGAACCAGGTAGGAGATAGCTACGTCGAACTCTTCGGGGCGGACGACGGGGGTGTAGAGCAACAGGTGGCCTACGCGGCGGCGGATGATTTCTGCCTGCTGGGTGGCCATACCGATCAGCATCTCGAACTCAACGTCGGAGGCAACGCCGCGGTCTTCGGCCAGCAGCAGGGCGAAGGCAACGTCGAAGAGGTTGTGGCCTGCTACACCCAGGCGGATGTTCTTGGTGTGTTCGGGCTGCAGGGCGTAGTTGAGGATGCGCTTGTAGTTGGTGTCGGAGTCCTGCTTGGAGTCGCAGGTGGTCAGGGGCCAGCCGTGAATAGCAGCCTCAACTCGCTCCATAGAGAGGTTAGCGCCCTTGACCAGGCGGACCTTGATACGGGCACCGCCGCTGGCTACACGCTCAGCAGCCCAGGCCTGCAGGCGCTGCATGGCGGCCAGGGTGTCGGGCAGGTAGGCCTGGAGCACGATACCGGCCTCTAGGTTCTTGAGGTGGGGCTGGTCCAGGATCTTGGTGAAGACCTCGATGGTCATGTCCAGGTCCTTGTACTCTTCCATGTCCAGGTTGATGAACTTCTTGACAGGAGAGTTGGCGGCCAGCTCGTAGAGGGGGGTCAGGCGGCG
>DKXC01000025.1 GCA_002492045.1 Micrococcaceae bacterium UBA7136
GGTTACCCCTTATGAATAAGCCTCTATCAATTAGAAGAAGTTCCCTCCTTCTCGGTCTTTTTCATCGACCAAGAAAACTGCTAACAGAAAACAGAGAACCATGAATATAAAACTGCCGTAATAGAAAATTATTTCTTCATCAGAAAATACTCTCATCACTCCGGCACAGGTATAAGATTCAAGATCGAAAGGGACACTTCCATAAGTATGCCTCAACTCCTTTTCCGAAGTTATAGATGAAAATCCACTTTTATCACAAAATAGGATTAAAGACTCAGCCCTAAAGCGTACTATGTAATGCTTCAGCCCCCAGATTATTAATGTAATAAACCCCATGCAAAAAGAGATTAAAGAAAGTTTTGATGACCTAGTCAACGTCATTTCTCCTTATGGACTGAGCTTGAGTTTAGATAGGCCCGGCGTAGCTCCAGCCAGCGTCCAGGCACTCCTGGGGAGGGGCAAAGAGGCGGCGGAGATTTTTCTGGCTCTGTTCTTTCACGATTTCAGGAGCTTCCTCGTACTGGGCCAAAAGCTTATCTTGCTCTACCCCAGGCGTAGGCTCGATCTTGCTTAAAATTTCCTCTGGAGTTGCTAAGGAACCGCCAAAGCACATAACCCCGGCATAAAGCACATAAATGTTTCCCTCAGCCTTGCCCCGCTGCACATCCTCAGCGTCCATATGTGGCCCCTGGCAGGGGTCTATCTCGCCGTTGGGCTTTTTGGCCATCTTATCGGGGTTCAGAATGTAGGATGGCTCCTCAATAGGGTGGCAGTTATAGAGGTCGCTAGGGTCGCTCTGCTCAGGAGTGTAGGAGGGCGGCGGCACTGTAATAGTCGTTGGGTCAGCCTCAGCCTTGGTTGACTGGGCGCCACAACCAGCCAAGAAGACAGCAGAGAGTAAGAGAGGTAGACAGAAAAGCTTCCGCTTCATCACGGTTTCCTTCCCTAAAGTAAAGGGCCAGGGCCAGCCCAAAACTGAGTTATAGAACACAGTCTAGGCTAGCCCCCCCTGCCTGTCTAGGAGTTTTTTAGACAACTCACTCTATCTAGCTAATACCCCGCAAATCCAGGGTCAGCTCCCGGCCGTCAGCCTCGTCCCCGGTCACCTGTACCGGCAGACCCCAATCCTGCTGATACAGATGGCAGGCCGCATGCTCAGGAATCTCGCCGCCTTCCTCCCCGTCGCAGGCAGCAGCCCGGGCCGTAATATGCAAAACAGCCTCCTTAATGAGCGGGTTAAAGACCAGGCGGCGAGTTAGCCCCTGCCCAGTACCGGCCCCCTCCAACAGGAAATCCTCGGGGCTAGAAGAAATCTTCAACTGGGTAGGATCCCCCCAACGAGTATCCAGCTTCTGACCGGTCGGGGCCTTAAAACTGACCCTAAAATCAAGCTCACCACCCGCAATCCGGGTAGCCTGCCGGGTCACCTGGGCCGCCCCCTCATCCACATGGGCCAGGGCATCAGGCAGGCCAATCCGCACCAGCCGGTGGGCGTTAGCCTCCACCACCAACAGGTAGACCTCCCCGTCCGGGCCGGTCTCAACCAGCAAATCTGAGGGCTCCTCAAAACCCCGATCCAGGGTGCTCAGCAGGCCAGTGGCAGGGTCAAAACGGCGGATAGCCCCGTTGTAGGTATCTGCCACCGCAATAGAACCATCCGGCAGCTCAGCCAGGCCCAGGCAGTGCTGCATGCGGGCCGACTGCCGGTCACCGTCCACAAAACCGAAGTCGAAGAGACCCAGGCCAACAGCGGTCTCAACCCGCGCCTGCCCCTGATCAAAAACCAGTCGGCGCAGGGCGCTGGTCTCAGAATCAGCCACCCAAACTGAACCGTCTGCCGCCTCAATCAGGCCAGAAGACTGGGCAAACCAGGACTCCCCCACAGCCCCGTCCCGCAGGCCCTCAGCCCCGGTACCAGCAAAAACAGCCAGCTGGCCGTCAGCCGGGTCAAAAGAGAAAATCTGGTGGGTACCAGCCATAGCAATCAGGAAGGCCCCAGCCTGCCGTGAATAAACCAGGTCCCAGGGCGAGGACAGGGCCACCGTCAAGGGGTCGGCGCCGGGGGCAATAAAGTTGGGGTCCTGCCGGGCAGTCTGCCCATCAATCAGCCGCTGAGCCCCGCTACCAGCCAGGGTGGTCACCTGCCCGTCAGCCAGGCGCAGGCCCCGAATCCGGTGATTGACCGAATCAGCCACCAGCACATCAGCCCCCAGCTGCTCCCGCAACTCAACCGGAACCAGGGCCAGGCCCTGAGGCTCATTAAAGCGGGCGCTAGCAGCATCCCCATCAGCGTAGCCCTTCTGGGGTCCACCAAAAGTAGCTAGGGGGGTCTCCAAATCTGAGGCCAGCAGCACCAGACGGTGGCGGGCACTATCCGTCACCAGGTAGGTGCCCTCCTGACCAGCCAAATCAGCAGGCAAAGCCAGGGCCTTACCGGGGAAGGCCAGTGGACCAGCAGGCTTAGGCCGAGGAACATAGGGGCCCTGCCCCCGGTGCAAGGTGCCCTTAGCCTCATGCTCAGCAACCAGCTCCCGCACCAGGGAGGTCAAGCCCTGCACATGCCCCTCCCCCGACAGGTGGGCCACAATATAGCCCTCAGGGTCAATAACCACCAGGGTAGGCCAGGCCCGGGCCGTGTAAGCCCCCCAGGTGGTCAGCTGGGGGTCGTCCAGCACCGGGTGGGTAATATCGTAGCGGTCAACCGCCGCAGCCAGGGCGGCCGGGTCAGCCTCATGCTCAAACTTGGGTGAGTGGACGCCCACCGTCACCAGCACATCAGAGAACTCTTCTTCCAGGGGACGCAGCTCGTCTAGCACGTGCAGGCAGTTCATGCAGCAGAAGGTCCAGAAATCTAGGATGACAATTTTGCCCCGCAGATCTGCCAGGGTCAGGTTCTTGTCGCCGGTGTTGAGCCAGCCTCGTCCTACCAGTTCTGAGGCCCGTACTCGGGTTTGGCTTGCGGCTGCATTGACTGCCATTTTCTCTCCCTGTGCTTCTTAAAGTTTGGTTGAGGGTTGTTCATCAGGTTAGGCGAAGGCATGCTCGCAGCGAAGCCGCTGACATCGATGGAGTTCGCGGGTGCGTTAGCACATAAGAGCGAACGGAATCCACCGAAGGCGGGGCGTGAATCGCCGAGCCTTGCGAGGCGAGAGGGAGGCGGCGAGCGCAAGTCTGCCAGCCTAACCCGTCCTAACCCAACCTAATCCAGTGCCTCTAGCCTAACTTTCGGCCCTCTCCCCCGCATTTTCTGCCTCTTTTATTGCGGGCCCTACCGGCCGGGCCGTCACACTCGGTAATATTTCGTCATCTGGCTTGCTAGCTCTATGCTGTGGGAAGTTTTGACGGCCCCACCTGGTTGAGCTGGTGGGCCCTGCGCCTTCTCTTTATTTGACGTCCAGAAAGGGACCGACCATGTCAGTGAGCAAGCCTAAGTCTGCTCCTTCCCAGGGGCAGCTGGCCCGCACCCTGGAGCCCCGCCACCTCTCTATGATTGCCCTGGGTGGGGCTATTGGGGCTGGCCTGCTGGTGGCCTCCTCAACAGCTATTGTGACTGCTGGCCCGGCGGTTATTCTGACCTACCTGCTGGCTGGCCTGGTGCTGCTGCTGATTATGCGGATGCTGGGTGAGATGTCTGCCCGCACCCCCGAGACCGGTTCTTTCTCGGTTTATGCTCGCCGTTTTATTGGCCCCTGGGCTGGTTTTTCGGTGGGCTGGCTTTACTGGTGGTTCTGGTCGGTGACGGTGGCTATTGAGGCGACGGCGGCCGCCCAGATTATGGCTTCCTGGTGGCCTGCCCTGCCCCAGTGGCTGTTGGCCCTAGCCTGTCTACTGGTTTTTGTGGGGCTTAACCTGATTTCTGTTCGCACCTACGGGGAGGCTGAGTTCTGGTTCTCTGCCATTAAGGTGGGGGCCATTGTGCTGCTGATTGTGCTGGGCCTGCTGGCGGTGCTGGGGCTGATTCCTAACGATACAGCGGCTTTTTCTAACTACTGGTCGGCTGGCGGTTTCTTCCCCCAGGGGCCGGGTGCTGTCTTTTCTGCCCTGCTGGCTGTTATTTTTTCTATGTTTGGGGCCGAGATCGCAACTCTAGCAGCTGGTGAGTCTAAGGATCCGGCGGCGGCTGTTACTAAGGCCGTGCGGTCAGTAATTTTTAGGGTGCTTTTCTTCTATGTTGGGTCTATTGCGGTGGTACTGCTGGTAGTGCCTTGGACCTCTATTACTAGCGGAGTTTCCCCCTTTGTGACCATGCTGGAGGCCCTCAATATTCCCTTTGCGGCCCTGGCCATGAACCTGGTGGTGCTTTCTGCCCTGCTTTCTTGCCTGAACGCTAGCCTCTATGCGGCGTCGCGTATGGTTTTTGCCCTGGCTGAGCAGGGGGACGCCCCGGCCTCCTTCTCGCTGATTAGTAGTAGCAAGGCCCCTCGGAACGCTATTCTTTTCTCTTCTTTGGTGGGTTTGGCCTCGGTGCTGCTCAACTATTTCATGCCGGAGCAGGTTTTTAGCCTGCTGGTTAATTCGACCGGTGCTACCGGTATTTTTGTTTGGATGATTGTGGCCCTTTCGCATCTGCGCAGCCGCCGGGTGCTGGAGGCGGAGTCGGTGCGGGGTCTACGGGCCTTTGGTTACCCCTGGGTTAATTATGGTCTGCTACTGGCCCTATCTGCCCTGCTGGTCTATATGGGGGTGACCCAGCAGCACCGGCTGGAGGTGCTGGTTTCTTCGGCCCTGGCCCTGGGCTTGTCCCTGCTGGGTCTTTACCGATCTAGGTCAGCTAACTAGTCGGCCAAGTGGGGGACAAGGCCAGCCCAGCCTTGTCCCCCATCTGCCAGATTTTTGTCCCCTCTTCTTCTGATTTTGCCTTTTACTAGGCCAAACATAGGCTTATTTCAGGAAAGGCTCCTAGGATAGAAGGCATATTCTTTCCCTATCCAGCAAGATGAGGAGCATCAAATATGAGCCAGAACCAGACCAGCACTTCCCCCATGTTCGAGAAGATCGCTCAGATTTCTGCCCGCCTTGAGTCCCTCAAGAGCCCCCTCCAGGCCCCCAAGCGTGCAGCCCAGATCACTGAGGCCCAGCCCCAGGTGCGTCAGGCAGCCTAAGGCCCTGCCCCCAAGACTTCTTGAGAGCCCGCTACTTCCCCACGCTAGCGGGCTCTTTCTTTACCCTCGTTGAGGCCAGCTAGCATCTGATTGTAGGCTTCCAGGTCGGCGTCCCCATCCCGTTCAGCCTGCCGGTCTAGGCGGCGCTGCACCTTCTTGTCGTCCATAGACCACTGGACGGCCACAGCCACCGCGATGACCATGGTGGGAATCTCGCCGATACCCCACATGAGGGCTCCGCCCAGCTGCTGATCCTCAATGGCGCTCAGGCCCCAGGGGCGGCCCAGGTTACCAAACCAGGAGGCCTGAAGCAGGGTATTCATCTGCATAATGGCGATCCCAACGAAGGCGTGGTAGCCCAGGGTAGCAATAATCATGATCAGCCGCATGGGGTAGGCCGGACGGTGAGGAATAGGGTCAATACCAATCAGAACCAGGCTAAAAATGTAGCCGGTGATCAGGAAGTGAATCAGCATGAACTCGTGACCCACATGGTAGCGCAGCATAATCCCAAAGAGGGGGGTGAAATAGACCAGGACGATAGACCCGGCAAAGTTGACGGCCGCAAAGATGGGGTGGGTGATGACCTTAGACCAGCCGGAGTGAACCAGCCGCAGGATCCATTCGCGGGGGCCGCGAGTGCCGTCCTGACGGGGCTCTAGGGCCCGTAGAATCAGGGTGATGGGGGCACTCAGCACCAGGAAGATGGGGCAGACCATGGTCAGGAGCATGTGCTCTACCATGTGGGCCGAGAAAAGCACCCTGGCGTAGACGGTCAAGGCCCCACAGGTGATGTAGAGCAGCACAAAAAGACCGAAATACCAGGAGAGCAGGCGGCCAATAGGCCAGGAGCCACCGGCCCGACGCACCTTAAGGTAGGACCAGAGGTAGGCGAAGGCCGCCAGGGAAATAAAGGCCACCCAGAACCAGTCAAAGCGCCACTGGGTCAGCCATTCAGTCAGGTGAGGCTCTGGCGGCATATCGTACCAGGTGATGATGCGGACCGGTTCGGCGTTAGCTTCTAGGGTTTCGGGGGCGGGCGGGGCCGTCCGCGAGAGGGTGACGGCCAGGCCACTGGTGGCACCCATAAGGATTAGTTCAGTAGCAATCACAGACCAGAGGGCCCGCGCCTGGCCCACCGCACCGGCTTCCAGGGCTGGTAGCAGCCGCAGCCGGTGGAGGGCACCCAGCCCACCCAGGACCAGGGTCAGGGTCAGCTTGGCCAGCACCAGGGCCCCATAGCTGGTGGTCAAGAGTTCACTCAGATTGTTGAGCCGCACCAGGGAGTTAATAACCCCAGAGAGGGTCAGCAGAATAAAACCGCCCAGGGCCAGGGCCGAGTAGCGGCGCAGCACCGCCAACACCAGGGGCACCCGCCGTCCGCTGGCGCTGGCCTGGCCCCGGTTGCTTTCGGGTAGGGTGCCGGTACCCGCCTGCGGCCCGGTCAGGGCCCCAGAAATATAGGTCAGAGTCAGTAGGCCCCCCACCCAGAGCACCGTGCCCAGCAGATGCAGGCCCAAGGAGTTCACCGCCCCCATATGGTCGTTACCACCCGAGGAATGGCCACCCAGGGCCATATCAATCAGGCCCACCAGGCCCAGGCCCAGGGTCAGCAGCAGGCCGGTCAGGGAGCGGACAGCAAAAACCAGGGTAGAGACCGTGGCCGCCACAATCACCGTGGTAGCTTCCTGCTTACCCGAATCAATGGTGCTGATGTAGCTGACCAGCTCTGAGGTGTAGTTGTTGGAGGCCGAGGGGGCCCGGCCCGAAATATCGGCGTAGCTGAGCACCAGAATAGCGATAGCCGCGATAGTCCAGGTGACGGCTGAGGCTGAGGCCAATTGCAGGCAGGCGGTAAAGGCCGGATGCTCAGTGCGGTCCAGGTTCTTCACCCGCTGCTCAGCGCTGGTGGCGTGGGCCATGTTGATGCGGGAGCGTCCCTGGGCTGAGTCCAGGAAGCGGGGCACAATAGCTATCGCAAAGACCAGGGCCCCCAGGGTGGCGGTCATGGCCGTGTTATGGATGACCTCAAAGACTGGCAGGCCCCAGCGCACCAGGGGGCCGGCGTCCACCAGCTCTGTGCCCTGGTTACTGCCACCCACTAGCAGGGTCAGCAGCAGGGTGGCCAGGGCGGCTGCCGGGAAGGCCCAAATCCAGGTGGCGGGCAGGTAGCTTCCCTGCGGCTTGCCCCTCTGCGGGCTGCTGGTCTCTGCTGGCGTCCTTGTCATCTGACCTGCCATGATTCCTTGCTTTCTAGGCTAACTCGTCTGGTCTTAATGGTTTAGGAGAAGAGGGACTGCCCAATGAAGCCGCCCTCCTGGCAGCCTGCTGGGATAGCAAAAACGGCCGAACCGATGGGGACGGTCCAGGTGTTGAGCATGTCCAGCTGGGCCAGGCGCTCCTGAATAGGTAGGAACTGCTGAACCGGGTCAGTCTGGTAGGAGCAGAAAATCAGGCCCGAGTTGCTCACCCCTCCGCTGCTTTCTCCGTGGTTAGAGAAGCCCCCGGCAGCGGCCACCGGCAGGTCGTAGCTGTAGCCCCGCCGCAGAATCTGCTCGGTAGGGCCCTGGGCGCTAGCCCGGCGAATATGGGCGTAGGGGGCAATGACCGTGAAGCCCAGTTCGTTGGTGGCAGAGAGATCGGCCGGGTCCCGCTCTTCCTGACCGGTCAGGGGGGCGCCGTTGCTGAGTTTGCGGCCGATGGCGTCCTCGCGGGCGGGGCGGTCAGCCTGGTCCCAGGTGTCCAGGTTCATGTGGATGCGGCGGATAACCAGGGAGGTTCCGCCTTCTTCCCAGGGGGTCAGTTTGTCGTGGCCGCCCCAGACCTGGGATTCCATGCTGCCGTCCTCGGTAGAGGGGTTGATGGTGCCATCAACCTGGCCGAAGAGGTTACGCATGGTCTGCCCGGTCTTTTCACTGCCGTAGGCCCGGCGGAAGCCCTCCTGCACCCAGTGGACGCTAGCAAAGGAGCGGGCTGTTTTGAGCAGGACCCGCTGGGCGTGGGCCAGGGTGAAACGGTCCTGGCAGCAGAGCTGCAGTAGCAGGTCTCCCCCGCTCCAGCGGTCTTGTAGCTGATCGATTTGGGGAAAGGCCGGCAGGGGTTTGAGCCAGGAGGGCTTTTTGGCGGGGTCGGTCAGGTCAAAGATTTTCTCGCCAAAGCCCAAGGTGACGGTCAGTTGAGCGGGGACGGGGGCCAGTTCTGGTTCCTGGTCGGTGATGCTGGGCTGGCCCTGGGTCAGGCGGGCGGCGTCCCTGGTGAGCAGGGTCAGTAGCCGTTTGAGCCCCTCAGCTTCTAGGTCCTGGTTGAGGGTCAGGGCAATGAAGACCCCGTAGGCTGGGGGCGGGGTGTCGATCCCGGCCTGGCGCTGCCCGTAGAAGGGAATCTTGGCCTGGGCTAGGGGCGGTTCTGGTTCGGTTTCTGGGGCGGCTAGGCCCTGGGCTAGCTGCTGGCTGCCCAGGGTGGCGGCTGCCCCGATGCCGGCGCCAGCCAGCCCGGCCAGGAAGGTTCGTCTGCCGCTTCCTCTCCCCTGCCCAGCCTGGGGCTGGCTCCCCTCTCGGGATGAGGTGGGGGAGGTTTGGTCACTGGCGGCTTGGTTCTTTACCTGGTCGGGCTGGCTGGTCATGGCTTGTCCTTCTTGAGCTCAGGCTTAGAAGCAGGCAGGCAGGGCGCTGGCGCTTTCTTGGCCGTGATTGGCGTGGCCAGAGTGGTCGCCTTCGCTGGCTTCAGCAGAGTGGGAGGCATGCTCTTCACCTGGCGCATATTCTTCCTGGGCACCGGAGTAGTCCCGGATTTCAGCCTCGTAGCTGACCTCGCCCTGGCTGGTCTTGAGGGTAATCTGGGTGCTGCCGCCAGCGGGCAGGGAGCAGGTCATGTCCATGAACATGATGTGGTCACCGCCGGGGGCCAGCTCCAGGGTCTGACCGGGGGCCAGCTCAAAGCCGCCCTCTACCTTCTTCATGCTGGAAGCCCCGGTTTCAGGGTCTAGTTCAGTGGTGTGCAGTTCCAGCATCTGGCTGTACTGGTTCTGGGCGCCTTCGATAGTGATGGCCTGGTCGCTGGTGTTGGTGACGGTAGCAAAAGCACCGGTCATGTCACCGCTGTTGGCCTTGACCCAGGCTTCCTTAACCTCTAAGGGCTGCTGGCTGGCACTAGCGCTGCTGGAGCTGCTGGCAGAGGCTGAGCTGCTGGAACTGGTCTGGGCCTGGGTGTTGCTACCGCAGGCGGTTAGGCCCAGCAGGCAGATGGCAGAGAGGGCGGTTAGGGTCTTCTTATTCATTATTTTGTCCTTACAAAATCTAAATGTTTCTTTCCCTGGGCGGCTTCGTCCAGGGGATGCTGAAAGCTAGCTTTCAGCTTGTGGGATTGGCTCGGGTGCCTACTTGAGACGGCGGCCCTTGAGCAGCAGGGTGACGATTAGGGTGCTGATACCTGCCACTCCGGCGAGGAGGATACTCCATTTTGCCAGGTCAGGCAGGGTCTCGGCTCCTTGCTGGTTACTTGCCTGGGCAGGCTGATCAGCCTGGCTGCTGGGGCTGACGCTGGCAGAAGGGCTAGAGCTAGCACCGGCTCCGGTGCTGTAGCTGAATCGTCCCTGGATGGGGTGGCCGTCAGAAGATACAACCCGCCAGGTGACCGTGTAGGTTTCGTCGGCCCGATCGCTGGCCGTCAGACGCTGGGTCAGGGTCTTGCCCTGAACCTTAGGCTCCCCCTGCTGGATTTCCCGACCGCTAGAGTCGGTGACCCGAATCTGGTTGGCCCCTTCCAGTTCCATAATGTCGCCGCTGTAGACCAGCTCCAGCTGGTCAGGGGCGGCCTCCAGCACCTGGCCGGAGGTGGGGTTACTGGACACCAGCTCGTCGTGAGCCTGGGCAGGTGCCAGCCCTGTGAAGGTCAGAAAACCCAGGGCCAACAGGGCGCTGAGGGCCCTGGCCCAGGAGGTCTGTCTAATTTTTTTCATCATGTCCTTGCTTGTCTAAGTGGTGTGTGAGCTAAGCAAGGAGGGCCGGTGGGCCGCGGGTAGGTGAGGTGAGGGCTAAGAGAGCCGGTTTGATGCGGGCCAGGTGGATTATCTGGGGCCGGTAAATGGCAGGACGCCAAGGCAGGATCCGGGGCAGCTGACTCAGCAGGGCCCAGCAGCTAGCTGCCAGCAGGCGGGTCAGTAGCCGGTAGCTTTCTTCCCCGTAGGCTAGCAGGGCAAAGGTCAAGGCTGCCACTAGCAGGTGGCCCAGTAACATGAGCCCGTCTGCTTGCTGGCTAGCTGAACCCGTAAAATCTGCGGCCTGCCCGTAGCTAGTGGCTCCGTGATCCAGGTGGTGACCGGCCTGCTGGCTGACCAGAGACAGGTGAGCGGTGTGCCCGCCCTGACTGTAAAGCAGGTGAAGAAGTCCCTGCCCCAGTAGGACGCCAGCAGCCAGGCTGGTGCGGGCCAGTTGAAGCCGCCCCAGGCCCAGGGTAATGAGGGCTGAAAGAGAGGTTACCAGTAGGAGGATGATGGGGCTGGGTAGGAGACCACCGGCTAGCAGGTGGGCTGCTGCGCCCAGGAGGCTGGCGCTAGAGGCTACAATCCAGGCTCGTGCCAGCTGCTGACCGCGGCTCATGGGCCCTCCTTCCTCTGCGCTTGATAACCCCTGCCATTATCTCACAGGGGCACAACAAAAGGGGGCCTCCTGATTTCTCAGGAGGCCCCCTTTTTCAAGTCTGAACGAGAAGGTTTACTTCTTGTTGGAGACTGCTGCCTTCAGCTTTGAACCTGCGGTCAGCTTAACACCGTGACCAGCGGGAATCTGAATGGTTTCGCCGGTCTGCGGGTTGCGACCAGTGCGAGCTGCACGATCGGTGCGCTCAATTGCCATCCAACCGGGGATGGTGATCTTCTCACCCTTAGCAACAGATGCTTCGAAGACCTGGAACAGGGCGTCCAGAACGCCGTTAACTGCTGCCTGGCTGGTGCCGGCCTTTTCAGCTACCTCTGCAACGAGTTCGCTACGGTTCTTAGCCATGAAATGCTCCTCCTGAGACTTTCAAAAAGTGGGTGGCTGGTGGGGGTTAGCCTCGCTGGGAGGCTAACCCTTGTCAGCTACAGATTACCAGCTTGACTTGGTAACACCGGGCAGCTCGCCGCGGTGTGCCATCTCGCGGAAGCGAACGCGGGAGATACCGAACTTCTGGAAGGTGCCGCGGGGACGACCATCAATCTGGTCGCGGTTGCGAACACGAACGGGAGAAGCGTTGCGGGGCAGCTTCTGCAGGCCCAGGCGAGCAGCTTCGCGCTCTTCGGGGCTGGCGTTCTCGTCAACCAGGGTCTTCTTCAGTTCCAGGCGCTTCTCAGCGTAGCGTGCAACGATGACCTTGCGCTGCTCGTTACGAGCGATCTTGGACTTCTTAGCCATTGTTTAGCGCTCCTCTCGGAAGTCAACGTGCTTGCGGACGACGGGATCGTACTTCTTCAGAACCATACGATCGGGGTTGTTACGGCGGTTCTTACGGGTGACGTAAGTGTAGCCGGTGCCCGCAGTGGACTTAAGTTTGATGATAGGACGTAGGTCCTTAGCCTTTGATGCCATGTTTAGATCTTCTCTCCGCGTGCAAGGATGTCAGCAACTACTGCGTCAATACCACGTGCGTCAATTACCTTGATGCCCTTTGCAGAGACGTTCAGGGTAACGTTGCGACGAAGGGAAGGTACGTAGTACTTCTTCCGCTGCACGTTGGGATCGAAACGACGCTTGTTGCGGCGATGCGAGTGCGAGATGCTGTGTCCAAAGCCGGGAACAGCTCCGGTCACCTGGCAGACAGCTGCCATAGTTTTCTCCTCCAATATGTTGACGAAATGACGGTACGCAGTTGGTGTTCACTGGCTAACCAGTGAATCAGCAATGGGCGTCCCGTCACCTATAGGTAGAGCACCGGGTTATTCTCCAAGGCTAGAGTGTTTGAGATTCAGGCTAGGTGAGAGACTAGTCCGAACCCCCGCCGCGGGAAAAACGGTGAAGCTTAAGGTGTACGAGAGGTGTTGCCACCACTACGAACAGCCTTAAAGTCTAGGTAATTACGGGAAACCACGCAAGCTATAGGGCCAAAGAAAAGCCTGCGATCTCTTGGGTTAGCTTCAGCTGCCCCAGGGCTCGCAAGCAGTCTTCCTTAGGCTCTTTTTGCGTTAGAACCTTCCTACAATTCTACCCTACTTTTAGGTTTTCGCAAGCCAGAGCAGGCTTTAAGGCCCTTAAAAATAAAGGGAAGGGCCAGCAGGTCCCCTCCCCCAGGCCAAAAACCCGCCTTCCCCTAGCTCAGCCAGAACAAGTAGGCCAGGTCACTGTGATATTAACAGCTTAAGGCCCTGGGGATGAGAAGCTAGGCTCGCCGAGCATCCACCTCAGGCAACAGGTCAAAGCGAATCAGCTCAGGATATTTAGGACTCACATGGTCGCCCGAACTCCGTCCCCGCAGACGGCGCCCCAGCCAGGGCACCACAAACTCCCGGGCCCAGCGGGCATTCTCCAGGGCCTCCTGCACCCGAGTCTTCTGGCCAGCCTCCGGTACCTGAGGCTGACCCAGGTCAGGGGCCGGGGCACTCAGGGTCTCCAGCACCCGCTGAGCCAGCAGGGTATGACCCACCTGGTTCATATGCAGGCGGTCAGGCGCCCAGTAGCGCAGATCCTGTAGCTGCCGCATCCGCCAGTAGTCCACCACGGTCACCTGGTTCTCTTCCGCAATCTCCCGCAGCAGCTCATTAAAGACCGCCACCCGGCCCCGGTTGACGCTAAAGAAGCCCTTAGGGCCGGGGTCAAAACCGGTCAAGGTAAAGACCTCGATGCCTTCCTGCCGCAGGGCCTTAAAGGCCTGATCGTAGCGGACCATAAGGGCATCAGGGTCGAAGTTAGGCCGCAGGGCATCATTACCGCCGCCCACCAGGCTGACCAGGCTAGGTTTGAGGGCCAGGGCCGTCTCTAGCTGCTCCTCAATAATGGGCACCAGCAGGCGTCCTCGGATGGCCAGGTTGGCGTAGAGGGCCTGGTCATCAGCCAGCATGAACTGCTCAGCCACCCGGTCTGTCCAGCCCCGTACCCCGTTAGGACGGTCAGGGGCGTCATCCCCCAGGCCCTCGCTCAAGGAATCTCCCAGGGCAACATAGCGGATGCTTTCTTGCTTCTCGGACGGGGTCATAGTCTTTCTTTCCTTCCTGGCTTCTTATGACCAACCATCTTACCCGGCTCCCACCAGGGGCTAAGACTCCATCCGGCCCTGCTTCCAGTAACCCATAAAGGAAATATTGTCCTTGGGGATTCCAGCTTCATTGACGCAAACCCGGCGCAGGGTCTTCACCAGGGAAGACTCCCCCGCAATAAAGACGTAACTATCCTGAGGGGCAGAGGCCAACTGCCAGACCAGTTCTTCTTCCCCCGCCTGCTCATAGCGGTAGGGGTGCTGGCCTAGATCCAGGATCCGGTGAAGCTCAGTCAGCAGGGCCTGACCCCGCACCTGGCCTTCTCTCGGCAGGCAAATCAGCTCCACAGCAGGCAGGGCCTCAAGGAAGTGTCTGGCCTGCTGCTGGACGGCCTGGCAGTCGGCGGCATGGGGTAGCTCAACCAGCAAGCGAGCCTCAGCCTGTGGGGGTAGGTCACGCAGAATAGAAAGCAGGGCTGGTAGGGCCGTCTCATCGGCCAGGAGCAGCAGACGCTCAGCTGAGCCCGGGTTCCAGGAGGCCCAGAGAGAAGAACCTCGCAGGGGAGCCAGAATCGAAACCCGCTCCCCCACCTGAACCCCAGCAGCCCAGGCCGAACCGGGGCCCATGACCCCGTCCGCGTCCTGATGCAACACAAAATCCAGGTCAATCTCAGGCTGCTGCCAACTGGGCAGGGGCCTCTCTAGGGGCGTCAAATCTGCTGCTGTTGCCGGGAAAAGACCGTGCAAGTGGGTCTCGTCCAGGCTGCTAGCCGGAATCAGGCGGGAGCGGCTAACCGTGTAGGTTCGCATATGCCCCCGAATTTCAACCGGCTGGGCCAGCCAGCGGCTACGCCAGTTCTCGTCCAGCTCAATCAGGGTGGGTTCGCTGGCCCCCGGTGGAGGAACCAACAGTTTAATGTAGGCGTCCTGCAGGGGGCCAAAACCGTCAGAAATAGGCTGGGCAGCGTGCAGGAGGGAACGTCCACTGAGGGAAACCCGGCGGAAGCTTGCCCCCAGGTCTTCTACCCGGGTGACAGTGACCGGAAAAATCCCGTACTGATTGATGGACTTTTCGACCTCCCGGCGGGGCCGGGAACCTGCTGTTTGTCGGCTCATGCTACCGGCTGCCTCTGGGGACGGGCATGGGGCAGAATCAGGGCAGAGCCGTCCTCTAGCGGATCTAGCACCGAGGC
>DKXC01000081.1:0-9135 GCA_002492045.1 Micrococcaceae bacterium UBA7136
AGCCCCCGTGCCAGCGGCTTCGCTGCGAGTCTGCCTTCGCCTGCCCTTATGAATAGTCCTCAATCTCCGCTAACGCAAGAGCGGGGCGCCGGGCCTGATCACCGTGGTTCTAAGGTCAGTCCCGACGCCCCGCGTCCTCATAAAATCTAGCCAGCCCCAGGCAAGAAACTGGGGCTAGCATCTACGGGCTAGAAGTTGCCCAGCATCTTGGTGACGTCCAGAGCCTCATCCAGCTGCTCCTCGGTCACCTCACCCCGATCCACATAGCCCAAGGCAAGCACAGCCTCGCGGACAGTCACCTTATGGGCCACAGAATACTTAGCGATCTTAGCGGCAGCCTCGTAGCCAATCAGCTTGTTCATGGGGGTCACGGTAGAAGGTGAAGCCTCAGCCAGGAAGCGGGCCCGCTCCACATTAGCCTCCAGGCCGTCAATCATCTTGTCAGCCATGACCCGAGAAGTATTAGCCAGCAGGCGGATAGACTGCAGCAGGTTAGCGGCCATAACCGGGATACCCACATTCAGCTCAAAAGCCCCGTTAGTAGAGGAGAGCGAAATGGTGGTGTCGTTACCAATCACCTGGGCAGCCACCATAATGGCAGCCTCACAAATAACCGGGTTGACCTTACCGGGCATAATCGAAGAACCAGGCTGCAGGTCAGGAATATGCAGCTCGCCCAGGCCAGTGTTAGGGCCAGAACCCATCCAACGAATATCATTATTGATCTTCATGAAGGAGTAGGCGATAGTGCGCAGCTGACCGGAAACCTCTACCAGGCCGTCCCGGTTAGCCTGAGCCTCAAAGTGGTTGCGGGCCTCAGTCAGGGGCAGGCCGGTCTCAGCAGCCAGCAGCTCAATGACGCGGGCAGAGAAACCATCGGGGGTATTAATGCCGGTACCCACTGCGGTACCACCCAGGGGAACCTCAGCCACCCGGGGTAGGGAGGCCTCAACACGCTCAATACCGTAGCGAACCTGGGCAGCATAACCAGAGAACTCCTGGCCCAGGGTCACGGGGGTGGCGTCCATGAGGTGGGTGCGGCCAGACTTAACCACGTCCTTGAACTCCACAGCCTTACGCTCCAGGGAAGCAGCCAGGTAGTCCAGGGCCGGAATCAGATCCTTAATGAGGGCCTCAGTCGCAGCCAGGTGGACGGAGGTAGGGAAGACGTCGTTAGAGGACTGGGAGGCGTTAACGTGGTCGTTGGGGTGAACCTCAACATCCTGGCCCTCCAGCTGACGGTTAGCCAAGGTAGCCAGCACCTCGTTGGTGTTCATGTTAGAGGAAGTACCAGAACCAGTCTGGAAGACATCAATGGGGAAGTGGTCGTTAAAGTCACCGGCGGCTACCTGATCCGCAGCGGCGCGAATCGCAGTAGCCCGGACGGAGTCAAGAACACCCAGCTCCTCATTGGCGCTAGCAGCAGCCTTCTTAATGAGGGCCAGGGCCCGAATATGGGCAGGCTCCAGTGTCTGACCAGAAATCGGGAAGTTCTCTACCGCCCGCTGGGTCTGGGCCCGGTAGAGGGCCTGGGCCGGAACCCGAACCTCACCCATAGTGTCGTGTTCAATGCGGTATTCAGTGTTTTCAGCCATACTTCCAGCTTAGTTGAAAAAACTGCCCTGTGGTAGGGAACACGACAGATTAAGGGGTAGAAAACCTAGGAGGCTAGCGCAGGGTCAGAAGAGAAAACCAGTTCAGCCTTACCCTCAGCCAGGTGATAGAAAACGCCAATGACTGCCAGCTCACCGGCCGCTACCTTCTCCCGGATCAGGGCCGACTGTTCAGTAATCCGAGCTGCTGTCTGCCGGGTATGCTCAACCACCTTATCGTTGAGGCTAGCGTCCGCAGGTAGATGGGGCGAAATGACCGAAGGCAAGATAGCCTCCACCAGGTTGCGCACAAAACCAGCCGGCATAGACCCCGAGGCCAGGGCCTGATCCGTAGCCTTAATAGCCCCGCAAGAGTCATGGCCCAGCACCATAATCAGGTGAATCTGCAACTCACCAGCCGCATACTCCAAAGAACCCAGCACCGCGTCATCCAGTACCTGCCCGGCCGTCCGAATCACAAAGGCATCACCCAGGCCCAGATCAAAAATAATCTCAGCAGCCAGGCGAGAATCAGCGCAACCCAAAATCGCAGCAAAAGGGTTCTGCCCAGAGACCAGCTCAGCCCGGCGGGCAGCGTCCTGGTGAGGGTGAGACCGCTGGCCAGACACAAAACGGGCATTGCCCTCAGTCAGGTACTGCCAGGCCTGGGCAGGAGTCTGAGCAAGAGTCATCGCAGAAAACCTTTCGGAGCGAGTAGCAAATCAGAAGAAAAACTAGCGGATACCAGAAGCCGGGGTAGGCTCCACCGTCGAAGCAGGAGCCTTCAAATAGGCAGCTGTGGCCTCAGCCAGGGCCTGGAACTCAGCCGCCTCAGCCTCACCCGACAGAATCACCGTCGTACCCTCCAGCTGGCCAATATAGTAGCTGGTGACCTTCTGCTTATCCTTAGCATCCACCAAAGAACGCAGCTCCCAGCTGACGCCACCAGCCTGCACAGAACCCTCGGCCTGGGCCCCACCGGTCGTATTAGCAATCCAGGTGGGGTTAGTGCCGGCAGCCTGAGTCAGCACAATAAACTGGTTAGAAGGAGTCACCTGCCCGGTCTCCCAATAATCAATCCCATCGGCCTGCTGAGAGTTCCAGCGGGCATAGTTATAGTGCCAGCCCTCCTGCTGGGCAGCAGCCACATGGTACCCAGCCTCGCTACTGGCCTCATAGGCCACCAGCGGCAAATCGACACTGGGCCGGTAAGGATTCTTAGAAGGCTGCGGCATGAGCCAGAGCACCGGAATAATCAGCAGAATCATGACCACCATAGAAATAATCATGTTCCTGGCCGGAGCATTAATACGCTGAGCCTGCTTACGGGTAATCTGCGGAATCACCGGCTCAGACTCAGGGCCCGAGGACGGCTGCTGCTGGGGGTTCTGCTGGGAAGAAGTCACGCCCCATTTTCTCACACCGGGCCCCCCAGAAAGCAAAAGCTAGACCGGCTAAGGGCAAACTAAAAGGGACAAAAGCGACCCAAAAAGGGTAACCTGGTTCTAAAGGCCCAGCAGGGCCAGAAAGCAGAACTACACAGCTGTAGACCAAACCGAGACTCGAAGGTGAGAAATCATGACCCAATCATTCCAAGAAGACCGCAACCTGGCCCTAGAACTAGTGCGAGCCACCGAAGCCGCAGCCATCGCCTCCTCCCCCCTCGTCGGGGCAGGTGATAAGAACCTGGCCGACGGGGCAGCCGTCGACGCCATGCGAGCCCGCCTCAAGACCGTCAGCTTCAACGGTACCGTCGTCATTGGCGAAGGCGAAAAGGACGAAGCCCCCATGCTCTTCAACGGCGAGCAGGTTGGCGACGGGACCGGAGCCCGCTTCGACGTGGCCGTAGACCCCATCGACGGCACCCGCCTGACCGCCCTGGGCATGGACAACGCCCTCTCGGTCATTGCCGTGGCCGAAGGTGGCAGCATGTTCGACCCCTCAGCCGTCTTCTACATGGAGAAGCTGGTTACCGGCCCCGAAGCCGCCGAACTCGTAGACCTACGCCTACCGGTCAAGCAGAACCTGCACCTGGTAGCCAAGGCCAAGGGAACCAGCATCAACCAGCTGACCGTCTGCGTCCTAGACCGCCCCCGCCACGCCAAACTGGTTGAAGAAATCCGGGCAACCGGCGCTCGCACCCGCATGATCCTGGACGGCGACGTAGCTGGCGCTATCGCAGCCTGCCGCGAAGGCACCGGGGTGGACGTCATGATGGGTACCGGTGGCACCCCCGAAGGCATTGTGGCTGCCTGCGCCATTAAGGCAACCGGCGGTGTCATTCAGGGACGCCTGGCCCCCATCGATGATGCTGAGCGGCAGAAGGCCCTGGATGCCGGCCACGACCTGGACGCTGTATTAACTACTGACGACCTGGTTACCACCGATAACTGCTTCTTTGCTGCTACCGGCATCACTGACGGCAAGCTGCTGCGGGGTGTCCGCTACGGTCGCAACACTGTGACCACCCAGTCCCTGGTCATGCGGGCTAAGTCTGGGACTGTCCGCCTGATTGAGGCCGAGCACAAGCTCTCCCGCTACCTCTAGTTAAATCCTGCTGCAATGGTAGCTTGTTGCAGAGGTAGAAAGCTTCGGGCCCGCAGTCCCTCGCCTGGCCTAGCCGGGCTCCCGCCAGACCCGGGTGCCAGCGGGCCCTCCAGCTTTCTACCTTCTGCTTAGAGCGTCCAAAGGGTTGGCGACGGCAGACTCGCGGCGAAGCCGCTGGCGCGGGGGCTGGCCTGAATCGCCGAGCCTTGCGAGGCGAGAGGGTTGCGGCGAGCGCGAGTCTGCGAGCCTAACTCACCTGAATAAATAAGACTCGTAGAGTTAAGAAGAGGGCCCGCCCCAGTGTCAGGGGCGGGCCTGAGCTTTTCTGCTCTGCCTCTAAAAAGAAGAGTTAGCGTCCTAGCTTGGCACGCAGCTTACCCAGGGTCTCCTTAGCCTGGGGCAGTAGCTGCTCCTGGCCGTAGATCTTGGCCTGGGCAGCCCCCTCACGGCCAGCCCGCAGAGCCTGGTAGGCCTTATAACCGGCGGCCGAGACAGGTAGGTCCCAGGTGCCGGGGTAGGTGACAGACTGGCCACCAAAAGACTTCTTAAACTTGGTGAAACCGGCCCACTCGTGCTTGGGGTCGTCGTCCGGGGCAATACCGAAAAGGTCCATGCTGGTCAGGCCCTTGGCCTTAGCATCAAAAATGATTTGGGAGAGCAGGGGAGAACCAACCTGCAGCTTACGGTGCTCAAAGGAGGTAGCTGCGTGGGCGTAGACCCGGGTGTCCTCAGAATCGTAGATGAGGGAGGCACCAATCGGTTCACCGTCTAGGCGGGCGATAAAGAGAGCCGCAGCATCAGCCGGCATGAGCACCTGGGCTACCTTGGTGAGGTAGGCGTCCTGCTGGCGGTTAAAACCAGCCCGCTGGGCGGTAGCCTGCAGGTACTTGAGGAGGATGCTGATGTCCTCAGGGTTCTGGGACTTCTCGAAGGTGACGCCCTTCTTGTGGATGTTGCGGTGCAGGTTGCGGTTGGTAGCTGAGAAGCCCTTGAGGATTTCCTCCTCAGACAGGGTCAAATCGATCACCTGGGTGTGAGAGGGCTGGACCTGGCGGGGAGAGAGAAGCATGCCCCGGGAAGCCAGAAAATCTGCCGGATCCTGCTGGCCCCAAATCGCCGAATTGGTGGGCTCGATACGCACAAACCAGCACTTATTCTGGGCAGCAACCTGCTTAAGATGAGCCAGGGCGGCCTCAAAGGCCTGGGGGCTGTCAGCCTCGGGGCCGTAGGGGGTGTAGAGGTAGCGTCCCTTCCAGTCGCCTTCAAGGGTAGCCAGGTAGCGCCAGCCAGGCCCCTGGGCCTGAAAAACCTGGTGGCCGTTGGCCTGCTGGAAGGAGGCCCAAATATCGGTTTGAAGAATAGTGCTCATGGTTTCCTAGTCTACTGGCAAGAATGGAAGGGACAGGCCCCTAGCCTTAGGGGACAGAACAGGTGCCGTTGGGGCTGAGCTCACTGACAGGCTGAGCTTTAAAGGTCACAGTCTCAATCAGGGCAAGCCCGGGGGCTGCTGAAATAGTGGGTGCCACCCCCTGGGCTGAGTCGCTGATGACCTGCTGGACGGCCCTCTGCAGCTGATCAAAATCAGGGTAGGTGGGGAACATGGGGTCAAAATAGGGCGGGCCAGCAGCAAACTGAATCAGCTCATAATTCTTAGACTTCAGCCCCAGGTCAGCTAACTTAGCCAGGCCGCTGGAGGGGATATTAGTTTCTACTACCTGCTCACCGGCCGCCGTAATATCAGCGAACTTGGTCAGCACATTAGCCGGGTCTAGCTGCTTGAGCATGGCCGCCTGGACACAGCGCTGCCGGGCCTGCCGGTCATAGTCGGAGGCCCCCTCCCGGGAGCGGGCATACCAGAGGGCATGGAAGCCGTCCAGGTGCTGGATGCCCGGCTCAATATAGCCCTCGATAGGGTTAGGCTCACCGGTGTAGGCGTTGGTTCCGCCACCGATAGGCACAGCCCCACCCACCTCAATAGTGATACCGCCCAGGGCATCAATGAGTTGCTCAAAACCGGCCATATCCACCAGCAGGTAGTTCTGGACGCTGATACCTAGGATGCCAGAGGCCGCCTCCATCATGGCCTGGGCCCCTGGATCCTCAACACCGGGGTAGAGGTCTGCCTGCTCCTGAATAACGGTCGGGTAAAGGGCGTTGAGGATGCACTCGTCCCCGCAGTTAAAGCCTTCCGGGTAGACCGACCAGAGGGGGGAGCCTTGAGCAAAGATAGCGTTCTGCAGGTTGCGGGGTAGGGAAATGGTGATGGCCTGGCCAGTTTTAGCGTCAATAGAGGCCACAGTCATGGAGTCAGGACGGCGCCCCACCCGGTCAGAGCCAGCGTCCCCGCCCATGAGCAGAATATTGTAGCGGCCGTCCTGGGCCTGCAAGCTGCCAGAACCAAAGATAGAGCCCAGGGCGCCCCGGCCCAGCCAGGTGACATAGGCCCCGTAGCTCAGGCCACCGCCGGTGACCAGCATGGCTAGCACCAAAAAGAGCGAAACCCCAGCCCTAGCCCTACCCGGCAGCAGGGAAGGACGCAGGAGCCACCAGGCATCAGCCAGTAGGTAGACCCCACCCAGGGCCAGGGCGAGTAGGAGGCCGGTGGCAGCCAGGAGTACCCAGCTATTGGTCAGCAGGGTCAGCAGCAGGGCCCGGTTAAGGAAGCCTAGGAGGACGAGCCCCAGCAGAAAGACCCAGAGGCCTAAGGTCACTTTGAGGGCTCGGCGGCCCAGGGTCTTATTACCCAGCATGAGCTGGACTGAGCCAGGCAGCAGAAGAGCTAGAAAGGCTAGTGACCAGGCCCGACGCACCCGCACCCGGTCAGAGGCCTGGTCAGGATGATGGAGGGGGTCGGTGAGGAAGGGGCTGGCCAGTCGCTGTTGAGGGCCTCGGATACCAGAAATCGGTGAGGGCTGATGAGATCCTCTAGGTTGGGGCATGGCCGGCCTCTTCTTCTCTGCTTGGGTCTGGGATGATAAAGACAAAAACCTATATATTCACCCTAGCGAATAAAACTGAGAGCCAGCCCCAGAGGGACTAGCTCTCAGCTGATAGGAGCCGGATATCACATGCTCCCAGGGGCATTTCGGGCCCGGATAGGGGTGGGACTAGGCCTGGCCCTCCTGCAGGCTGGCCCGCAGGGCAGCGCCCTTATCCATGGCGGTCTGACGTAGGGAAGCTGCAAACTCAAGCATCTGCTCCCGAATCTGCTCAGCAGCCTCATCCTGACCAGCGCCCAGCATCCGCAGGGCCAGCAGGCCAGCATTCCGGGCACCATTAATAGAGACCGTTGCCACCGGCACCCCGGCCGGCATCTGAACAATAGAAAGTAGAGAATCCAGGCCCTCCAGGGTCTGAAGCTTGACCGGTACGCCAATAACCGGCAGGGGAGTCAGAGAGGCCAGCATACCGGGTAGGTGGGCGGCACCACCGGCACCGGCAATAATGATGCGGATACCGCGCTGGTGGGCCTGGCGACCATAGGCCACCATATCCTCGGGCATACGGTGGGCTGAAACCACATCAGCCTCGTAGGGGACGCCGAACTCCTCCAAGGCCTGGGCCGCGGCCTGCATGACCGGCCAGTCAGAGTCGGAGCCCATCACAATGCCTACCAGGGGCTGAGCGGGGTCAAAGGCGGTTGCCATAGGGTTTTCCTTTCATAAGACGGTCAGCTGCCGTCAGACGGTTAAGCGTCTGCCCCTTGGGTGAGCAAACGGGCCGCAGCGCTAGCCTGCTGGCGCAGGTCATCCAACTGCTTGGCCGGGCCGGTAAAGTTAAGATGGCCAATCTTGCGGCCAGGCTTAGGCTCCTTGCCGTAGAAGTGGACCTTAGCGGCCGGGTAATCCTCCATGAGCTGGGGGTAAACCCCAAAAATATCCTGGTTGTCCCCACCCAAAAAGTTCTTCATGAGGGCCACTTCTGCCTTGAGGCCAGTATCGCCCAGAGGATAGTTGGCCACAGCCCGCAGATGCTGCTCAAACTGGCTAGTGACCGAGCCGTCCTGGGTCCAGTGACCCGAATTGTGGGGACGCATAGCAAACTCGTTAATGAGGAAACCAGGCTCGCTACCAGGCACCTCAAACATCTCTAGAGCCATCACACCGGTAACACCCAGTTGGCTGACAACCGTCCGGGCAGCCTCCATAGCGGCCTGCTCAACCGCCGGATCCAAGCCAGGGGCCGGGGCAATCACCTCGTCACAGACTGAATTAACCTGGATAGACTCAGCAACCGGCCAGACCGCAACCTGACCCGAATCCCGGCGGGCCACCAAGACAGACAGCTCCCGGCTAAAAGGAACCAGCTCTTCAGCTAGCAGGGCAGAAAAATCCTGGCGAGTCGGTAGCTGGTCAAACCAGTCAGCAGCCCGCTCAGCAGCCTCCTGAGGGGAATCTAGTACCAGCACCCCCTTGCCGTCATAACCACCGCGGGGCGTCTTAAGAACCAGAGGCCAGCCAGCTTCCCGACCAAAGGCAAGTAGATCATCCATGCACTCAACCTGGGCCCAGCGGGGGTTAGGCAGGCCCAAACGGTCTACCGCCTTGCGCATGGCAAGCTTGTCCTGGGCATAAACCAGGGCCTGGGGACGGGGCTGCACATTAACACCTTGAGCCAGGAGCCGCTCCAAAAAGTCGGTGGGCACATGCTCATGGTCGAAGGTCAGCACATCCACCTGCTGGGCAAAGGCAGCTAGCTGATCAAAATCCCGGTAGTCACCGATCGGGGCCTGAGGGACAGCCCGACGGGCACAAACATCTGGTCCTTCAGCCAGGATACGAAGTTCAAAACCGAGTTCAGTGGCGGCAGGTGCCATCATGCGGGCTAGCTGACCGCCGCCGACAACACCGATAATGGGGCCTGTTATTGGGTAAGTCACGTCTTCTAGGCTACCTGGCCCACCGGACAGAAGAAAGCCCAAAAGTACTATTTTATGAGCTGGGCTAGGACGCTCACCTCGCACTGCTTACCAGATTCGCAAGGGATTTCTTCTTCG
>DKXC01000081.1:9472-11936 GCA_002492045.1 Micrococcaceae bacterium UBA7136
TTCTTCTTCGCCTGTGGGCGGAAACCCTTGCTCATCTTCCAAATCATGAGATAAGCACCTGTATATTTGGGGTAGAAGCCAGCCCAAAGAGAGGAAGAACCACGTGAGCTCACTGTCAGGACGCCTACACCTACTCTGGCAGAGTCACGGCCGGGAGGTCCTCCAATTTTTGACCGTCGGCGGAGCCGCCTTCATCATCAACTCGGCCGTCACCTGGTCCCTCATGCACTCCATCTTTGCCGACGGCCACGCCAAAGCCAAGGTAGTGGCCGGTATCGTAGCCACCATCTTCTCCTGGGTAGCCAACCGTCTCTGGACCTTCCGAGATAAGCGCACCGGCAACAAGCTACGGGAAGCCGCCGAGTTCGCCCTGGTCAACGCGATCGGTATTGGGGTAGAAGCAGCCTGCGTCCTCTTTAGCGTCTACGTGCTGGGCCTGACCAGCCCCACCGCCTCTTTCATCTCAGGCACCATTGTGGGCACTATTCTGGGCACTATCGTCCGCTACTTCCTCTACAAGTTCTGGGTCTTCAGCCAAAGCAAGAGCCACCCTGGCGACCAAACTGCCCAGGAACAGCGGGCCCAACTACTGGACGAAGCCACCAAGATCATGACCGAATCCCTGCCCCAGGTGACCGCCGACCAGGTCAAAAACCGGGTGGTTATTGAGGCCATGGAACGGGGCCAGGACAAGGGCGAAGCCTAGGCCCTTTCCTGGGCCTTGACCTGCTCTAGCCGGTCAGCAGGCCAGGGAGCCAGCGGATCTAGTAGCAGAAGACTGTAACCAGCCAGCAGGGCAGCCAAGGCCCCGGTCAGGCTAGCAGGGGTAAGCGCCTGGGCCTCTAGCAGGTAGGCGGCCTGTTCGGGATTCCGCACATTAGCCAGGCGGGCAGACTCTGCCTCCAGCTGGGCAAGAAGCTGACTCTGGGCCATACCCGGCCAGGCCTGACCGGCCGGAAAATCAGGAGCTAAGCCCAGATAGACGTCCGGGTAGGACCGTACCTCAGCCAGATAGTCCAGCACCCCGGCAGGCAGCTGACCCATATAGCGCATGGCCAGAGGCTGGGCCTCCAAAAGCAGAACCTCAGAAGCCGGCAGGCTAGCGGCCAGGTTAGCATCAAAGGTTGCCAGGGCATCAGCCTGCGAGGCCTCTTCTTCGGGGAGTAACTCTACCCCCAGTCGCAGGGCTGCCAGGGCCAGAATCAGAGAACGCCAGTGCAGGCGTCCAGTCAGGGCCAGGCTGGAGCCCTCTTCTAGCAGGAGTTCATCTTCTAAGAAGGCGGAGGTCTTAGCCACCCAGTTCTCTAGCACCCGGCCCGAAAGCTCCACTCGCTCACCAGGAGCCGAGTACCAGATCAGGGCGGGAGTCTGTTGGTTGCTGAGCTGCCGCAACCAGGCAGACCAGGTCAAGGATCTTCTATGAGCTGTCATGCCTACTAGCCTAAAACAGAAAAGGGCCAATACATATACCACAGGCTAAAGGCAAATTGAGATACAAACATTTCTTAAAGTCATTAAAAATTGAGCTTCAGCTTGACGAATCCATCACTACACGCGTGTAATTAGAGACTAGGGAAAACATATAGGCGGCCGTCTTGCGACCTTTCGGTAGCTTCCTGCCAGGTTCTTCAGCGCGGACGCCTAGCCACCGTAGCTGGATTTAGTCCCCCAGTCCGGCAGCATAAGATTCAATCCTCCGCCAGGATATGAAAGGGAAAAACATGGGTCTCACCAATAGCAGAGCCTATGGAGGGTACAACTCGCAAGCAACTAGAGGTCACCAGCGAGCCCTCTACGCGCCCCAGCCAGGCGACCAGCACCGAGGCCTGCGCCGGGCCTCCTCTGGCCCCAAGCCCCGAGGACGCAGTGTCGCGTCCCTCGAAGACAAGGGCGATCTCTTCGCTAATGACGCTGCCACTATCTCCCTCTGGCAGCAGGCTGCTGGACTCTACAGCACCGACGCTGACGAAGGTGAACTCTCTTGGCAGGCAGATGCCCTCTGCGCCCAGACTGACCCCGAAGCCTTCTTCCCCGAAAAGGGAGGCTCTACCCGCGACGCCAAACGTGTTTGCAGCGAATGTCCGGTGCGGGAGGCCTGCCTAGACTATGCTATGGAGAATGACGAACGCTTCGGCATCTGGGGTGGCCTCTCTGAACGGGAACGCCGCCGCCTCCGTAAGCAAGCATCTCTCTAAACCAAGGAAAGACACAGAAGAAACATGGCCACAACCCGACCCTGCTCCCGGCAGACCTGCCAGCGAGAAGCCGTCTACACCCTGACCTACTCCTATGCAGACTCCCGGGCTATCATCGGCCCCCTGTCTGAGCACCGGGAACCTCACGCCTATGATCTCTGTGAATTTCATGCTGACCGGCTAACAGCCCCCCAAGGCTGGACCGTTCAGCGTCCCTAGGGCCTTAGAGTAGATTCCTCAGAAGAAGGGACCTTGCGGGGGCATGAAGC
>DKXC01000026.1 GCA_002492045.1 Micrococcaceae bacterium UBA7136
CCTCCATCCGGCAGGCTGCGCTTAGCCGCCAGGAAGACTTCGAGCCCCAGCTAGAGCGGGCCCTTTTCTCTCTGGACTATCTACGGGGTAAAAAGCCCCTCTGGCAAAGGGGCCTTTCCTCCCTCCAATGGCTGGCCGCTGCTGCTGCCCTCCTAGGCTTGCTCTGGCTGACCGGTCTAGCCCTGGGAGACTTCTTCCAGCTGCCCCTAGAAGCCCCCCGGCCCGAAGGTTTCCCCCTGCCCCTGCCTACCCTCCTGCTGATTTCGGGTCTGGCCCTGGGCTTGGCCCTTTCCCTCCTCGGACGGACCCTAGCTAGCTGGACAGTCAAATCCTACCGGCGCAGGCTAGAAGCCGAAGCCAATGAGGCCCTGGCCCGGGTGGCGAATAACTGCCTCTACCAGCCACTGGAAGAAGGATTAGAACGGCTTTACTCCTACCGCCAGGCCCTAGAGCGGGCCAGCAGGCCATAAAAGAAGAGGACCGCCTCCCTAGAAAAGGAAGCGGTCCTCTTGCTTGTTTTAAGAAGAACGCAGAGCCTCGGTCAGACTAGCTGCAGCCTCACAAACAGCCTCAGCATAGAGCCGGCCGGGCTGGCGTCCTAGGCGCTCCATCGGTCCGGCAATAGAAACCGCGGCAATAACCTTACCGGCAGGGGAGCGGACCGGAGCCGAAACCGAAGCCGTACCCCGCTCTCTTTCACCGGTTGACTGAGCCCAGCCCCGGCGTCGCACAGCAGCTAAAGTAGTGGCCGAGAAGCGAGCCTGGTGCAGGTCTTCTAGCAGGCGGGGGCGGTCCTCCCAGGCGGTTAGTACCTGGGCAGCTGACCCAGCCTTCATAGAAAGCTGGGTGCCTACCGGGATAGTATCGTGCAGGCCAATAGGACGCTCGGCAGAAGCCACACAGACCCGCCAATC
This sequence comes from Micrococcaceae bacterium UBA7136, assembly GCA_002492045.1. GTDB lineage: Bacteria > Actinomycetota > Actinomycetes > Actinomycetales > Micrococcaceae > Rothia. Next base: position 915 of record DKXC01000026.1, read on the forward strand.
ACCCTGGCGGCGGAAAATCTGGGAAGACTCCCCGGTAGCATTGCGTAACTGATTGAGTACCGGTTCGGCCACAGCCAGCAGCCTATCTTCACCCACAGAGTTAGAGAGCTCACCCAGGCGGGCGCCCAGCATAAAGCGTCCCTGGACATCCCGAGAAACCAGACGGTGGTGGGTCAGGGCCACAGCCAGCCGGTGGGCTGTGGGGCGGGCCAGGCCGGTAGCTTCTACCAGCTGGGAGAGGGAGGCAGGGCCAGCTTCAAGGCAATCAAGAATCTGGGCGGCCTTATCGAGAACGCCTACTCCGGAACCACTATTTTCAGGCATGGTCATGCTTACTTTCGCCAGGTGGCCAAGGCAGTTCACACCGGTTGACCACGGTGGTGGGCTTGTGAGCCTTTCGCCTAGGAAAGGCCAAAATTTATGCTAAGGACGAGTCCTTAGCTAACCATAATGACTTCTCATATTCTGATATGCAAGTTCTTAGATTGGAAAAGTCTTAAGTTTCAGGTTCAGACTGTTTAAAGCATTCCAAACAGAGCAAGGGAGGACCCCATGACAAGCACCCCCAAAACCTTGGCCGAAAAGGTCTGGCAGGCCCACACCGTCCTGCCTGGCCAAAAGGGCAAGCCCGACCTGCTCTACATCGATCTGCACCTGGTCCATGAGGTCACCTCCCCCCAAGCCTTTGAGGGGCTGCGACTGGAAGGTCGCCCCCTGCGCCGCCTGGATTTGACCATCGCCACAGAAGACCACAACACCCCCACCGAGAATATTTTCTCAACCATTGCTGATCTGACCAGCCGCACCCAGATTGAAACCCTGCGCAAGAACGCCAAAGAATTTGGGGTTCGTATCCACTCTTTGGGTGACCAAGAACAGGGCATCGTCCACGTGGTAGGCCCCCAGCTGGGTCTGACCATGCCTGGCATGACCATCGTCTGCGGTGACTCCCACACCTCCACCCACGGGGCCTTCGGGGCCCTGGCCTTCGGCATCGGCACCTCAGAGGTAGAGCATGTCATGGCCACCCAGACCCTGCCCCTGGCTCCCTTCAAGACCATGGCTATCAACGTTGAAGGCACCCTCAAGCCCGGTGTCACCGCTAAGGACATCATCCTGGCTGTTATCGCCCAGATCGGTACCGGTGGTGGCCAGGGCTACGTGCTGGAATACCGGGGCTCAGCCATCCGCTCCCTCTCTATGGAGGGACGCATGACCATCTGTAACATGTCCATTGAAGCAGGTGCCCGTGCCGGCATGGTCGCCCCCGACGAGACAACCTTCGAATACGTCAAGGGGCGCCCCCACGCCCCCACCGGACAGGACTGGGAAGATGCCCTGGCCTACTGGAAGACTCTACCCACCGACGAAGGGGCCGTCTTCGACCGGGAAGTCTTCATCAACGCCGACGAACTTGAACCCTTCGTCACCTGGGGCACCAACCCCGGCCAGGGCGTTCCCCTTTCTCAGGCCGTGCCCGCACCCGAAGACTTCGAGGACGAAAACGAGCGCAAGGCCGCAGCCCGGGCCCTGGAATACATGGACCTGACCGCAGGCACCCCCATGAAGGAGATCCCGGTGGACGTAGTCTTCCTGGGCTCCTGCACCAACTCCCGCATCGAAGATCTGCGGGCGGCTGCCAACATTATCCGAGGCCAGAAGAAGGCTGAGAGCGTCCGTATGATGGTGGTCCCCGGCTCCCAGAAGGTGCGGGCCCAGGCCGAAGCAGAAGGTCTGGACCAGGTCTTCAAGGACTTCGGGGCCGACTGGCGTTTCGCCGGCTGCTCCATGTGCCTGGGCATGAACCTCGACCAGCTGGCCCCCGGCGAACGCTGCGCCTCAACCTCCAACCGCAACTTTGAGGGCCGCCAGGGCAAGGGCGGACGCACCCACCTGGTCTCGCCCCTGGTCGCAGCTGCCACCGCCATCCGCGGCACCCTCTCCTCCCCGGCAGATCTCTAAAGTCGAGGCATAATTCATTAGGTCGGGCTAGGCTTGCAGACTCGCGCTCGCCGCATCCCTCTCGCCTCGCAAGCTCGGC
>DKXC01000015.1:0-8896 GCA_002492045.1 Micrococcaceae bacterium UBA7136
GTCCTTAGTACGAGAGGACCGGGACGGACGAACCTCTGGTATGTCAGTTGTACCGCCAGGTGCATGGCTGATTGGCTACGTTCGGGAGGGATAACCGCTGAAAGCATCTAAGCGGGAAGCCTGTTTCGAGATGAGATTTCCTGGTGGTTTTTGCCACGTGAGGATCCCTATAGATGATGGGGTTGATAGGCCAGGTATGGTAGCGGGGAATGCCCGTGGAGTTGACTGGTACTAATAGTCCGAAGGCTTACACTTTTTACTAAGTTTTGTTGGTGTGTTCGCGTCTGCTGTATGGTTTTGAGATAACAAACCACTGGGTTTGAGGGCCCGAGTCTTAGGACTCGGGCCCTTTTTTGTGCCTGCACAAGACCCCGCTAGCTCTTACAAGGCCTGTCTGACAGAGGCCTTAGGCAGCCTAAGGCCCTAGCCGAAGGGCCGATAGAATAGGGGGCATGACCCTAGAGCAAGCTAACCAGTGGTTCAGGCGGGCCGGAGCGCCCCTGGTCCTCTCAGCCAGAGCACGTAGCCAAGATACCCTAACCCGTTCCTTGCCCTTCCTCCTCTGGACCACCCTCACCTTCCTGCTCTATTCCCTAGCCTGGCAGATCTTCTTCGACTACACCGGCTTCAACCTGGTCAATGAAAGCCTAGGAAGTGAGCAGGAACTGCAGGAAGATACCTTCTACCTATTTTTCTTCCTCTGCCTGGTAAGCCCTCTCCTAGTCTCCACCCCCATCACCTACATCTTCTGGCGTCTTAGCAAGAGACTGCCCCGCTGGGGAACCAACCTGATAGCCCTACTCTTTATCCCCTTTAGCGCCTTAGCCTCCTCCCCAGTCGGCCTACGCTGGCTAGCAGGAGCAGATATTGTTGCTGAAGACACAAGCTACCTAGAGGCCCTGGTCTATACCATCATTCCCCTACTAATTTTCTTCTTCGGCCTAGACACCTTCATCTGGTGGCTACTCAACCAGACCTGGTACGAACTCACCAAACTAGTCAGCATGGTCACCAAGGTTCTGCCCACCCTCATGATCCTGGTGCTCTTCACCTTCGTCAACGGTGACCTCTGGCGAGTGGCAGACTCCTGGAGCTGGCTAATTAGCTGGCGGGTGGTCAGTATCCTAGGCGCACTCAGCGTCCTGGTCATCTTCGCAACCGTCCTAGGGGAGACCAAGAAACTTTTAGGATCCCGTAAGGGAGACCGCCTAGAATCCTATAGCTTGGAAGACTACCAGCAGGCAGCTAGAAACTCCGGCCCCGAATGGGAAGAAGCCCTTAAAAAGATAGACACCCAGCGGCTGGAAAAACCAGCCCCCCTCAAGACCGGCGAATGGTACAACCTCTACAGCCTGCCCTTCTTTGCCCAAATAATTCAGGCTGCCATCTTCGGCTTTCTAGTTTTTGTCTTCTTCATCTGGTTTGGCAATATCGCTATCCCCGGGGCCACTGTCGCCTCCTGGCTCGGACACCCGGTAGAAGCTGCCAGGATCGGCAACTTAACCCTGCCCTTCAGCCAGGTGCTGGTTAAGGTTTCCATGCTCTTAGGTGGCTTTGCAGCCCTCAACTTTGTGGCCCAAACCAGTAGCGACAGGAGCTATGCCCAAGAGTTCCTCATCCCCATCATTGAGGAAGTACGGGAAACCGTCATGATGCGTAACATCTATCATGCCCGGCTAAAAGCGCTGGAAGCAGAAGAGCAGGGACTATTAGAGGAGATCCTGCCCAAGCTGAGACTGAGGCAGGGAAGAAAAGAGAAAAACTAGTGGCTAAAGATAATCTTGTAGGCCAGGAAGAACATGAGCAGGGCGATAGCCCCGTCCAAGATTCGCCAGGCCTTGGGGTTGGCAAAGACCGGCCGTAGAAAGCGACTGAAGGCAGCTAGAGAGCAGAACCAGATGGTGCTACCCAGCAGGGCGCCCGCATAGAAATACCAGCGGTAATCCCCCTGCTGGGTGGCAATACCGCCCAGCAGGACGAAGGTATCCAGGTAGGTGTGGGGGTTAAGGTAGGTCATGGCTGCAGCTAGGGTCAAGGCCTTACTCAGGGTCTGGGGGCCGGAATCTGCTGACTGCTGGACGGTCATAGCTGCCGGGTGCAGGGCCCGGCGGGCAGCCATAATGCCATAGGTCAGCAGGAAGGCGCCGCCACCCCAACGCAGGATCTCTAGGACCCAGCCGGCAGAATCGACTAGGGCACCAAAGCCCAGAACACCCAGGCCAATCAGTAGGACGTCTGAGAGGATGCAGAAGATAGCAATGGGCCAGACAAACTTACCGATAATGCCCTGTTTGAGGACGTAAGCATTCTGGGCCCCAATCGCGACGATAAGAGAGAGGGTGGTTCCCGTCCCCAAAAGGACGTAGGGGAGGACTTCAGCTATGGTCATAGGCCCCATGCTAGAGGAAAGCTCAACCTAAATCTATCTAATGAATCTAAAATGCCATAAGATTCTCTTATGTTGCGTTTTACCACCGATCAGCTGCAAACCTTCGTCACCGTCATCGAGTACGGCACCTTTGATGCAGCTGCCGATGTTCTAGGGGTTAGTGCATCTGCTGTCTCTCAGCGTATTAAGGCCATGGAGCAGGCTGCTGGGAGGGTCTTGGTTCGGCGTACCAACCCCATCTCTCCAACTGAATCAGGTGAGAATATCCTGAGGATTGCCCGACAGAGCGAGTTTCTGCAGGCAGAGCTGGAGCGGGAGCTGGGAACCTCATCTAAGGGGCAGTCTGTGGCGGTGGCTGTCAACGCTGATTCTCTGGCTACCTGGTTTCTCCAGGCTGTAGCCCAGCTAGCCCAGGAGGACAAAATTTTCTGCGATGTCCGCCGGGAGGGGGAGTACCATTCCTCTGCTTTGTTGCGCTCTGGTGAGGTGGTGGCTGCCCTGACTTCTAATCCTGAGTCTATTCCGGGCTGTTCGGTTGAGAAGCTTGCAGATGTGGGTTACCGGGTGGTTGCCTCACGGTCTTTTGTGGAGCATTATTTTCCCTCTTACCCGCAGGTTACTGCCCAGCAGCTGGCCCAGGCCCCGGTGCTGGAGTTTGATCGTAAGGATGTTGGTCTAACCTCTGCCCGCCAGTTGATTCTTGACCGTTTTCAGGTGGAGGGGGAGTGGACGGCCCCGCCCGCTATCTACCTGCCGTCCTCGCCTGACTATGCCCGGGCGGTTCTGGCGGGGATTGCCTGGGGTATCCTGCCTGAGGCCCAGTGCCTGGAGGCCCTGGAGTCTGGGGAGCTGGTGGAGTTGACGGAGCGGCCGGTTGAGGTGCCCCTCTACTGGCAGCACTGGAATATTGATTCCCCGGTTTTGCGACGTTTGGGTGAGCGGGTGAGGTCTGCTATTGGTCAGGTGGCCTAAAGCACCAAAAAAACTTTCTCCATCAACTTGTTTTGGGTAAGGTTTCTCTGTAAAGTATTACCTGTTGAAAGAAAAACCCAACCGAAAGGCAAAAATCATGGCAACCCTCACCGCAGGTACCTGGAACTTCGACCCCGCCCACTCCGAAGTAGGCTTCACCGTCCGCCACGCCGGCATCAGCAAGGTTCGCGGCAGCTTCAACCAGGTAGAAGCCCAGCTAGACATCGCAGAGAACCTGGCAGACTCCAAGGTCACCGCCAGCGTCCAGATCGACTCCGTCAACACCAAGAACGCCGATCGCGACGCCCACCTACGCGGTGAAGACTTCTTCGACGCAGCCAAGCACCCCGCCATGACCTTCACCTCCACCAGCTTCGACCTGGACGGTGAAGACCTGACCGTCAGCGGCGACCTGACCATCAAGGGCGTCACCCGCCCCGTCACCTTCACCGGTGACTTCAGCGGCGTAGTCGTCGACGCCTTTGGCGCCACCCGTGCAGGAGCATCCCTGACCGCCAGCATCTCCCGCAAGGACTTCGGCATTACCTGGAATGCAGCCATCGAAGCAGGCGGTGTCATGGTATCCGACAAGGTTGTCATCAACCTAGACCTGGCCTTCACCGCCGCCTAAAAGCTAGGCCCTGAGCAGACAAAAGTCTTCTTTCTTAGACTGGCCCTCCCTCACCCGAGGAGAGGGCCAGTAGCCTTTAAAGGTGACCACCTTTCTCAACCGCCACCAGGTCAGCATCTACCTGGCCGCCCTAGCCCTAGGTCTACTGGCAGCGCAAGCGCCTCAAGCCGCCCAGCTAGCAGATACCCTACTTACTCCCTCCCTAGCCGGACTCATGCTAGTTACCTTCCTGGGAGTGCCCCTGGGCCAAACCTTGACCAGGACCCAGCCCCCAGGCTTCACCCGGCAGCTCCTGGCCCTTAACTTCCTCCTAGCGCCCACCCTCACCCTCCTGCTGCTCCAAGCAAGCCAAACCCTGACAGCAGACCACATCCCCGATGCCCTCCTAGCCACCGCAGCCCTCATCCTTCTAGCCCCCTGCATCGACTACGTTCTGGTCTTCACCAAAATTAGCGGTGGCGACCAGGCCAGCCTCCTAGCAGCCACACCCCTACTCCTAGCAGGCCAAGCCATAAGCATTCCCCTCTGGCTAGCCGCCTACCAGGCCCTAGGCCTCTGGGAAACCAAACTCCTAAGCCTCGACCTACTAGCCCCCGTCCTGCCCCAGATTCTCCAAGCCCTAGCCACCATCCTCGTCCCCCTAGGGATAGCTGCTGCCCTCCAAAAAATCGGGGGAAAGACCAGCAAAAGAGCAGAAAACCTGGCAGAAACCCTCATGGTGCCGCTCATGGTCCTAGTCCTCACCAGTACCACCGCCGCCCACAGCTCCAACCTCAGCCAAGACATCGCCCAGCTTACAGCCCTCATCAGCATCTACAGCCTCTACGCAGCCCTAGCCTGGGCTAGCAGCTGGGCCCTGACCCGCCAGCAACCCCAAGCCCAAAGACTAGCCCTCAGCTACTCCATCACCACCCGCAACGCCCTGGTCATCCTCCCCCTGGCCCTAGCCCTCTCTCAGAGCCTAGAAGGACAAACAGCAGCCCAGCTCATCCCCCTCGCCGTCATGGCCCAAACCCTAGTAGAACTCCTAGCCCTCACCCTCATCAGCGGCTACCAGCGTCGCCAAGGCACAAAAAACCCCGCCCTCCCCTAGAAAAATCCAGAGAAGACGGGGCAAAACCAAAAGGAGCCTAAGACAGGGACTGCCAGACAAAATAGAGGGCAACAGCAGCCACAACCCCCCACAAAACCCAGCGTCGCAAACGAGTACCCAACCGGGCAGCCCGAATATCAGCCCGCTGCTCCAAAGGCTCAGAAGGATCAACCGGAGCCAAATTAGAAGGATTAGTCACCTCAGGCTTAGAATCAGCCACCACAACCACCTACCGCCACCGAGTAGTCATCAAAAGGCCCACCATCACCAGGCCCAGGCCAATCGTAATATTCCAGTTACCAATACCCGGAATCGGGAAAACCGACTGAGAAATATAGAAAACAATAATCCAGCCCAGGCCCAGCAAAATCAAAGAAAACATGATCACCCGGTACCAGAGCGGAGTAGGAGAAGGAAACTCCTCATCCGTATACATAGACTCAGCTACCCGACGCAGCTCAGCATCCTCAAAAATATCCTTCTCAGAAGACTTAGAATCAGCCATCAACCCTCCCAATCTGGCAGGGCCCAAGCCCCACACAAGAAGAAACTACCAGCAACGATTTTATACCGCCCCAGCCCAAAACGTTCTACCATTAAACAGTCCAAACCCACCAGTATCATGAGGCGCAGATGGCTCAACCCAGCAACACCCCCCAAGGAGGCCAGCCCCTCCGCCTGGCCGCCCACATCCTAGGAGAAATCCTCCTCACCCTAGGCTTCATCCTGCTGCTCTTCGTCGGCTGGCAACTCTGGTGGACCAACCTAGAAGCCGACGCCAACCAGGCCCAAGCCCTCGAAAGCTTCAGCCAAGAACTCCCAGCCCCCAGCCCAGAGGCCCCCGACTACGACCCCCTCAACCCCTCGGTCACCGCCAGCCCCAGCTACGGACAGGTCTACGGAGCCGTCTACATACCCCGGCTAGGAGAAAACTACGCCCGCCCCCTAGCCGAAGGCGTCGGCAGCGACGTCCTCGACACCCTAGGACTAGGCCACTACCCCCAGAGCCAAAACCCCGGCCAATACGGCAACCTAGCCCTGGCCGGCCACCGGCAAACCAATGGAGCCGTCCTAGACCAGATCGACAGCCTGCAAACCGGCGACAAAATCTACATCCGCACCGCAGAAGGCTACTACACCTACACCGTCTACCAGTCCAGCATCGTCCTACCCCACCAGGTAGAAGTCATCGCACCAAACCCAGACCAACCAGACCAGCCCCTGGAAGAAGCAAACCGCCGCCTACTGACCCTCACCAGCTGCCACCCCCGCTACGGCGACACCGAACGCTACATCGTCCACGCAGAATTCAGCAGCTGGCAACCCAACCAAGCCGGCCCACCCCAAGAAATCACCCACCTCATCCCCTAGACCACCCCAAGGAAAAGAAGCCCATGTACGCCTGGATCTTCCGCCACCTACCCGGCCCCCTCTGGGCCCGCATCATCATAGCCCTCCTGCTTATTCTGCTAGCCTCCTACCTGCTCATGGAATACGTCTTCCCCCACTTTGCCCACTACAGCCCCTTCAACACCGACGTCACCATCGGCAACTAGCTAAGAAAAACAGCCCCATGACCCAGATACTCGTCCTCGACAACTACGACAGCTTCACCTTCACCCTGGTCGGCTACCTGCAAGAACTCGGCGCCCAGGTCACAGTCATCCGCAACGACCAGCTGGGCCTTGACCAAGCCACCCAGCTAGCCCAGCAAGCAGACGGCATCCTCATCTCACCCGGCCCCGGCAACCCCTCCCAGGCCGGAATCACCCTAAACCTCATCCGCTGGGCAGAAAAAGAAAAGAAACCTCTCCTAGGCGTCTGTCTAGGCCACCAGGCCCTAGCCCAGGTCTACGGAGGCAAAATCAGCCAAGCCCCCCAGCTCATGCACGGCAAAACCTCCCAAATCAGCCACCAGCAGACCTCCGTCTTCGCAGGCCTACCCAGCCCCCTAACCGTCACCCGCTACCACTCCCTAGCCCTAGAAGCCTCCACCCTGCCCGCAGAACTAGAAGTCACCGCCCAGACCACAGACGGGGTTATCATGGGCCTACGCCACCGCACAGCCCCCCTAGAAGGCGTCCAATTCCACCCCGAATCCGTCCTCACCCAGGGCGGCTACCAGATGCTAGGCAACTGGCTAGAAAGCCTGGGGTTAGCTGGAGCCGCCCAGCGGGGCCGTGGGCTCTCGCCCCTCTAAGGAGGCCCCAGTAAGGCACATAGGCAAGCCCCCGCACACACAGAAGGAGGGGAGGGAACCCAATATAGGATTCCCTCCCCTCCGCTTTCTTGAAGAAGAAGCCTCAGGCGCTCGCAGGCCTCCCTAGCTAGCTACCTAATTGTTAGCCGGAGCTGAGGCCGTAGGCTGGGCCGCCGGAGCACTTGCAGCTGCAGTGGGCGCAGGTGCTGCCGTAGTGGCTGCTGCAGTCGGGACCGGAGCGGGTGCCTGTACAGGTGCCGGGGCCTGAGTTTGGCGGGCTGTTGCAGCCGGTGCCGGGGCCTGAGTCGGAGCCTGGGTCACTACCGGGGCAACCGCAATCCGAATAGTTACTGTAGAACCCTGCTCAATCAGGGTGCCAGCTGCTGCACTCTGAGAAATCACAGTGCCAGCAGGCTGCTCGGTGGTAGTTACCGTCTCGATATTGGTGCTCAGCAGGGTATCCGACGCGGTCAGAGCAGCAATAGCGTTATCACGGCTCAAGCCCACCAGGTTGGGAACCTCAACCTTGCCGTTAGACAGAATGATGTTGACGGTAGAACCAGCAGAAGCACGCTGACCCTCACCTGGCTCAACACCAACTACCATGCCCACCGGAACAGTGGGGCTATTGACGGTAGAGGTCCGACCAGCCACAAAGCCTGCCTCTGCCAAAGCCTCACGCACATACTGCTCGCTCTCACCGGCCAGGTTATTGGGGATCGCGACGACTGAGGGGCCCTGGGACAGGGTCACCGTCACCTGGGTGCCCTCCTCGGCCTCTAGACCAGTCGCCGGAGAAGTCTTAATAACCGTGCCCTTCTCGATAGAGTCAGAGTACTCTTCCTCGAAGTTCAGGGTGTAGTTAAGGTTGCGCAGCTGGGTCTCAGCCTCGTCCTTACTCATACCCTGTAGGGCCGGAATGACGTGGGTAGGAACCTCATTCAGCTTGGCCTGGTAGTAGAGCACAGAACCAGCACCAAAGGCTGCCAAGAGCAGAATGAGCAGGGTAGTCAGAGCCTTGCCCCAGGCATTGCGTCGACGCTTCTTCTTAGCCAGGCCTGCTGTTTGACCATAACCGTAACCGTAGAGCTCTTCGTCAGAGTACTCCTCCTGGGCTGAGTCAAAGAAGTTGCCGATGCCTGCCTCTTCGGTCTCCCGGTTGGCACTGGCCAGGGGAGAGGGCGCAAAAGCAGTAGTGGCTTCGGTGGGATCCTCCTGGGCCGCCAGATTAAGCTGAACCTCTCGAATCGCCTCAGCGAAATCAGCGGCAGACTGGTAGCGGTCCTCAGGCTTCTTGCTCAGGGCCTTAAGGAGAACCTGATCCAGACCGGCAGGCAAGTCCTCAAAGGCGTAGACACTAGGCGGCTGGGGGACCTCACTCAGGTGCTTACCAGCCAGCTCAACATTGGTGGGAGCATCAAAGGGGGAGCGGCCAGCCAGCATCTCATAAATCAGGCAAGCAGCAGAGTATATGTCGCTACGGGCATCTACATTCTCGCCCCTGGCCTGCTCAGGTGAAATATAGCGGGCGGTTCCCATGACTGTATTAGCCTTGGTCAGGGCGTCCTCGACCTCTTCGGCCGCCCGGGCAATACCAAAGTCCATGACCTT
>DKXC01000015.1:9181-12805 GCA_002492045.1 Micrococcaceae bacterium UBA7136
GGCAATACCAAAGTCCATGACCTTAATGCTCTGAGGCTGGCCCTGGTCCTCGCCAGACTGGTCTAGAAGCATCACGTTGGCAGGCTTAACATCACGGTGAATAATGCCAGCCTTATGGCTGTAGTCTAGGGCATCAAGAATCTGCTCGGCATAGGACAGAGCCTGCTGCTGGCTCACCTTTCCCCGGGTCAGGGCCTGCCGCAGGGTAGTTCCCTGTACCAGCTCCATGACCATAAAAGGAACAGAAACCTCGCCACTGCCCAGCTCAAGCTGATAGGAGCCAGTATCGTAGACCGCCACAATAGACCGGTGGTTAAGGGCAGCAACCGCCTCAGCCTCCCGCTGGAAGCGGGCACGGAAGATAGGATCCTGGGCATGCTCGATGCGCAGAACCTTAAGGGCAACCCGGCGGCCCAGGCGAGTATCCACTGCCTCATAGACAGTAGCCATGGCGCCTGAGCCAATCACAGCACCAACCTCGTAGCGCTGATCAATTACGTGAGGAACCTGCTGGTCCATGTATTCACCCATCATTGTCGGTGGACTAAATCTAAATTATGGTCTCAAAACCCCAAGGGGCCTGAAAGTCTATCAGTTATCGGTCTGGCTCGCACTGGCCGTCGGGCTAGCGGAAGCAGAAGCCGAGGCGCTAGCAGAGGCCGGAGCCCGGGCAACATAGACATCAACACTGCTACCTACCTCTACCCGAGAACCAGACGTAGGAGAGGTCCGCAGGACGCTACCCTGGCTAGCGCTACTGTTCTCCTCAAAATGAATCTGAACATTCACACCTAGAGCAGTAATAGCCTTAATGGCCTCTTCAGAGTCTGTACCTTCCAGATTACTGGGTAGGGTGACCGTTTGGGGACCCGTCGAGTACTGGACGGTAATGGTTTCGCCCACTTCTCGATTGCCCGTCGGAGAAACCGACAGCACCGTATCAGCAGCAGTATCAGAATTGGCTCCGGTCGTCCGGGTAGAGAAACCCAAGGCGGTCAGCTCATTGACCACCTCTTCTAGCGGACGCCCCTCGTAGTGGGAGGAGATAATGCTGACCCGTGTAGGCTGCTGGCTCTCAGCGATAGTTGGCGTGGGGGAAGAAGAAACCGTAGAAACTGTGCCTTCAGCCGTGGGGGTAGGGTTGCTATTGTCTAGCTGGCTACGGGAGTTATTAGTCAGCAAGAAGGCAGCCACACCGCCCAGCAAGAGCAGGGCCAAGACCAGAGACACCCAGCCCCAGGGGCTCTTCTTCTTGGGTTCCTGCTGGCCAGCCGGGTAAGCCAAAGCCGGGGGAGTCTGAGCTACCCTGGCCGTTGTCGGCTCAGGCTCAAACCTGGCAGAGGAAGAAGCGTAGGCGCCGGGGACGGCCGCCGTCGGGGCAGTCATCAGCTGGGTAGGCTGATCCTGGGCCCCCTGGGGCAGGAAGGAAGCCAAGGAAGGAACGGCTTTGATAGCCGCCGGGATATCCCTACGCCGGATCGCGTCAATAGCAGAGGCCAGGGCCGTAGCTGAGGCTGGACGCTCCGCCGGGTCCTTAGACAGCAGGCACATGATCAGGGCTGAGGCTTCTGCCGGAACCTCCTTGGGCAGGGGAGGCGGCGGATCATTAACCTGAGCCAGGGCAATAGCAATCTGAGACTCACCGGTAAAAGGACGCTTACCGGCCAGGCACTCATAACCGATAATGCCCAGGGAATAAATATCTGATGAGGGGGTAGCCTGCTGGCCGGTAGCCTGCTCAGGGGCCAGGTACTGGGCCGTTCCCATGACCTGGCCGGTAGCGGTCAGGGGTACCTGGTCGGCTAGGCGGGCAATGCCAAAGTCGGTCACCTTGACCCGCTCGTCCGGGGTAATAATCAGGTTGCCGGGTTTGACATCCCGGTGAACCAGCCCCTGGCTGTGGGCAGCTGCCAGGGCCCGGGCAGTCTGAGCCATGATGTTGAGGATGCGATCGGCAGCTAGCTTCTTGTCTTTCTCAATGATGTTAGACAGGGGCTCGCCAGGTACCAGCTCCATGACCAGGTAGGCTGAACCGTCCTCTTCACCATAGTCGAAGACGTTGGCCACGCCCGGGTGGTTGAGCAGGGCCGTGTGGCGGGCCTCAGCCCGGAAACGCTCCAAGAAGCCGGGGTCACCCGTATATTCCTCTTTGAGAATTTTAACGGCAACGGTGCGGCCCAGGACCTTATCCCGTGCCTTCCAGACCTCACCCATACCGCCAATCGCGATACGTTCGGTCAGGGTGTAGCGCCCGCCCAGCGTAATATCTACTGAAGGCCTCACTTCTTCAACACCGCCTCAAAGAGTTCCTTACCTGCGGGGGCAGCTAGCTGCGCACCCGTATTCGCATCTACTCCCTCATAGACTACCGCGATTGCCACCTGCGGGTCGTCTGCTGGAGCAAAACCTGTAAACCAGGAATGGTTAAGCCCGGTATCACCAATCTCGGCTGTACCTGTCTTACCAGCCACCTTGACCCCCGAAACCGCAGCCCCAGAGGCAATACCCTGATCGACACTGGTCACCATCCAATCCCGTACCTGGCGAGCCACACTAGCCGAAGTAGACCGACGCAGCTCCTCAGCCGAGAACTCATAGAGGGAGCTGAGATTATGGGATCGAACTGACCTAATCAGATTGGGCTTCATCTGCACACCATCATTGGCGATAGCTGCACTGGTCATAGCCACCTGCAAGGGAGTCGTCTTCACATCGTACTGACCAATAGCCGCCTGGGCCAGCTGGCTAGCCTCCATATTAGAGGGGAAAACCGACTGAGAAACCTTCAAAGGAATCTCAAGGCTGGCACCGTAGCCGAAGTTCTGGGCCGTCTGAGCCAAAGTATCCTGCCCCAAATCCATGGCAATCTGCGCAAAAGGAGTATTACAAGACTGAGCCAGAGCCCACTCAATGGTGGCGTTAGTACGGCTAGCACACTGACCATTGACATAGTTAGGCAGGCTGATATTAGTGTTAGGCAGGGGCAGATTCTGGGGGTTAGGAATCACCGAATCCGCTGTGTACTTACCCGACTCTAGGGCAGCTACCGCATCAATCAGCTTGAAAACAGAGCCCGGGGCGTAAGTATCACCGGCAATAGCCCGGTTGTAGAGGGGACGGTCGGCGTCCTCATTCAGGGCCGCATACTGGGCCAGAACCGACTCAGAATTATGGGAGGACAGGGCGTTAGGGTCGTAGGAGGGGCTAGAGACCATAGCCAGAATCTCACCGGTCTTAGGGTTGAGCGCCACAATGGCCCCCTTGCGTCCACCCAGTAGCTGGTAGGCCCTAGCCTGCAACTGGGGGTCAATAGTCAGCTCAACACTGGCCCCCTGGGTGCCGCTGCCCGTAAACATCTGGGCCAGCCGATCATAAAACTGGGCATCAGACTTACCCGACAGCTGATCGTTCATGACCGACTCTAGGCCGGTAGCCCCATAAATAGAGGAGAAGTAGCCGGTCAGACCCGCATAAAGCTCAGGCTGGGAGTAGACCCGCTGGTAGGCGTAACCGTCATTAGATTCTACCGACGAAGCAATCTCTTCGCCGCCCACCAGGATGGAGCCCCGCCGGGCCCCATAGCTCTCATAGAGGGTGCGGGAGTTCCAGGCATTAGCCTGTAGG
>DKXC01000106.1:0-4203 GCA_002492045.1 Micrococcaceae bacterium UBA7136
TACGGCCCTGCTTGAAGTACCCCTCGCCACGGCCAATACCATCGTTTTGGTCTTGAGCTCTGTTACCTGCCAGTTTGGTGTTTTCAAGGCTGAGCAGCTGCAGCCCCGTCGTACCGGTTCCCTCTTCGACTTCCGTCGCTGGGGCATGGTCGAATGGTTCCTGCTTACCTTCGTCATGGGCGCCTTCTTTGTCTCTGTTCAGGCCTTCGAGTACGCAAACCTCGTTGCTGAAGGTCTGACCATTGCATCAAGCGCCTACGGCTCAGCCTTCTACATCACCACCGGTTTCCACGCCCTGCACGTGACCGGTGGCTTGATTGCCTTCCTGCTTATTATTGGTCGCGCCTACGTTGCTAAGCGTTTTGGTCACTATGAAGCAAGTTCAGCAATTGTGGTTTCCTACTACTGGCACTTCGTAGACATCGTCTGGATTGTCCTCTTCTTCGTGGTCTACTTCCTCAAGTAACAGGCAACCGCAAAAACCTTCAACCTAGCACACACATTTAAGGAACAAGGACGTGAAAGCACTTTCTCAAAAGCGCCGCCATCCCCTGGCGGTTCTCGTCTTGCTTGCTCTTGCTCTGCTTCTATCCGGTGGCCTCTACGCAGTTGCTACAGCTACTAACGAAGCTAAGGCCGCTACCAGCACCAGCTACTCAGCCGAAGATATCGCTGAGGGTCAAAAGCTCTTCCTGGCTAACTGCGCAACCTGCCACGGCGTCGACGCCGAAGGTACTACCGACGGTACCTCCCTCATTGGTGTTGGTGCAGCAGCAGTTGATTTCCAGGTAGGTACCGGCCGTATGCCCATGCAGATGCAGGGTGTTCAGGCTCAGATTAAGCCTGGTCAGTTTAATGACGAGCAGATCATGCAGCTCTCTGCCTACGTTGCTTCTCTGGGCGCTGGTCCCACCATCCCCGAGGAGCAGTACCTGGACGTTTCCCAGGGCGATGCAGCTAACGGCGCTAAGGTCTTCCTGGCCAACTGCGCTATGTGCCACAACGCTGCCGGTGTTGGTGGCGCTCTGACCCGTGGCAAGTACGCTCCTACCCTGATGGGAGTATCTGAGAAGCACATCTACGAGGCCATGGAAACTGGCCCCCAGAACATGCCTGTCTTCAACGATGCCAACATCACCCCTGAAGAGAAGCGGGACGTCATCACCTACCTGAAGTCTCAGGAAGTCAACACCTCTGTTGGTGGTTTCAAGCTGGGCTCTCTGGGTCCGGTCTCTGAAGGCCTCCTGATCTGGACCCTGGGTCTGGTCATCGTCATTGGCTTCACCCTCTGGCTGACTTCACGAGCTGCATAGCACAAGCACACACATCAAATTCGTACTAAGGAAGATTTGAGGCAACACATGGGAAACCATAGTGACGGCGCATCTGAAAAGACAGCCGTAGTGACCTCTCAAGAGGCAAGTCAGGAGAAGTTCCCTAACCCGGGCCTTCCCCCGCATGCTCCCCGTCTTACCGATGTAGACCCCAAGCAGGCCAAAAAGGCTGAACGGCAGGTCATCCTGCTCTTCGTGATCTCTATGCTGGGATCCCTGCTCTTCTGGTTTGGCTACTTCGGTATCGAGGTGAGTGGCAACTTCTACGATGTCATGAACCCCGAAGCTAACAATATGCTTCGTCTGCAGAACCTCCTGCTGGGTCTAGGCATCGCTTTTGCAATGTTCGGTATCGGTATCGGTATCGTCCACTGGGCACGTTCCCTCATGCCCGACCATGAAATGGTCGAAGAGCGTCATGCCGTAACCTCAGAAGAGGACCGGGCTGAGGCTCAGGAAATCATGGAAACCATCATTGAAGAGTCCGGCATCAAGCGCCGTCCTCTTCTGCGGAATACCTTGATTGGTTCTGTGATTCTGGCTCCCCTGACCTTCGTCACCCTTTTCCGTGACCTAGGTCCGGCAGATCCTTCAGTTCTCAAGTACACCCTCTGGGACGAAGGCGTCCGGCTGGTGCGTGACCCCTCGGGCACCCCCATCAAGGCAGCTGACGTCACCATGGGTTCAGCCTTCCACGTTCTGCCTGAGAACCTGGCTACTTTGACCCACGAGAATGGCTACATGGAAGAAAAGGCCAAGGCAGTTGTTCTGCTCATGCGCCTGGACCCCAGCGAGCTGAATGTCTCTGAGGGCCGTGAGGACTGGAACGTTGACGGCATCATCGCCTACTCCAAGGTTTGTACCCACGTAGGCTGCCCCATCGCCCTCTACGAGCAGCGCACCCACCACCTGCTCTGCCCCTGCCACCAGTCCACCTTCGATGCTGCTAACGAGTGCAAGGTAGTCTTTGGCCCTGCAGGCCACGCCCTACCCCAGCTCCCCATTGCAGTTGACTCCGAAGGCTACCTGGTTGCCCAGAGCGACTTCCGTGAGCCTGTTGGCCCCGGTTACTGGGAGCGTGCCCAGCACATCAAGGAAATGGCAGGTGAAGCATAATGTCTACCTCCATGCAGTCTGACTACAAGGCCAAGACCGCCAGTGGCCGGATCGCCCACTACGTTGATCAGCGGGTCGGCGCTTCTGGTGTTATCAAGGAATTTGGTCGCAAGATCTTCCCTGATCACTGGTCCTTCATGTTTGGTGAGGTTGCCCTCTACAGCTTGGTCATCCTGATTATTTCAGGTACCTTCCTGACCTTCTTCTTCAACCCCACCATGACCTCGGTAACCTATGACGGTTCCTATGTGCCCATGAAGGGCACCCACATGTCTGGTGCCTACGCTTCTACCCTGGACATCTCCTTTGACGTCCGCGGTGGTCTGCTCATACGTCAGATTCACCACTGGGCAGCTCTCATGTTCATGATGGCTATGTCGGTTCACATGCTCCGTGTTTTCTTCACTGGTGCCTTCCGTCGCCCCCGTGAACTCAACTGGGTTGTTGGTGCAACCCTGCTGATTGTGGGTATTCTGGCTGGCTTCACCGGCTACTCCCTGCCTGATGACGTGCTGTCCGGTAACGGTCTGCGCATTATCGACGGCATCTTCAAGGCCATCCCCCTGGTTGGTACCTATCTCTCCCTCTTCTTCTTTGGTGGCGAGTTCCCCGGTACCGCTGTGATTGGCCGTCTCTACACCCTGCACATCATGATCATTCCGGCCCTCCTGCTCCTGCTGGTGGCCATCCACATGTTCATGGTTGTACTGCACAAGCACACCCAGTACCCCGGCCCCGGACGGACCGAGAACAACGTAGTAGGCTTCCCCGTAGGCCCCGTCTACGCTGCTAAGGCTGGCGGCTTCTTCTTCATCGTCTTCGGTATCATCGCCTTCCTGGGCGCAACCTTTACCATCAACGCGATTTGGAACTACGGCCCCTACGATCCCTCCCCTGTACAGGCCGGTACCCAGCCTGACTGGTACGTAGGCTTCGGCGACGGTGCCCTCCGTCTCTGGCCTGGCGTCTGGCCCTGGCCCTGGGAATTCGAGTTCCTGGGTGGCACCTGGGTTCTGAGCGTTCTACTCCCCTTCGCTCTCATGGCCGGTAGCGTCATGATGGCCATGGTCTTCTGGCCCTGGATTGAGCGCTGGGTCACCAAGGACGACCGGGTCCACAACATCCTGGACCGTCCCCGTAACGCTCCCTTCCGCACCGGTGTTGGTGTTGCAGGCATCATCGGCTACTCGGCCCTCATGATTGCCGCTAGCTCCGACCTGATTGCAACCCACTTCCACGTCTCCCTCAATGACGTTGCCTACTGGCTGCGTTTCACCTTCGTCTTCGGGCCCCTGATTGGCTTCCTGATTACTCAGCGAATCTGCCTGGCCCTGCAGCGTAAGGACCGGGAGCTGGTACTGCACGGTATCGAGACCGGTCAGGTTGTTCAGCTACCCCACGGTGAGTTCATCGAGGTACACAAGCCCCTGGACGAGTACCGTCGTTACAAGCTGGTTTCCTTCGAGTCTCCTGCTCCTATCCCGGCCCAGCCCAACAAGAAGGGCAAGATTGGTCTGATGGAGAAGACCCGTGCCGGTCTCTCCAAGATCTGGTTCGAGGATCGGGTTATTGCAGTAACTCCTGCTGAACTCGAAGCCGCCCACCATGACCACCATGGCCCGGCTATCGATAAGAAGCAGAAGGGTTCCTTGGAACAGTAAGGACGGCTTCTTAGCCTAGAGAGGGTGCTCCCTTAGTGGGAGCACCCTCCTTTTTGTTTTAAAGGTTTCTTCTGCCGGCTTTAAAGAAGCCC
>DKXC01000106.1:4532-10911 GCA_002492045.1 Micrococcaceae bacterium UBA7136
AGTAGAGAACTCTCTTGCATTGGCCTCTAAGCCTACTGAAAGAGCCGCCAGAGGGCTTCTGAGAGCCTTCGTTGCGGGTTTCCTTCTTCTAGTACGTAGAGGCTAGGGCCCTGAGAGAGCCTTTCTGGCTTCTGCATGAGAGGAAAGAAATCCAGTAGTGAGTCCGACTGTGAGCTGCTAAAGCCCTTGAGCCATAATCTTCATAAAATCTGCAAGTAGAGAAATAAAAGAGTTAGGGCCCAAGAAGCCTGGGATTGAAACTGGAGCAGCTACCACGGTAGGCAGAACACACTCTTCAAAAGAGGGCCCAGAAGAAGGTCTGAGAGGCCCTCTAAAGGCTTAGAAGAATAAACCTGATACCGAACCAAGCATGAGGGTAAATAGTCCTCAGGCTGGCATCTGGCCTCTCCCAGAGGAAACTTGCGGAATCTGTCTGAAGCTTTCCTCATCAGAATAAGCTCCCTCAGAAGAGAGCGAGAGGGAATTCCCTAAGAAGTAAGAGACAGATTTTAGGCAAAGCAGATAAAGGAGCAAGAGAAGGTCCTGGATATAGCAAGGGGCCCTGTACCTGATCAGGTACCGGGCCCCTTGGTCTAGCTTAGCTAGCCTAGTTTAGTGGGCGTGATCTCCACGGCTGTACTCGTAGACCCAGCCAATGACAGCAACAATTGCCAGGGGCAGAGCCAGCAGTACAATCCACCAGTCAATAGCCAGGCCAACTACCAGGACGGTGCAGGTCAGACCAATGAAGATGGGCCACCAGGACCAGGGAGAGTAGAAGCCGTAGTCACCGGCTGCATCAGCGATCTCGCCGTCCAGGTTCTCGTTGGGCATATCCGGGTGCTTCTTGTAGGTGAAGCTGAGGAAGCACCAGAGGAAGAGGCACATAACCGCAGTGGCCAGGATGGCGGGGAAGCCCGCCCACTCGCCGAAGTCGGTCACGTAGCCGTAGAAAATGCCAACCGGAATCAGGAAGATGCCGATGAAGGCGAAGGTGTTAGCAAGAATCTTCACGCTTCCTCCTTAGCGGCCCTGAGCTGCCTGGCGGGCAGCAGAGGCTACATCGTGGTTGGTGGACAGCTCTGGGTGGTGCAGGTCTAGAGCGGGACGCTCAGAACGGATGCGGGGCAGAGCAGTGAAGTTGTGGCGGGGCGGGGGGCAGGACGTTGCCCACTCCAGGGAGCCACCGAAGCCCCAAGGATCGTCAACCTCAACCTTCTTGCCGTACTTGTGGGTGACGTAGAGGTTCCAGAACCAGGGCAACATGGAAACTGCCAGCATCATGGAGCCAACGGTTGAGAGCTGGTTCATCCAGGTGAAGCCGTCCTCAGGCATGTAGTCGGCGTAGCGACGGGGCATGCCGTCAACACCCAGCCAGTGCTGAACCAGGAAGGTGATGTGGAAGCTGATGAAGAGCAGCCAGAAGTGAATCTTGCCCAGACGCTCGTTGAGCATCTTGCCGGTGAACTTAGGCCACCAGAAGTAGAGGGCAGCAAACATGCCGAAGACCAGAGTACCGAAGATAACGTAGTGGAAGTGAGCCACCACGAAGTAGGAATCGGACAGGTGGAAGTCCAGCGGCGGGGTTGCCAGGATAACACCGGTGATACCACCGAAGAGGAAGGTGACCAGGAAGCCGATAACCCAGAGCATGGGGGTCTCGAAGGTAATCGAACCCTGCCACATGGTGCCAATCCAGTTGAAGAACTTCACGCCGGTAGGAATACCAATCAGCATGGTCATGAAGGAGAAGAAGGGCAGCATGACAGCACCGGTCACGTACATGTGGTGAGCCCAAACGGTGACAGACAGAGCAGCAATCGCGATGGTTGCGAAAATCAGACCCTTGTAACCGAAGATGGGCTTACGGGAGAAGACCGGAATAATCTCTGACACGATGCCGAAGAAGGGCAGAGCCAGAACGTAGACCTCGGGGTGACCGAAGAACCAGAAGAGGTGCTGCCAAAGAACAGCGCCACCGTTTTCGGGGTCAAAGATGTGGCCGCCCAGACGACGATCCATACCCAGGGCAAAGAGAGCTGATGCCAGGGGCGGGAAGATCATGATAATCAGAATGGAGGTAATCAGGGTGGTCCAGGTGAAGACGGACATACGCCACATGGTCATACCGGGAGCACGCATGCAGAGGATGGTGGTCAGGAAGTTGACGCCACCCATGATGGTGCCGAAGCCCTGCAGGGCCAGACCGAAGATCCAGAGGTCACCACCGACGCTGGGGCTGTAGGTGGTGCTGTTGAGAGGTGCGTAAGCGAACCAACCGAAGGAAGCTGCACCCTGGGGGGTGATAAAGCCCGCGATGGCTACGAAGGAGCCAAAGAGGAAGAACCAGAAGGCCAGGGAGTTCAGACGGGGGAAGGCAACGTCCGGTGCACCAATCTGCAGGGGAACTAGGACGTTAGCGAAACCGGTGAAGAGCGGGGTACCAAACATGAGCAGCATGAGGGTGCCGTGCATGGTAAAGAGCTGGTTGAACTGCTCCTTGGTTTCGAGAATCTGCATGCCGGGCTCAAAGAGCTCCATGCGCATGAGCAGGGCCATGACGCCAGCAAAGCAGAAGAAGATGAAGGCTGCAATCAGGTACATGTACCCGATGGTCTTGTGGTCTGTGGAGGTCAGCCAGTTGACGATGATACGCCCCTTGGACTGAGGGACCACCCGCGGTGCAAGGCTGGCCTTGCTATCCGCTGAATACTCAAGAGTAGTCACGATTTACCTCTTAGTTACTTGAAGAGTTCTTGTTGGGGTTGCGGTTGTACTCATCGCCCAGACGGCCTTCGTAGCCCTGGTCGCGTAGTTCCTGCATGCGCTGCTCGTATTCCTCCTGGCTCACAACAGCAACGTTGAAGAGCATCTCGGAGTGGTACTCGCCGCAGAGCTCTGCACACTTACCAGCGTAGGTGGCAGTCTCGGAGCCGGTGGTGAAGTACATGTGGTTAGTCATACCGGGGATGGTGTCTCGCTTCTCAAGGAAGGCGGGAACCCAGAAGGAGTGGATGACGTCACGGGACTTAAGCTGAACGTCAACAGTTGAGTTAGCCGGCAGGTAGAGGGTAGGGAGGGTTTCCTCGACGCCTTCCTTACCTTCCTTATCCAGGCGAGCCTGGACGCCGGGCAGGTAAACGTTTTCGTTCAGGTAGTTGAAGTCCCAAGACCACTGCTTACCGTAGACCTCAACGGTGACGTCTGCGGTCTCAGACTTGGGAGCAGTAATCTGCCGCTCTGCAGTGTCTGAGAAGGTGAAGTAGCTGACGATCAGGATGATCGGCATAGCGGTGTAGAAGATTTCCAGGGGTGCATGGTAGCTGACCTGGCGGGGGTAGCCGGTTTCGTACTTACGGCGACGGTAGGCAATGATGCACCAGAGCATCAGGCCCCAGGTGATGAGACCAACGGCCAGAGCAGCGACCCAGGTACCAATCCAAAGGTCCATGATCGTGTTGGCGTTGTCGGTCACGTCACGCTTGGTGGGGAGCCAGCCCACCGATGCCTGTTCTGAACAAGCGGTCAGGAGCAGAGTTGAGGCTGCCAGGGTAAGCCCCATGGCCTTACCCTTCAGTCCCCTGCTGGTTCGATGCTGCGAACTCACAGACGGCCCTTCCTAGTAGCGGTGTGCGTGTTACCCGGTACTGTGTGTGGACAGTATGAACCCAGGTATATATCTTTCACTTATGAGCTTACCCTGACAGAGGGTCATTCCAGTGACAACCTGTCAAGGATTGGACGTGTCATTTCATTAAGATTTTCCCAGACACTTCTTAAAGACCCAGGGAGCCTGGCTAGGCAGACTCCCTGGTCGAGTGTGAAGCCCTCTGCTGAGGGGGTCTGGATTAGTGGAAGGAATCTCCACAGGCACAAGAGCCCTGAGCATTGGGGTTATCAATCGAGAAGCCCTGCTTCTGAATGGTGTCCTCAAAGTCGATGGTAGAACCCTCTAGATAGGGGATGCTCATGCGGTCGACGATGACCTCAACACCGTCGAAGTCACGGATGGCATCGCCCTCCAGCTGACGCTCGTCAAAGTAGAGCTGGTAAATCAGACCGGAGCAACCGCCGGGCTGAACAGCAATGCGCAGGCGCAAATCGGTGCGGCCTTCCTGCTCAAGCAGGGAACGAACCTTATCGGCTGCTACCTGGGTTAGATTGACACCGTGAGTAGGTACTTCAGTAAGGGTTTCAGTCATAGCGCTATCTCTCTTTCTCTTAGAAACCTCCTACTAGTCTACGCCTAAAGGAAGATGGATAAAAGACCTCTTCTTGAGGGCTTGGGTGGGGGCCTCTCCCCTAGCTTTTAGCTGCCAGCATAATAGCCTCAGCCACAATGGCCTTCTTGAAATCAGGTAGGTAGAGGGACTCATTGGCGCTATGGGCCCTAGTATCAGGATCTTCGACACCGGTAATGAGAATCTGTGCCTGAGGATAGGCCTCCTTGAAGGAAGCAATAAAGGGGATGGAGCCACCCATGCCAGTAGCGACAGCCTCTAGGCCCCAGGCCTCTTCCAGAGCAGCTAGGGCCAGTTGAGCTCCCTCGCCTTCTAGCTCAGCCTGGTAGGGCTGGCCAGAATCTATAGCCTGATAGGTGAGCTGGGCCCCGTGAATGTTCTGGGCCTCCAGATGCTTTTCTAGGAACAGGTGAGCCTGGGCTGGGTCCTGGCCGGGGGCTAGGCGTAGACTAATGCGAGCTCGAGCGCTTGCGGCAATGGTGTTAGAAGAAGAATCAACCGGGGTGATATCCATGCCGATTAGGGAAAGAGCAGGCTGGGCCCAGAGGCGGGAGGTGAGGGAGCCTCGTCCAGCCAATTTCATAGAGGGCAGGATGCCTGAATCCCGTCGGAAATCCTCGGTATTATATTCAACCTCAGGTTCAGGTGCATGAATTAGACCTTCAACTGCAACTGAACCTTGAGAGTCATGGAGGCTGGCTAGCAACTGAACCAAAACGGTCGGAGCATCCAGCAGGGGGCCACCAAACATACCTGAATGGACAGCATGGCTAGCCACCCGCACAGAAATATCAGCCGAGATGACACCCCGCAGACCGGTAGTGAGGGCAGGCACCCCCTCCTTCCAATTAGCTGAATCAGCCACCACAATATAATCAGCAGCTAGCTTCTGCCGATAGGTCTCTAAGAAAGCCTCAAAGCTGGGTGAGCCAGCCTCCTCTTCGCCCTCAATGAAGAGGGTGACACCCACCTTAAAGTCTTCCCCCAGCACCTGCCACAAGGCCCGAACAGCTGCCAGGTGAACCATAATGCCGGCCTTATCGTCAGCAGTACCCCGGCCAAAGAGCCGGTCCCCCACCCGAGTAGCCTCAAAGGGCTCAGTCTCCCAAAGAGCAGGGTCACCGGCAGGCTGAACATCATGGTGAGCATAGAGCAAGAAGGTCGGATAGCCTTCAGCAGCAGGTTTCTGGGCCACAACCGCAGGCATCCCCTCCTTACCCTGCCCATAGCTGGCCCGCAGAATCTCAACCTGCTCAAACCCAGCCTCCAGGGCTAGCTCCTGAACCTTAAGGGCTGAACGCTCTACCTGCGAGAGATCAAAGGACTCCCAGGCCACTGAAGGAATAGCCACCAGGTCACGCAGGCGGGCAAGCTCAGCATCGAACTGCTCCTCAACCTGCTGGGTCAAACGGTCAGCGGAAGAAAAATTAAAGGAAAGACTAGTCATGACTCCCAGAATACGCTTCAAGTGTAATCACCGCTAGAACTTAGATATTCTTAAAGGGTGTTTGGTCGAAATAAGAAAACAGAAGACGTACAAGAAGAGGTCCAGCAGGCCAGCCTAAGCCAGCCCGAAAATACCTCCTCCAGCTACACTGCCCCCAAAGGACGCCCCACCCCTTCCCGTAAGGAACGGGAAGCAGCCCGTCGCACTCCCCTAGTGCCGGCAGACCGCAAAGCAGCCAAGGAAGCCCAGCGAGAAGCAGACCGGGAGTTCAGGGCCCGCCAGCAGCATGCCCTCCAGACCGGTGACGAACGCTACCTGCCTGCTAACGACAAGGGACCCCAGCGTCGCTACATCCGTGACTACGTAGACGCCCGCATCAATGTGGGTGACTACCTCCTAGTTCTTATCCTGGCTAGCTTCATCGTTGGCCTCTTCGCCCCCGGCTTCCAGCAGTACAGCGTCCTAGTCATGTGGGCCTTTATCCTACTCTGGATCCTGGACTACAGCATCATGTGGCGGGGTCTGAAAAAGGAGCTAACCGACAAGTTCGGTGAAATTGAACCCCGCTCTGGCTTCTACGCCTTCAACCGAGTTATGATGATTCGCCGTTTCCGCCTGCCCAAGCCCATGGTCAAACGCGGCGACTACCCCAAGTAAGAAAAAAGACTATACAACTAGGGCCTGCTCCTTA
>DKXC01000106.1:11235-15144 GCA_002492045.1 Micrococcaceae bacterium UBA7136
CCCTAGCCCCTCTCTCAAGACAAAACCCTTTTAGGCTCGCCCGGACCGCAACCTGAGCAGCCCCCGATTAATATGGGCAGCCCAGGCCGGCCCCTCATAAATAAAAGCTGAGTAACCCTGAACCAGATTGGCCCCAGCATCCAGCCGATCCTGAACATCCTGGGCAGTCGTCACCCCACCCACCGAAATCAGAGCTAGCTGGTCGCCCACTTGCTCCTTGAGCAGGCGCAGGACCTCCAAAGACCGCCGCTTAAGAGGCTCACCAGACAGGCCACCAGCCCCAATCTCTTCTACCTTGACAGCAGAAGAAAGCAGGCCCAGACCCTGGCGGGCAATAGTGGTATTAGTAGCAATGATGCCATCCAGGCCCAGACGCAGGGCCATAGCAGCTACATCCTTAATATCCTCATCCGCCAAATCCGGGGCAATCTTAACCACCAGCGGAACCCGGCGATCAGTCACCACCCGGTCAGCCTCAGCCCGTACCGCCTGCAAAAGAGGCTCCAAAGTCTCAATAGCCTGAAGGTCCCGCAGGCCCGGAGTATTAGGGGAAGAAACATTAACCGCCAGGTAATCAGCCTCCCTGGCCAGCAACCGGGTACTAACCAAGTAATCCTCAATGGCATCCTCTAAAGCCACAACCTTAGTCTTACCAATATTGACACCAATCAGAGGACGAACCTTACCCCGGTACTCCTTCTCTAGCTGGGCCCGGGCCTCAGCCACCCGAGGAGCTGCTGCTGCTGCCCCATCATTATTGAAACCCATCCGGTTAATAATGGCCTTATCCTCAACCAAACGGAAGAGACGGGGCTGAGGGTTACCGGGCTGAGCCTGGCCGGTAATGGTCCCAATCTCAATATGACCAAAACCCAGGTTACCCAGGGCAGAAATAGCCTTACCCCCCTTATCAAAACCGGCAGCAATACCGAAGGGGGAAGGAAAAGTCAGCCCCATGACCTCGGTAGCTAGGGAGGAATCAGGAGCAAAGAAAAAGGATCCCAGGCGGCTCACCCCGGTCGCTCGCAGGGTCTTAACCCCCCAGAGGCCAATATGATGGGCCTTCTCGGCGTCCATAGGCTTAAAAAAGACACGGAAAAGAGTGGGATAAATCCGCACGACAGAACCTTTCAGCCGGGGGCAGAAAACTGCCCAAGGAGGGAAATAACTTAGGGCTTTGCCACCCGGTCAACTGCGCCCCCGTAGCGGCGGTCCCGCTGAGCATAAAGCTCCAGGGCCTCCCAGAGAGTACGACGGTCAACATCGGGCCACAAAACGTTCATAAAAACCATCTCAGCGTAGGCACTCTGCCAGAGCAAGAAATTAGAAATACGCTGCTCACCACTAGTCCGCAAGAAAAGATCAACATCCGGCAGATCGGGCTCATCCAGGTAAGACTGGAAAAGCTTCTCAGTCACCTGCTTAGGCTTGAGCCGCCCAGCTGCCGCATCCTGGGCGATAGCAGCTGCCGCGTCAGCAATCTCGGCCCGCCCACCGTAATTGACGCACATGGTCAAGGTGCACACCGTGTTGTACTTGGTCTCTTCTTCACACTTCTCCAGCAGACGAATCACAGACTTCCAGAGCTTAGGACGGCGACCAGCCCAACGAATCCGAACCCCCCAAGACTTGAGAGTCTCCAGCTGGCGCTCCAGCACCTCAGAGGAAAAACGCATGAGGAAGGCCACCTCATCTGGAGACCGACGCCAATTCTCCGTTGAAAAAGCATAGGCCGACACATAAGGAATCCCCATCTCAATAGCCCCAGCCACCACATCCAGCAGGGCTGCCTCCCCCGCCCGGTGACCCTCATTCCGGGGTAGACCCCGCTCATTAGCCCAGCGGCCATTACCGTCCATGACCACCGCAATATGCTGAGGCAGAAACTTGGCTGGAATCTGGGGAGCTCTAGCTCCGCTGGGATGGCTGTAGGGCTGAACCGGAGTCATAGGGCTAAACTTCCTTCTCTAAAAGGGCCAGGGACTTGAGCGGCCGCTCAAGCTGCCACTGCACGTAGTCCATAATAAGCCCTCTGGCCTCACAAGAGAGGCTGCCGGGAGCAACCTGCCCCACCAAGGGCCAATCCCCCGCAGCCAAAGCAGACAGATAAGGAGGAAGCTCAGCAGAAACAGGCTTAACCCGGTCGTAGCGGTTAGACCGGCCACAATCCCGGCAGAGCAGACCAATCTCTGGCGAAAAATAGGCCAAGGGACCATGTTCCTGACTCTCAGCACAGGAACCTAGGGCCATAGTCCAGCCGGCCAAATGCAGGCTCCGCAGGGCATAGGAATCAAGAATCCGAAAAGGGCTGATCCGTCCAGCCGCTAAGGCAGCCAAGGCCCCCGACAGCAGCCGGAACTGATTAGCAGCCTCAGTCTCATGCCGGACCAGCTGCTCAGCCAACTCCACCAGCACAGAAGCAACCGTAAAGGCCCCATAATCAGCCATAATCGGGGCCGTATAAGCCTTCAAGGTCACCACCTGGGAGACCGTGGCTAATTTCTTACCCGGGGCAAACTCCAAATCCACCAGCATAAAGGGCTCCAGCCTAGCCCCAAACTTAGACGAAGACCGCCGCACCCCCTTAGCTACCGCATGCACCAGGGCATGAGAAGGAGTTAAAGCCAAAACGATCCGGTCGGTCTCGCCCAAATCGTAGGTGCGCAAAACAATAGCACTATCACGGACGGTTCTTTGCCTAGATAGTGCCTTACTCACGGCTCCTATTCTTTCATAAGAAGCCAACAGATTCCAAGAGAAAAAGAGACGGGGGCGCCAGCTTGGATCTGGCACCCCCCTCAACAAATTTTCTAGAACTAACTATCCCGCAGGGCCCGGTTAACCGCAGAAATCAGAGCCTTAAGAGAAGCCCGGCTGGTAGAAGAGTCAATCCCGATACCCCAGAGCACCTGACTGCCAATAGCAGCCTCAATATAAGAGGCGGCCTGGGCATTAGCCGCAGAAGCCAAGGTATGCTCAGAATAATCCAGAACCCGCACGTCCAGACCCTCCTGAGCCAAGATAGCCTGCAAAGCCTCAATAGGACCAGAGGCTTGGGCCGAACGCTGATAGGTAGACCCATCAATATTGAGACCAATGCGTAGAGTGGTCTCTCCTTGCTCCTGAGAGTCGATAGAAAGGGCCTCAATCCGGTACTTACCCCAACGCTCCTGATTCTGGCCAGCAGGCAGGTACTCGTCCGCAAAAACAGTCCAGAGATCAGCACTCGAGACCTCTCCGCCTTCAGCATCGGTCTTAGCCTGAACTACAGCTGAGAACTCCTGCTGAGCCCGCTTGGGCAAATCTAGACCAAAATCCTTCTTGAGCAGATAGGCCACCCCACCCTTACCAGACTGGGAATTGACCCGTATAACAGCCTCGTAGCTACGACCCACATCCTTAGGATCAATAGGCAGGTAGGGAACAGCCCAGATGAGGTCATCCAGGCCCTTACCCTCAGCAGCGGCCTGCTGCTCCATGGCCTCAAAGCCCTTCTTAATGGCATCCTGGTGGGAGCCAGAGAAAGCCGTAAAGACCAGCTCACCACCGTAGGGGGAACGTTCAGGCACCGGCAGCTGGTTGCAGTATTCTACTGTCCGCCGAATCTCATCAATATTAGAGAAATCAATCTGAGGATCAATGCCCTGGGTGTAAAGATTCAGGCCCAGAGTAATCAGGTCGACGTTGCCGGTGCGCTCGCCATTACCAAAGAGGCAGCCCTCGATACGGTCGGCCCCAGCCAGGTAGCCCAGCTCGGCGGCAGCCACACCGGTCCCCCGGTCATTGTGGGGGTGCAGGGACAGGATCACGTTGTCCCGGTACTTGAGGTTCTCGCTCATGTACTCGATCTGGGTGGCGTACACATGGGGCAGGCTCATCTCCACGGTCACCGGCAGGTTGATGATGACG
>DKXC01000078.1 GCA_002492045.1 Micrococcaceae bacterium UBA7136
GGCTACGCCCTCAACCCCGCCCGCACCGCCGCCCACTTCTTTAGCGCCCCGGACGGCAGCCGCTGGTACCGCACCGATGACCTGGGCTACCTAGACCCGGGCAGCGGCCTGTTGCGCGTCCAGGGACGGGCCGACGACCTGATCATGACCGGCGGCGTCAAGGTCAGCGCCGGAGTAGTAACCTCCACCCTAGAAACCCACCCGGATGTTAGCCAGGCCCTGGTCTGCGGAGTGCCGGACGCCCGCTGGGGCCAGGCTGTCCTGGCTGCTGTCTGCCTACAGGCAGGGGCCAGCCCCGACCAAACCCGCCAGGAACTAGCCCAGTTGGTCTCCCAGAAACTAGGCCCGGCGGCCGTCCCCAAACAAATTGAGTTCCTGCCAGACTTTCCCCTGCTGGCTAGCGGCAAAATAGACCGGCAGGCCCTGGGCGCCCTACTGGCAGACGCCTGGGCCCAGCGCCAAGAGGTTTAGAGAGCCCGGGGCAGGCAGAGCGGCCTAAAAAGTGAGACAATAGTCAGTATTTGTGGCCCGACCAGGCCCGCCCCAGACCAAGGAAGAGGAGTTGAGCTACGTGGCAAACCTGGCAGAGTGGATTGAGGGGGCACGTCTACGCACGCTCCCCCTGGCAGCTGCCCCCATCATTGCCGGCTCCGCGGCCGCCTACGAGCTAGGTAGCTTCAAACCAGAGCGTGCCCTGCTGGCCTTCCTGGTTGCCTTCTTTCTGCAGGTGGGCGTCAACTACGCCAACGACTATTCAGACGGCGTTAAGGGCACAGACGAAAACCGGGTGGGTCCCCTGCGGCTGGTTGGTTCTGGTGCCGCCAGCCCTGGGGCTGTTAAGGCTGCGGCCCTGGCCTGTTTTGGTCTGGCCGGTCTGGCTGGCCTTGCCCTGGTGGCCCTCTCCCAGCAGTGGTGGTTTTTGGCTATTGGGGCCTCAGCTGTGCTAGCAGCCTGGGGCTACACCGGCGGCAAGCACCCCTACGGTTATATGGGCCTGGGCGACGTCTTCGTCTTTATCTACTTTGGCCTGGTGGCGACCCTGGGTACTCTCTACACCCAGACCTCTCAGCTGAGCCTGACCGGCTGGGTGGCGGCCCTGGCCCTGGGACTCTTCTCTTGTGCCCTGCTGATGGCTAATAATGTGCGGGATATTCCCACCGATATTGAGGCCGGTAAGCGAACTCTGGCTGTGCGGTTGGGCGACCGGGCAGCCCGCCTGACCTACGCGATCGAGATGGGCCTGGGGCTGGGTCTGGCCCTGCTCCTGCTGCCTGCTAACCCCTGGTTTGCCCTGGTTTTTGTGCTGATTGGCCCGATACTCTATTCGGTTCTGCTGGTGCTGGGTGGGGCGACTGGCCCGGCCCTGATTCCGGCCCTTAAGCAGGCCGGGCTGATTGCCCTGGCCTACTCTATCCTGCTGGCCCTGGCTATTTTTCTTTACCCGCTGGATATTTTTGCTGAGGTAGCCCCGGCCTTTACCGGCTACTAGGCTTCTTGGGCTCGCTGGGTTTCGTCCAGCTGGTCCTCGTAGGCCTGGTCCTTGTCGGCCTCTGCGCTCTTGGGCTTGCGGCGGATTAGGCGGTTGAAGTCAGCGGCTGCGGCCGTGTGGAGGCGGGGGAAGGCCAGGTAGCTGATGGCAAAACCAATCAGGGCACCAAAGATAATGGCCAGGACGAAGCCCACCCCAACATAGTAAGAAGCAAAGAAGGCCGCTACTGAGAGGGCCAGGCGCAGAATACTGTACTTGATGAAGTTCACCTAGCCAGTTTACCCCCGTCCTCGCCTATCTTCTGCCCCGCCTTACTAGGCCCCGGGTCCTAAAGATGCGAAGATAGGGGGTATGGGTAGAGCTCTTTTGATTATTGGTGGCGCGGCGCTTTTGCTGGGCATCTGGATTTATTCCATTATTGACGCTGTTCAGGCTGAGAATAGCCGGGTCCGTACCCTGCCTAAGGTGGCCTGGGTGCTGATTCTTTTCTTTGTCCCCCTGGTTGGTTCTGCCCTCTGGTTCTGGCTGGGCCGTCCCCGGGCTGATAGGTTTGGTTCTTTTGGCCCGCCTGCCGCCAAACCTGAACGAGCCCCGGACGACGACCCTGAGTTCCTTAAGTTCCTTGAGGCTAAGGCCCGGCGGGAGCGCGAGGACGCCCAACGGCAGGAGAAGAAGCGGCAGCAGGAGGTGTCTTCTTCTGACAATGACTCTGATAAGAAGCCTGAGACTAACCAAGACCCTGATTCTTCAGATCAGTAACCCGCACTTAAGCCTAAGGCCCCGCAGCTAGTTGCGGGACCTTGGATTTTAACGAGCCTACCCTTGTCTGGCTTGCTGGTAGGCCCGGTAGTGCTTGCGGGTAGAAAGAAGACCGTAAATCAGGATGATGATAAAGAGGGGAATCCGCCAAAGCAGGCTGGTCTGGTCGGTGTTGCTATAGAGCCCGAACCCCCAGTAACCAATGATGACCAGCATCATGAACGACTGCAGGTAGAGCCGGTAGGGTTGCACCTTTTTCTGCCCAGACAGGGCTAGGGCGTAGGTTAGCGGGTGCCCGAACTCTTTCAGGTAGCTGCGGCCGCTCTGACTAGCGTGTTCTTCTACCCGGGTGCTTTCTTCCCGGACGCGGGCGTCGCTGATGTCGCCCCGGGCGTAGAGTTCCTGCTTGAAGCGGGCCAGCCAGGCGGCGTCCTCCTGGTAGTTTTCTTCTTCGTCTAGGTCTTTTTCCTGCCGGGGTGAGGGGAGTAGAAAGCCAGCAGCTGTGCCCAGGGCGGCCAAACCCAGAGCCACTAGCAGGTGGAACCAGTTGGGGTAGGTCTGGGTGTAGATTTCGTAGGAGGCAAAGAGGACGAAAGCGATAGTGGGAGCACAGACTATCGTGCTAAGGCCGGTTGCTAGGCAGGCGGCTGCAAAGCCCCACTTTTTCTGAGCCCCTTGAAAGACCCTTCCAACAGCTAGGGTGCTTACAACCAGGACAGGGGGCAAGAAGTAAAAGCCTAGGGGCTGGTCACTGGGGCGGTCGCTGGGGAGCAGCCCAATCAACCAAAAGAGGAAGCTAAGAAAGGCACCGCCGAACAGACTAGATACAAGGGTTTCTTTCAGACTCCAGTTTTCTTCCGCTTCAAAGACGTCCTGCCCTGCCTGACGCCAGCTTTCGGTCTTCTCTAAGGCCCACTTTCGGGGATCACCGTAGAGATCCTGGGTGCTCTGGCCGCTTTCTTCAACCTGCCGGATTACCTTCTGTAAGGCCCCTTCACTGGTTTGGTCCCTGACCTTGTTGGCTACAAGAGTAATCAGAGCTGACTCAATCCAGTCTCTGTCTTGGGGACGCCCGCTGGCCTGGTCGATAGCGGCGGTCAGGCGCTGGTAGGGGTTAGGGGTCATGATCTCCTCCTTGAGTCATTCTGTCTGCTGGTTTCTTAGCCTTGCTTGCCTTCTTCTACCCCGAGAGCTGCTGAGAGTCGGGCCAGGTTTTGGCGTTCAGCGGCTAGTTGCTGGCGGCCTTGGGGGGTGAGGCTGTATTCCCGTTTGGCGGGGCCGCTTTCTCCCTGGGTCCAGCTGGTGGTGACGTAGCCGGCTTCTTCTAGTTTGGAGAGGGCCGGGTAGAGGGAGCCGCCTCGTAGGCGTCCGTAGCCTAGTTCTTCCAGGCGTCCGGCTAGGCCGTAGCCGTGGAGTTTTCCTTTTTCTAGACTGGCTAGGACAGCGGTGGGTAGGGTTGCTCGGATGAGGGCCGGGGGGTAGGTGGCTGAGTCCATAGCTTCCTCCTTTCCTACCTAAGTATAGATTCTACCTAGATAGGTTTTCAAGAGATAAG
>DKXC01000157.1:0-5167 GCA_002492045.1 Micrococcaceae bacterium UBA7136
GCTCTTACGCGGCCCCCTCAAACTAAGTGCCAACCTAACTAGTCCCCTCAACCAGGCCCTAGACCGGGGAGAACTCAGCGCTCGCGGCTATGACCGGGTGCTACGGACGGCCTGGACTATTGCCGATCTTGAGGGCCTGACTGCTCCTGGACGGGAGCAACTGGAACTGGCCCTCTACTTTAGGAACCTACAGCAGGAAAGGAAGCTCTAGGAATGTACCCTAGCGACCAGAAGCCCCAAGACCTAGAAGAGATTCGGGCTGCCAGGGCAGAGATTATGCGGCTGAGCCCGCCTGAGGATAGCTACACCACCCTCTTGATTCTGCTGGTGGGGCCGGTAGCTGCCGCAGACTACCTGAGTGGACGGCAGCCCCTGACCCGACAGGTGCTCTTAGAAGCAATTGACGGGCAAGAGGGTATCAGCCAGAAGCATCTGGCTGCCCTGCTGGAGAAGGTTCAACAGCGGGCCCAGAACAACCCTCAGAAGCAGGGGATTTTGACCGGTCATCAGGAAGCTACTCTGGCCAGGGCCTGCGGGGCCTACCTGCTGGTTCCCGAGGACGATCTCTGGCCTGCTGCCCTTGATGATTTGGGGGAGCGGGCCCCTTACGGGCTTTGGGTCAGGGGTGACTCAGCCCGTCTGAAAGACCTCTCTCTGGTCTCTTCTCTGGCCCTGGTGGGATCTCGGGATTCTAGTCCCTACGGTAATTCCTGCACCCAGCAGCTGGCCGGACAGCTAGCTGCCCAGGGCAAGACTATTGTCTCTGGCGGGGCCTACGGTATTGATGCCCAGGCCCATGCGGCAGCCCTGGCCACTGCTTCTGGCCCCCTGCCTACCCTGGCTCTCATGGCTGGTGGCTTAGATAGGCTCTACCCCCGGTCGAATAGCGGGCTACTTGAGGCTGTGGTGGAGCAGGGCCTCTTAGCCAGTGAGATTCCGCTGGGCCAGAGCCCTACTCGCTGGCGTTTTCTGCAGCGTAACCGGCTGATTGCTGCCCTAGCTTCCGCTACCGTGGTGGTCGAGGCCCGCTGGCGTTCTGGGGCCCTCAATACCGCCCATCATGCCCTAGAGCTGGGACGCCGGCTCTATGCTGTGCCCGGGCCCATTACTTCCCCTAATTCAGAGGGCTGTCACCGTCTGCTCAAGGACGGTCTGGCCCGGCTGGCTACCCGGCCTGAGGACATTCAGCCTCCTAGCTCCCTGCAGGCTAGTCACCTAGATGCCCAGGCCCAGGAGGATTCTCTCTTTGCCCCGGTGACCGACGCCCGTCAGCTGGCCTATGACCGGCTGACTGAACTTGAGCAAAGAAGCTGGGACTTACTGCCCCTACGAGGTGGCATCAGCCTAGATGCCCTGGCCCAGCAGCTGGGGCAGGCGCCTAGGCAGGTGATGCTGGCCTTGCAGAAGCTAGATTCCTCTGGCCTGGCCTGCCAGTTTGAAGGACGCTGGGTCAAGGCCCCTGCAGCTTCCTAGAGCCTGAGGCAGGGCCAGCCGGTAGACTGGGGGAGAGCGAAGGGAGTTCAGGGACCATGACCCTAGAGAAAGAGGACCTACCCACCACCCTCAAGATTGGGGCTACACCCTTAGGTGAGGACCAAGAACTCTCCCAGGCCCTGGACATCTACTGGCGCTATCTGACCTATGAGCTGCATCGGTCTGAGGCTACCGTTACTGCTTACCTGAGTGACCTGGGGGATTTCTTTGCCTTTGCCGCTCGGGCAGGACGCAACCATCTGAGCCAGATCGATACTGCCCTGATTCGGTCCTGGCTCTCTGGCCACCACTCCAGGGGAGCAGCCTCCTCCTCCATGGCCCGGCGTACCTCTAGCCTGCGGGCCTTCTTCGCCTGGGCTGAGGAGGAAGACCTGCTGGACGCTAACCCCACTCATCGGATCTCTAGCCCTAAGAAAACCAAGCACCTGCCGGCCGTCCTCAAACAAAAGCAGGTTGAGCAGCTGCTTGAAACCCTGAACCAGGCCCTGGCTCAGAACCCAGCTGACCCCAGGCTCCTGCGGCTGCTAGCTGTAGTAGAGCTGCTCTATTCTTCGGGCCTGCGGATTTCAGAGCTAACCGGCCTAGACCTCACCAGCATCAACCGAACCAATAACACCCTGCGGGTGCTGGGCAAGGGACAAAAAGAACGGGTCGTTCCCTTAGGGCTTCCGGCCCTGGGGGCGGTAGACCGTTGGCTGACCCAGGGACGCCCCCAATGGGTCAAGGCTCAAAGCCCCCTTCCCCTAGCCCTCTTTCTGGGGCCGCGGGGTGGCCGGGCCAATCCCCGGCAGATTCGGCAGGATCTGACCCAGCTACTCTCTACCCTCCAAGACAGCCAGGCTTCAGGGGCCCACGTCTTTCGGCACACAGCCGCAACCCACCTGCTGGATGGGGGAGCAGATTTGAGAACCGTCCAGGAGTTCCTGGGCCATGCCTCCCTGGCCACCACCCAAATTTATACCCATGTGTCGGTAGAGCGGCTGGCTGCTGCCTACCAGCAGGCCCACCCCCGGGCCTAGAGATTTATTCATTAGGGCGGGCTAGGCTTGCAGACTCGCGCTTGCCTTCGCCTACCCTTCCTAAAAGAGAGAAAGGGCCCTCCTCCCCGTTAGGGAAGAAGGGCCCTTACTAGCAGTTCCAACCGCTAGGGCTAGAGCAGCCCCAAGGAGGATTAGTCCTCGGTTGAAGCAGGAGCTGCTGCGTTGACGTTAGCCAGATCGTACTTGGCGAAAGCCTTGGCAGGAGCGTCCGCAGGGACTTCGCCACGCTTGGCCAGCATCTGCAGGGTACGAACCACAACAGATTCAGCATCAACCTTGAAGAAGCGGCGGGCGCCAGCACGGGTATCGGAGAAGCCGAAGCCGTCGGTGCCCAGGGTCGCAAACTCGTTGGGCAGGAACTGGCGGACGCCGTCCATGAGATCGGACTGGTAGTCAGAGACAGCGATGACCGGGCCGGTTGCACCTTCCATCTGCTGGGCGATGAAGGGGGTGCGGGGGGTAGCTGCAGGGTTCTCTAGCAGCTCACGCTCAGCCTCGAGGCCGTCGCGACGCAGGTTGGTCCAGGAGGTAACAGACCAGACGTCGGCAGAAACGCCCCAGTCCTCAGCCAGCAGCTGCTGGGCCTTCTGGGCCCAGGGAACAGCCACACCGGAGGCCAGAATCTGGGCCCGGGGGCCGTCGTTCTTAGCCTCAGACAGGCGGTAGATACCGCCCAGCAGACCCTTAACATCCAGGTTCTCAGGCTCAGCCGGGTGCTGGATGGGCTCGTTGTAGACGGTGATGTAGTACATGACGTTATGGTCTTCGTCGCCATTGCCGTACATGTGCTCAATACCGCGCTTAACGATGTGGGCGATTTCGTAGCCGTAGGCCGGATCGTAGTGAACAATCGCGGGGTTGGTACCAGCCAGGATGGGGGAGTGACCGTCAGCGTGCTGCAGACCCTCACCGGTCAGGGTGGTACGGCCAGCGGTTGCACCCATGATGAAGCCACGGGTCAGCTGGTCGGCGGCAGCCCAGAAGGAGTCGCCGGTGCGCTGGAAACCGAACATGGAGTAGAAGATGTAGACCGGAATCATGGGCTCGCCATGGGTGTCGTAGGAGGAACCTACGGCGGTCAGGGCAGAAGCTGCACCGGCCTCGTTAATACCCACGTGGATGATCTTGCCCTCGGGGGATTCCTTGTAGGTCAGCATCAGTTCACGGTCAACGGGCAGGTAGTTCTGGCCGTTGGGGTTGTAAATCTTGGCGCTGGGGAAGTAGGAGTCCATGCCGAAGGTACGGGCCTCATCGGGGATGATGGGCACGATACGGTGGCCGAAGTCCTTCTCACGCATGAGGTCCTTGAGCAGGCGGACGAAGGTCATGGTAGTCGCAGCCTGCTGCTTGCCAGTGCCCTTGAGAGAACCCTTGTAGGCCTTCTCAGAAGGCAGGGTAATCTCGGGCTGAGTGTTCTTGCGGGAGGGGATAAAACCGCCCAGGGCCTCACGGCGGGCCATGAGGTACTTGTACTCCTCGGAGTCCTTGCCGGGGTGGTAGTAGGGCGGGTTGTAGAGGTCCTTCTCCAGCTCAGCGTCAGAGATGGGGATACGCAGGTGGTCACGGAAGTTCTTGATGTCTTCCATGGTCATCTTCTTCATCTGGTGGGTGGCGTTACGGGCCTCGAAGGAGGGGCCCAGGCCGTAACCCTTAACAGACTGAGCCAGAATAACGGTGGGCTGGCCCTTGTGCTCCATAGCTGCCTTGAAGGCAGAGTAGACCTTCTTGTAGTCGTGGGCGCCACGCTTGAGGGCCCAGATTTCGTCGTCGGTCATATCCGCAACCAGTTCCTTGGTCTCGGGGGTCTGACCGAAGAAGTGCTCACGGATGAAGCCACCGGACTCGGCCCGGTAGGTCTGGTAGTCGCCGTCGCGGGTCTCGTTCATGATCCGAACCAGCTCACCAGACTTGTCCTTCTCGAGCAGGGCGTCCCACTCGCGGCCCCAGAGGACCTTGATGACGTTCCAGCCGGCACCGCGGAAGAAGCCCTCGAGCTCCTGCACAATCTTGCCGTTACCGCGGACGGGGCCGTCCAGGCGCTGCAGGTTGCAGTTAACCACGAAGGTCAGGTTATCTAGCTTGTCGTTGGCGGCTAGCTGCAGGGCACCGCGTGACTCGGGCTCGTCCATTTCGCCGTCGCCCAGGAAGGCCCAGACGTGCTGCTGGGAGGTGTCCTTGATACCGCGGTTGTGCAGGTATTTGTTGAACTGAGCCTGGTGGATGGCGTTAAGGGGGCCAAGGCCCATAGAAACGGTGGGGAACTGCCAGAAATCAGGCAGGTTCCGGGGGTGGGGGTAGGAGGGCAGGTGGTGGCCCTTCTTGGTCTTCTCCTGGCGGAAGCCGTCCAGGTCTTCCTCAGTCAGGCGACCTTCTAGGAAGGCACGGGCGTAGTTACCGGGGGAAGAGTGACCCTGGAAGAAGACCTGGTCGCCACCGCCGGGGTGGTTGCGGCCACGGAAGAAGTGGTTGAAGCCTACCTCGTAGAGGGTTGCTACACCAGCGTAGGAGGAGATGTGGCCACCGACGCCGATGCCGGCCTTCTGGGCCCGGTGAACCATCATGGCTGCGTTCCAGCGCATGTAGGCCCGGTAGCGGCGCTCTAGCTGCTCGTCGCCGGGGTATTCAGGCTCCTG
>DKXC01000157.1:5471-6258 GCA_002492045.1 Micrococcaceae bacterium UBA7136
TATTCAGGCTCCTGGTCGGCGGGGATGGTGTTGACGTAGTCAGTGGTGGTGGTATTGGGTACCTTGACTGACTTCTGGCCTGCCCGCTCCATGAGGGAGCGAACGATGAACTGGGCACGCTCGGTGCCCTGAGCTTCTACCAGGTCATCGAAGGACTCCAGCCACTCGCTGGTCTCCTCGGGGTCGATGTCTGCGAAGCCCTTATTGGTTTCTGCGGGTCCCACTAGATAACCTCTCTATCTTCTAGGGGCTGCACCACTGGCCCCTGAGCGAGGCCAGTGGTGCGGTTTTCCTTATCGTGCCTGCCCCTCACCAGGAGGGTGCAGACAGTTCCCTTCTATGTTGTCACATTTTGTCTTGTTTGCGAGAGTCGGTAGGTCTCAAAGCTGGGTGATTTAGCTGTCAGTGATTCCCGGCGGAAGGAGGTCGAGGGGAGTCAGCTGGGATTTTGGGTGCTGATGAAAAAATTTTAAAAAAATTTTTCAAGACTATTTCACCTAGTCAAACTAGTTTTTTGGGCTTAGGTTTGACCGCTTTGACCCGGTCTTGAGC
The DNA here is from genome assembly GCA_002492045.1 of Micrococcaceae bacterium UBA7136. Taxonomy (GTDB): domain Bacteria; phylum Actinomycetota; class Actinomycetes; order Actinomycetales; family Micrococcaceae; genus Rothia. The sequence goes on from DKXC01000157.1 coordinate 6,024, forward strand.
CTCTTTGGGTTTGCATGCTTCACCCAGGCTGTCATAGAGTATTACCTGTCGCCGCGAGGGAAACCAAAGCGGAAAGACAAATGGGTCTTTAGCTCAGCTGGTAGAGCGCCACGTTTACACCGTGGATGTCATCGGTTCGATCCCGGTAGGACCCACCAAACAAAGCCCGGTACCTCAAGGTGCCGGGCTTTTTGCATAGCCAGACGAAGACCGTCTCAAGGAGCCCACATGCCTG
>DKXC01000157.1:6544-7150 GCA_002492045.1 Micrococcaceae bacterium UBA7136
TCTCAAGGAGCCCACATGCCTGCCCCCAGCCCCCGCTTCAAGCCCCGCCACTTCAAGGCCCCCTCCCTGGCCCTGATCTGGCTGCTGATCTCCCTCTACTTCATCAGCCAGGGCACCCAGGTAGCCCTCTGGAGCGCCTTCGCCGGAGTAGCCACCATCATCGGCATTTTGGGTCTCTGGATTCTTTTCACCGATACCCAAGACCGCTAGCTACCCCGAGGTGGGGTAGCCTAAAAGGCTTACAAACTTGTCCCAAGAGGCGTACCCTAGAAGGTATGACTGAAAATAACTCCACTGCTAAGGCCCAGATCGGTGTCACCGGCCTGGCCGTTATGGGCGCCAACCTGGCCCGTAACCTGGCCCGCCACGGCTACACCGTCGCCCTCCACAACCGCTCTATCGAAAAAACTGATGCCCTGCTTGAGGCCCACGGCTCTGAAGGCAACTTCATCCGCACCGAGACCTTGCAGGAACTAGTCGACTCTCTGGAGTCTCCCCGCCGCATTCTAGTCATGGTCAAGGCCGGTGCCCCCGTCGACGCCGTCATCGACCAACTGACCCCCCTACTGGACGAAGGCGACGTCATCATTGACGGCGGCAACTCCC
>DKXC01000157.1:7436-11973 GCA_002492045.1 Micrococcaceae bacterium UBA7136
CATCATTGACGGCGGCAACTCCCACTTCCCCGACACCATCCGCCGGGAGCGCACCCTGGCCGAGAAGGGCCTGCACTTTGTGGGTATCGGTGTCTCTGGCGGCGAAGAAGGGGCCCTTAACGGCCCCTCCATCATGCCCGGTGGCTCCGCCAAGGCCTACGAATCCCTAGGCCCCCTGCTAGAGGATATCTCCGCCAAGGCCCCCAACGGCGACCCCTGCTGTGCCTGGATCTCAACCGATGGTGCCGGCCACTTCGTCAAGATGGTCCACAACGGTATTGAGTACGCCGACATGCAGGTCATTGGTGAAGCCTACGACCTGCTGCGGACCGTAGCCTCCATCGAACCGGCCCAGCAGGCTGAAATCTTCAAGCAGTGGAACGAGACCGAACTCAACTCCTACCTGATTGAAATCACCTCCCAGGTACTGGCCCAGGTAGACGCCAAGACCGGCAAGCCCCTGGTGGACATCATTGTGGATGAAGCCGGTCAGAAGGGCACCGGCCGCTGGACCGTCCAGGCCGCTCTGGATCTAGGCGCCCCCGTCTCTGGTATCGCTGAGTCTGTCTTTGCCCGCGCCCTGTCCTCCTCTAACCCCGAAGCCCGCCGCCAGGCCCAGGAAGAACTACCTGCCGGCCTCATTGCCTCCACCGGCCTGGCCGCTGGCGATGCAGAGTTCGTTGAGGACGTCCGTAAGGCCCTCTTCGCCTCCAAGCTGGTCTCCTACGCCCAGGGCATGGACATGCTGGCCAAGGCTGGTAAGGAATACGGCTGGGACCTCAAGCTAGACGTCATCGCTGGCCTCTGGCGGGCTGGCTGCATCATCCGGGCCCAGCTGCTGGGTGAAATCATGGAGGCCTACAAGGACCAGACCCCGGCCAACATGCTACTGGCCCCCGGCTTCAAGGCCCTCATGGAAGAACTGGTTCCCTCCTGGCGCCGGGTTGTTGCCAAGGCAGCCGCTGAGGGCGTTCCGGTACCGGTCTTTGCCTCCTCCCTGAGCTACTACGACGGTCTGCGCCGCAAGCGCCTGCCTGCCTCCCTGATTCAGGGCCAGCGGGACTTCTTCGGCGCCCACACCTACGGCCGTATTGATGCTGAAGGCATGTGGCACACCGAATGGAGCGGTGACCGCAGCGAAATTAACGCTGAGGACTCCCACACCCACTAAGGCCCCCAGACCCCTCAGCTGAGGGTAAAGAGCAAAGGGCCCGTCCGGCTCCTTCCCATCAAGGGAGGGAAACCGGGCGGGCCCTCATCTTTAAAGAAGAGGGGTGAAACCTTAGATCCACATGGCCGGGTCAATGTACTCCACCGCATCCACCAGGGGCTTCTTAGCCTCCGGGGTGCGGAGGCGGGAACGAGCCGGAATGCCGGTAATAATGGAGTCAGCTGGGTGACTATGAACCACCACAGAATTACCGCCAATAGCAGAACCAGCCCCAATGGTCACCGGGCCCAGTACCTTAGCCCCGGCCCCCACCGTCACCCCGTCCTCCAGGGTAGGGTGGCGTTTACCCTTCTCGAGGGAACGGCCGCCCAGGGTTACCCCGTGGTAGAGCATGACGTCATTGCCGATTTCGGTGGTCTCACCAATGACCACCCCCATGCCGTGATCAATAAAGAAGCGTCGGCCAATGGTGGCCCCGGGGTGAATCTCTACCCCGGTCAGAAAACGGGCAAACTGGCTGAGGGTACGGGCCAGAAACTTGCCCCCCTCCTTCTGCCAGAGCCGGTGAGCCAGCCGGTGGGCCCAGACCGCATGCATCCCCGAATAGTTGAGCATGATCTCAAGGTTTCCGCGGGCAGCAGGGTCATGGGCGCGAACAGTTTCCAAATCTTCGCGCAGGCGTTCAGACAGGCTCATCTGGCTCCTCGAGGGGTGGGGCATAGGGTCTCTTACCGAAACTATACAAGCTTCCTACCGGTCGAGATATTCCAGCAAGAAGAAAAGAGCCCCCGCCCAGTTCAAGAGACGGGGGCAAAGCGGGGGAGAGAGCCTAGCCGCGGATATCCTCATAGAGGAGAGTAGAAATGTAGCGTTCACCAAAGTCAGGTACAACAGCCACAATCAGCTTGCCAGCGTTCTCGCTCTTGCGGGCCTCCTGCAGGGCCGCCCAGACAGCAGCACCAGCAGAAATACCACCCAAGATACCCTCCTCGGTGCCCAGCCGGCGGGAGGTCTCTACCGCGTCCTGGGTAGCAACATCCACCACCGAGTCGTAGATTTCGCGGTTGAGAGTATCGGGCACAAAGTTAGCGCCCAGGCCCTGAATCTTGTGGGGGCCAGCCTTACCCTCGGTCAGCAGGGGAGAGTCCTTAGGCTCAACTGCAACCACCTTGATATGAGGGTTCTGCTCCTTGAGGTACTTGCCGCTGCCAGAGATAGTGCCACCGGTACCGATACCGGCCACAAAGATATCTACCTTACCCTCAGAGTCTTCCCAAATCTCAGGGCCGGTGGTCTTGTAGTGAATCTCAGGGTTGGCAGTATTAGAGAACTGGGAGGCCAGAATAGCGTTCTCGGTCTTAGCGACAATCTCCTTAGCCTTCTCAACCGCACCCCGCATGCCCTCAGAACCAGGGGTCAGCACAATCTCTGCCCCGTAGGCCCGCAACATGACCCGACGCTCAGTAGACATGGTCTCGGGCATGGTCAGAATAACCTTGTAACCGCGAGCAGCACCCACCATAGCCAGAGCAATACCGGTATTACCCGAAGTACCCTCAACAATGGTGCCACCGGGCTTGAGGGCCCCAGACTTCTCTGCTGCATCAATAATGGCCAGGCCGATACGGTCCTTAACAGAGTTAGCCGGGTTGTAGAACTCCAGCTTGACCGCTACCTTGCCGGGCAGGTCAGCGTCCAGACGGTTAAGGTAAACCAGGGGAGTGCGGCCAACAACCTGGGTGATGTTCTGGTAGATGGGTGCCATAAGAGACTTCCTTTGTCTGCTAGTGGTTTTCGCTTCTGACCCCAGTCTAGGGGGCCGGGGGGCAAAAACTAATTCTTAAGAAACATTCCGTAACGTTTGCGGGCGGCAGCCAGCTTAGGGTTAATAACAGCTGCACAATAACCCTGATAGGGGTTACGGGCATAGTAGTTCTGGTGGTAGTCCTCAGCCTCATAGAAATCCCCCAGGGGCTCTAAAACGGTAACAATAGGCTGATCCCACCAGGCCGAGGCCCGCTCAAGAGCCTGCTGGAAAACCTGCTTCTGCTCAGGTGAAGAATAGTAGAGGGCCGACCGGTACTGGCTACCCCTATCTGCCCCCTGCTGGTCCCAGCTGGTGGGGTTGTGAGAAGAGAAGAAAATATCTAGCACCACCTCAGCCGGAATGACGGTCTCATCAAACTCCACCTTGACCACCTCAACATGGCCGGTCATGCCGCTACAGACCTGCTGGTAGGTGGGGTTGAGCGTCAGGCCACCGGTGTAGCCACAGACACTAGTTTTAATACCTTCAAACTGGCGGTAGACGGCGTCAATACACCAGAAACACCCGCCTCCAAGAACAAAAGTTTGCATACCCCTGCAAGGAAAATATCCGCACATCTATTCCCGGCCTCTGCCACAATAGAGACATGACTGATGCCAAGACCCCCACCCTCGCCCAGGTAGTCGCCAGCTTCCACCAGATTTTTCCGCCCCAGCTGGCTGAAAGCTGGGATGCCAGCGGCCTGATTCTAGGACGAGAAGAGCGGCCAGTGAGTCGGATTGGTTTCGCCGTGGACGCCACCAGTGCCACCGCCACCGAAGCCCTACAAGAAGGCGCCGGTCTGCTCATCACCCACCACCCCCTGCTGCTACGGGGAGCATCCTTCCTACCTGCTAGTAGCTACAAGGGAAATATCATCCACCAGCTCATTGAAGGCGGTTGCGGCCTGTTAGCTGCCCACACCAACGTCGACTCAGCCCCCTACGGCACCAACGAAGCCTTCATGGACCTGCTAGGCATCAGCGACCGGCAAGTACTGGCCGGGGCAAACAGTAGCCAGATCCGGGGGCAAGAAGTTCAAGTAGGAATCGGCCGAGTTGGCAACCTCCCCCAGCCGGTGCGACTTAAAGAAATCGCTAACTTCATCGCCCAGTTCCTACCCGCCACCGCAGCCGGAATCCGCGTGGCCGGACGTCCAGACCAAAAAATCCAGCGGGTCGCCGTCTGCACCGGGGCCGGCGACTCCCTCTTCGACGCCGTCAGGGCCCAAGAAGCTGACCTCTACATCACCGCAGACCTACGCCACCACCCCGCCTCAGAAGCCAGAGAAGAAGCCCTGCTCACCCACGGCAAGCCCGCCCTCATCGACTGCTCCCACTTCGCCAGCGAATGGGTCGGCATGAAATCAGCAGCCGGACAGCTCCAAGCAGCCCTAGCAGCCCAAGGCTTCCAGGTGACCACCTACGTCTCCACCCTCAACACCGACCCCTGGGACTTCACCCTCTCCACCGGCGACACCTACGGGTCAGCCTCAACCCGCTAAGCCCCACCTTCACAGAGTAGGCTGACAGACCCGCGCTCGCCGCCACCCTCTCGCC
>DKXC01000103.1:0-7283 GCA_002492045.1 Micrococcaceae bacterium UBA7136
GGTTCGGAGCTGGAGGATTTTCTGGCTCAGGCTCCTGCCGCCCTGGCTGACCGGGGTGAAGGGGGTAGCCTGCCTCGGCGTCTGGAGCGGGCCCTGACCTTGCTTCCTGTAGCACTGGAAGACAAGGCCCTGGAGTCTGCCGGGCATGCTCGCCCCCTGGAGGGTTTGCTGCTGCTAGCTGGTAAGACCTCTGCCTACCTGCCCCTGCCGCAGGAGGCTGAATCGTCACTGGGGCAGGCCTTGGCCACCTGGTTGGCTGATGAACAGGCCCCCAAGATTATCTTTGACCTTAAGCAGAACCTGAAGGATTTTGCCCTGGCTGGTTATCGCCTGGAGGGGGTCGTAGAAGATATTCTGCTCTCCTCCTATGTCTGTGGGCATACCCCCACGGCCCGCCGCCGCGGTCAGGAAGAAATGATGCAGGACCTCAGCCAGGCCTACCTGAACCTGACCTACCCGACCGCCCCTGAGGAAGTCGACCAGGGGGAACTCTTCAGCCTTGACTCTCAACCTGACCTTGAATACTTGGCTCTGGCTGGACGCTACCAGCAGGAAGTTGCCTATGCCCTGGCCAAGGACCTAGCAGATAAGGAACAGCTGGACCTCTACCAGAGCATTGAGCTTCCCCTAGCTGCCAGCCTGGCAGACATGGAAGAAGCCGGTATCGCCCTAGACGGCCAGGCCCTCAAACAGCTGGCGGACTACTACGGTCAGCAGGTTGACCAGGCCAAGGAAGCAGCCCATGCCCTAGTTGAGCAGGACATCAACCTCTCCTCACCCAAGCAGCTGCAGGCCGTCCTCTTTGACCAGCTCAAGCTACCCCCCACCCGCAAGCTCAAGAGCGGTTACTCTACCGACGCTGAATCCCTGTCTGACATCCTCAGTCAGGTAGAGCCAGACAGCACCGGAGCGCTCTTCCTAGGGCAGCTCCAAACCTACCGGGACTTCACCAAGCTCAAGCAGACTGTAGAGGGCCTGGCCAAGGCCACCAGCGCCCAGGGACGAGTCCACACCACCTACCAGCAGAATGCGGCAGCAACCGGTCGCCTCTCCTCAACTGACCCCAACCTGCAGAACATCCCCATCCGCACCCCCGAAGGCCGCAAGATCCGTGAAGCCTTCGTCGTGGCCCCCCAGCCCCTGGAGGGGGTGGACTACAGCCAGCTGCTGACCGCCGACTACTCCCAGATTGAAATGCGGATCATGGTTCACCTGGCCCAGGACCAGGATCTGATTCGGGCCTACCAGGAAGGCGAAGACCTACACCGCTTTGTAGGCTCCCAGGTCTTCGGGGTAGAGCCTGAGGACGTCACCGCTGAGATGCGAGCCAAGGTTAAGGCCATGAGCTACGGTTTGGCCTACGGGCTCTCTCCCTTCGGCCTCTCTAAGCAGCTGAAAATCTCGGTAGACGAAGCCTTTGAGCTGCGTAAGCTCTACTTTGATCGCTTCGGCAAGATTCAGTCCTTCCTGCGCAAGATTGTTCGCCAGGCCCACCGGGACGGCTACACCCAGACCATGTTCGGCCGCCGCCGCTATCTGCCTGATTTGGCCTCTAGTAACCGTCAGCTGCGGGAGGCGGCCGAGCGGGCTGCCCTTAACTCACCCATTCAGGGAACCGCTGCTGACATTATTAAAATTGCCATGCTGCGGGTAGACCAGGCTTTGCGCCAGGAGGGGCTTAAGAGCCGAATCCTTCTGCAGGTGCATGACGAACTGATCCTGGAAGTAGCCCGGGGTGAGGAGGAAACTGCCCAGCAGATTCTGACCCAGCAGATGTCTCAGGCAGCTGAGCTCAGCGTCCCCTTGGAGGTTCAGGTGGGCTGGGGCTCATCCTGGTACCAGGCTGGTCACTAAAGGACCTAGCCTTGGCCTGAGCTAAGGGGGCTTGCTGGCCCAAGGTCGGGGTGGGCAAGCTCCCTTTTCTTTAAGCTGGTCAAAGCATTGACCTTCGCCTCTTAGGGCCCTAGACTTGAGACTGTATGACTCTCTCAAGCCTCAGCTTGGGGGTGCCCTGCACTGTAATTGTCCGTATCAACGCTCAATACAGAGAACCACACAGAAGTTTCCTCTGTGACTCCACAGAAGAAAACCCTGCCTGTATTGACCTAGAAAATATCCATATTGGAGCCCTACACTTTATGAGCACCAACACTCCCCAGGTTGCAATCAACGACATCGGTACCGAGGAAGACTTCCTCGCAGCAGTTGACGCAACCATCAAGTACTTCAACGACGGCGACCTGGTTTCTGGCGAGGTAGTCAAGGTTGACCACGATGAGGTACTGCTCGACATCGGTTACAAGACCGAAGGTGTCATCCCCTCCCGCGAGCTTTCCATCAAGCACGACGTTGACCCCGACGAGGTTGTAGCCGTCGGCGACACCGTCGAAGCCCTGGTTCTGACCAAGGAAGACAAGGAAGGTCGCCTGATTCTCTCCAAGAAGCGCGCCCAGTACGAGCGCGCCTGGGGCGACATCGAGAAGATCAAGGAAGAGGACGGCGTCGTTACCGGTACCGTCATCGAGGTTGTCAAGGGTGGCCTCATCCTGGACATCGGCCTGCGCGGCTTCCTGCCCGCCTCCCTGGTCGAAATGCGCCGCGTCCGCGACCTGGCTCCCTACATCGGTCAGCAGATCGAAGCCAAGATCATCGAGCTGGACAAGAACCGCAACAACGTTGTTCTGTCCCGCCGCGCCTGGCTGGAGCAGACTCAGTCCGAGGTTCGCTCCACCTTCCTCAACCAGCTGGAAAAGGGCCAGGTTCGCACCGGCGTCGTTTCCTCCATCGTCAACTTCGGTGCCTTCGTTGACCTGGGCGGCGTTGACGGTCTGGTACACGTCTCCGAGCTGTCCTGGAAGCACATCGACCACCCCTCCGAGGTTGTCGAGGTTGGCGACGAGGTCACCGTTGAGGTCCTGGAAGTTGACCTGGACCGCGAGCGCGTCTCCCTGTCTCTGAAGGCTACCCAGGAAGATCCTTGGCAGGCCTTCGCCCGCACCCACGCCCTGGGGCAGGTTGTACCCGGTAAGGTCACCAAGCTGGTTCCCTTCGGTGCCTTCGTCCGCGTTGAGGACGGCATCGAGGGTCTGGTTCACATCTCCGAGCTGGCTGTCCGCCACGTTGACCTGGCCGAGCAGGTTGTCTCCGTTGGTGACGAGCTCTTCGTCAAGGTCATCGACATCGACCTGGATCGTCGTCGCATCTCCCTGTCTCTGAAGCAGGCCAACGAGGGTGTCGACCCCGAGTCCACCGAGTTCGATCCTGCTCTCTACGGCATGGCCGCTGAGTACGACGAAGAGGGCAACTACAAGTACCCCGAGGGCTTCGACCCCGAGACCAACGAGTGGCTGGAAGGCTACGAGGCACAGCGTGCCGCTTGGGAGCAGCAGTACGCTGACGCCCAGGCTCGCTGGGAAGCTCACAAGGTACAGGTTGCTAAGGCCCTAGAAGCTGACGCAGAAGCAGCTGCTGCCGCTCCTGCCGCCGCTGAGGCTGCACCCACCTCTTACTCCTCCGAGAAGCCTGCCGAGACCGGCACCCTGGCTTCCGACGAGGCTCTGGCGGAACTCCGCAAGAAGCTGACTGGCAACTAGTCGCTTGTGGAGGCTCTTCCCTGAGGGGAAGGGCCTCCTTTCTTTTTATGTCTGGGCGTATTTGTAGAGCTAGGTAGTAGCAGACTCGCGGCGAAGCTGCTGGCAATGGGGCTGGCATGAATCGACTGCGAAGCAGTCGAGAGGGTGGCAGCGAGCGCGAGTCTGTGCGCCTAGCCTGTCCCTGTGAATAAGACTTGAGAAGGTCAGAAAGTAGGCTGATATTTCATACCTAAGCTAGGGCCAGTTAACCTTCAGTTCATTTTCCCTCTGAAAGATGGGACAGGGCCCTAGCCTGGGCCTGCTCATCATCCCAACCATGCAAGGGGGAAGCGTGAATTCCAGCGCGGATTCCACTTCAAACCTGGCCCAACCGGCCCTAGAACGTGACACCAGCGATAAGTGGTGGCACCTGACCTTCGGCGGCCTCATGGCTGTCTCTTTCACTGCCTTCGCTATCTGGTCCTTCGCCTACGTAGATCAGCCTAACCATAGCCTGCTGCTGATTACCGCTGTTGCCCTAGGCCTCTTCATGGCCTTCAATATTGGTGGCAACGATGTTGCTAACTCCTTCGGCACCAGTGTTGGCGCCGGAACCCTAACCATCAAGCAGGCCCTGCTGATTGCGGCCGTCTTTGAAGTAGCCGGTGCCGTAATTGCCGGTGGCTCCGTGACCGATACCGTCCGTAGCGGCATCGTTGACCTGGGCGCTATCAGCCTAGAGCCCCTACAGTTTGTTTACATTATGATGGCGGCCCTGCTGGGCGCTGCTATCTGGCTGCTGGTGGCCACCCGCATGGGCTGGCCGGTCTCTACCACCCACTCCATTATTGGTGGCATTGTGGGTGCGGCCCTGACCCTGGGCCTGACCCAGGGCGTCGGTGGCTGGGAGATGGTCCAGTGGGACAAGATTGGTCAGATTGCCCTCTCCTGGGTACTCTCACCCCTGCTGGGTGGCTTCTTCGCCTGGGTAATCTTTGGTTTCATCAAGAAGTACATCCTGGGCTATAACGAGAAGGTCGACGCGGCCATGCTGGAGATTAAGCGAGCCCAGGAAGAAGAACGGGCCGAGGACGACCCCCACGACGGTTTCCAGCGTATTACCGATTTGCAGCAGGACGCCTACGCTAACGCCATGCTGCAGAAGAAGAAGTTCAAGCTGAAGAAGCTTGATCCGGAGGCACCTGAGAGTGAGTACTACCGTCAGGTGCATAAGCTAGATAAGAAGGCTAAACGGCAGGAGAGCCACCGGGCCCTAGAGGTTTATGTGCCGGTACTGGCGGCAGTTAGCGCGGCCCTGATTACCTCTATGCTGCTGGTCAAGGGCCTGGGTAACCTGGATTTGGGTCTGAGCCTGGTTACTACCGCCGTGATTATTGGTATGGTTGCTGCCCTGACCTGGGTTTCTGTCTCAATCTTTGCTCGCAGCTTGCAGAAGTATGAGCTGTCTCGTGCGACCTTCGTAATTTTTGCCTGGATGCAGGTTTTCACGGCAGCAGCCTTTGCTTTTAGCCACGGCGCTAACGATATTGCTAACGCTATTGGCCCCTTTGTGGCTATCTTGGATGTGCTCAAGACCGGTGCCATTGGTTCTGAGGCTGTGGTGCCTATGCCGGCTCTGGCGACCTTTGGTATTGCCCTGATTGTGGGCCTCTGGTTTGTGGGTCGTAAGGTGATTGCAACCGTTGGCCACGGCCTGACTAAGATGCACCCTTCGTCGGGTTTTGCGGCTGAGATTGCTGCGGCCGCGGTGGTCATGGCTGCCTCGGTGCTGGGCCTGCCGGTTTCCTCTACCCATATTCTGATTGGCGCGGTTCTGGGCGTGGGCATGGTCAACCATTCGGCTAACTGGAAGCTCATGCGTCCTATTGCCCTGGCCTGGATTATCACCCTGCCTATCTCGGCCGCTATCGGTGCGGTGGGTGTGCTAGGTATTTCAGCGATCTTCTAGGTCAGGTCAACCCACTGGCTTGAACCCCAGGAAATGTGCCCTGCGCCGGCGGTGAGCTCGGCCAGGGCCTTTTCTGTCTGGGCCTGGTGGGCCGCATCGTCAAAGACACCCAGTTGAATGAGGGCAGCAGAGTCGGTGTAGTCGGTGCCTAGCACCCGGTAGCCCAGGGCCCGCAGATCATTTTCTAGGCGTCCTGCCTGTTCGTAGGAGGCCTCAACCTGGCCTAGCCGCAGGCGCTGGCGGGGAATGAGCGGGGCAGCGTCCAGGGTTTGAACCACAGCGTCAGTGTAGGCTCGCACTAGGCCGCCTGCCCCCAGTTTGATACCGCCAAAGTAGCGGACGACAACAGCACAAATATCGGAGAGGTCGCTGACTTCTTGGCCGGTCGCGTCCAGGGTGCGGCGGGCTAGGAGGGCCTGGAGCATGGGGATGCCGGCTGTTCCTGCCGGTTCGCCGTCGTCGTTGGAGCGTTGGGTTTGCCGGTCGGCCCCGATGATGAAGGCTGAGCAGACGTGGCGGGCGTCGTGGTACTGCTTGCGTTTGGATTCGATAAAGGCCCGGGCTTCTTCTTCACTGTTGACGCGTTGCAGGTAGCCGATGAATTCGCTGCGTTTGATTTCTAGTAGCTGGCTCACTGGCTCTCTGCGGGCGAGGACGGTGTAGCGGTTGGCTCGGGTTTGGTCGGTCATGGTCTTTATTTTAGGCCCTGGAGGTGGGTAGGCTAGGGGCTAGTTCTGTCTGAGAGAGGAAGTGTCCATGAAACGTTTGGGTTTGACCGGTGGTATTGGGGCTGGAAAATCAACGGTTTCTTCGATGCTGGGACAGCTGGGTGCTGTCATTATTGATGCGGACGCTATTAGCCGTGAGCTGATGTCTGCCGGGTCGGTACTGCTGGCCCAGGTGGTGGAGGCTTTTGGTCCGCAGATTTTGACTGAGGCGGGGGAGTTGAACCGTCCGGCCCTAGCCGAGCTTATTTTTGCTAACGAGGATCAGCGGCAGCTCCTTAACTCTATAGTGCATCCGGCGGTGCGGGCCCGGTCTCAGGAGCTGGCTGAGGCTGCTGCGGGTGAGCCTGGCTTTTCGGGGATTATTGTGGAGGATATTCCTCTGCTGACCGAGACCGGTCAGGCTTCTCGCTTTGACGGGGTGATTCTGGTGGAGGCTGACCGTCAGCTGCGGCTGGATCGTCTGATGCAGGGGCGGGGTATGAGCCTGGCTGAGGCCCAAGCCCGGATGGATGCTCAGGCTAGCGATGAGCAGCGGCGGGCTATTGCTAGCTGGGTGATTGATAATTCTGGCAGTTTGGAGGAGACCCGTCGGCAGGTTGAGGCTCTCTGGCGGGAGCTGATCGCATCCTAAAAAATCGTACATGTGTTCTAGTTTTTCTGGCTTCTATCCGCTAGGCTAGAGGCATGAGTCTTGCCCCCCAGATCCAGCGTCAAGTAGCCCCCTTTCGAGTTGTTTCTGACTATCAGCCTGCCGGTGACCAGCCTAAGGCGATCGCTGAGCTGACCGAACGAGTCAATAACGGCGAAAAAGATATTGTGCTCATGGGTGCTACCGGCACCGGTAAATCAGCTACCTCAGCCTGGCTGATTGAGGCTGTCCAGCGTCCTACCTTGGTACTGGTGCAGAATAAGACCCTGGCCGCCCAGCTAGCTAACGAGTTGCGCTCCCTGCTGCCCCATAATGCGGTGGAGTATTTTGTCTCTTACTACGACTACTACCAGCCTGAGGCCTAT
>DKXC01000103.1:7608-8169 GCA_002492045.1 Micrococcaceae bacterium UBA7136
GACTACTACCAGCCTGAGGCCTATGTTCCCCAGACCGATACCTTTATCGAAAAGGACTCCTCTATTAACGAGGAGGTGGAGCGGCTACGGCACTCGGCCACTAGTTCCCTGCTGACCCGCCGGGACGTGGTGGTGGTATCCACGGTCTCTTGTATTTATGGTCTGGGTACCCCTGAGGAGTACGTGGCCCAGATGGTGACCCTGCGTCAGGGGCAGGAGCTAGACCGGGACGAGCTGCTGGCCCAGTTCGTTGCCATGCAGTATGCCCGCAATGACCTGGACTTCCACCGGGGTACCTTCAGGGTGCGGGGCGATACGGTTGAGATTATCCCCATGTACGAAGAGAACGCCATCCGAATCGAGTTCTTTGGGGACGAGATTGAGGCTATCTACACCCTCCACCCCCTGACCGGTGAGGTCATCCGCCAGGAGGAAGAGATCTATGTTTTCCCGGCCTCCCACTATGTGGCCGGTGCTGAGCGCCTACAACGGGCCATGACCTCCATTGAGGATGAACTGCGGGACCGCCTACAGGAGCTAGAAGCCCAGAATAAGCTGGTA
>DKXC01000103.1:8498-9032 GCA_002492045.1 Micrococcaceae bacterium UBA7136
GAAGCCCAGAATAAGCTGGTAGAGGCCCAGCGCCTGCGTATGCGCACCCAGTACGATCTGGAGATGATGGAGCAGATGGGTTTCTGCAACGGTATCGAGAACTATTCTTCTCATATTGATGGCCGCGCTCGCGGGACGGCCCCCAATACTCTGCTGGATTATTTCCCGGACGATTTTCTGCTGATTGTGGACGAGTCCCATGTGACCATTCCGCAGATTGGGGCCATGTATGAGGGGGATATGAGCCGTAAGCGGACCCTGGTGGAGCATGGCTTCCGCCTGCCCTCGGCTATGGATAACCGTCCCCTTAAGTGGGAGGAGTTTCTGGAGCGGATTGGCCAGACGATTTATCTGTCGGCAACCCCGGGCAAGTATGAGCTGTCCCAGGCTGATGGGGTGGTAGAGCAGATTATTCGTCCTACCGGCCTGGTGGATCCTGAGATTAAGGTCAAGCCCACCGCTGGGCAGATTGATGATCTGCTAGAAGAGATTCGCCTGCGGGTAGAGCGGGATGAGCGGGTGCTGGTGACCACC
>DKXC01000103.1:9309-11302 GCA_002492045.1 Micrococcaceae bacterium UBA7136
GGAACGAGCGGGTGCTGGTGACCACCTTGACCAAGCGCATGGCTGAGGATCTGACGGACTACCTGCTGGAGCACGGGGTTAAGGTTCAGTACCTGCACTCGGATGTTGATACTCTACGCCGGGTGGAGCTGCTGACCGAGCTGCGGTCTGGTGTCTTTGATGTGCTGGTAGGTATTAACCTGCTGCGTGAGGGCTTGGACCTTCCTGAGGTTTCCCTGGTGGCTATTTTGGATGCCGATAAGCAGGGTTTCTTGCGGTCTACTACCTCTCTGATTCAGACGATTGGCCGTGCTGCCCGTAACGTGGACGGCCAGGTTCACATGTACGCCGATAAGGTGACCGAGGCCATGCAGACGGCTATTGACGAGACTAACCGCCGCCGGGAGATTCAGCAGGCCTACAACCGGGAGCATGGGATTGACCCCCAGCCCCTGCGTAAGAAGATCGCTGATATTACCGACCAGCTGGCCCGGGAGACCGAGGACACAGCCCAGTTGCTGGCTGGCCGTAAGGGGGCCTCAGGCAAGCTGGCTACCGCTCAGGGAAGCAGTAAGAGCAAGTATGCGGCTACCTCCCCGGAGGCCGAGGAGCTCTTCCGTCAGGCTGAGGCCAGGGTACGGGCGGACGGCCTGGCAGCAGCCCCGGCCGAGGACCTGCTGGATTTGATTGAGCAGATGCAGGAGCAGATGATGCAGGCTGCTGAGAGCCTTCAGTTTGAGCTGGCCGGACGCCTGCGGGACGAAATTGCTGACCTTAAGAAGGAGCTGCGGGCTATGCAGCAGGCTGGTCACGCCTAGAAGAGGGGAGTGGCTGGGCAACCTGTTATCCTGCTAGAGGTCAAAACCCATCTAGCCGAGGAGAAGAGATCGTGTCCCAGAAGGTCATGAGCGTGCAGGGCATGCCCCAGATTCTGCTGACCTTCGGGCTGACGATTTGTAGTCTTTCTATCCTGCTGCCGGCTTCCCCGGCCTGGGCATCCTACGGTGGGGCTAGCTACCTGGGGGCTGGGGCGGCTAATTCGGTGCTGATGGCGGTGACCGTCCTGACCCAGTTTAGTGTTCCGGCCCTGACCCGCCGCTTTTCGTGGCGGCTGGTGCTACCGGCTGGTGTCCTGCTCATGGGCCTGCCTTCTATCATTCAGGCTCTTTCACCGGCCCTGCCCAATATTCTGGCTACCTCGGCCCTGCGGGGTGTGGGTTTTGGTATTGTGACGGTCTGCTGTTCTAGCGCCCTGGCCTACCTGGTTCCCTCTAAGCAGCGGGGCAGGGCCGTGGGTCTTTATGGCCTGGCGGCTGCCGCTAGTCAGCTGATTTTTACGCCCCTGGTGCCCTGGGCCCTGGATCATCTGGGCTACCAGCTGGTCATTGCCTCCGGTGCTGTAGCTGCCCTGGCGGCTCCCTTTGCCTACCGCTTGGGTTCCCTGGTGGATGTCTACCTGGCGGCTAACCCCCAGATTCTTGAGCCTAAGCAGGCCGCTGGGGGCCTTTCCTGGCCTGTCCTGCTGGGGCGGATTTGGCCTTCCTTGCTGACCTTGACCCTGGTGACTTCTGCCGGCGGCGCCCTGCTGACCTTCTCTACCGACCTGGCCCCGACCCCTCTGGCGGCCTCTACCGCCCTGCTGCTCATGTGTGCCCTGGCGGTGCCTACCCGCCTTTACGGGGGGTCTTTGACTGACCGGTGGGGTACCCGCCTGCTCATGGTGCCTTCTTTGGCTGTGACCGGCCTGGGTCTGCTTCTGCTGGCTTGGTCTCTGGCTTCTTCCCAGCTACTTCTCTTGTTGCTGGGCTCAGCGATTTTGGGCTTTGGCTATGGTTTCTTGCAGTCGGTGACCATGGTGCGGGCCCTGAACGAGGCGGGTGGGCCTGAAGCCTCCCAGAAGGCTTCGGTGGCCTGGAACGCCCACTTCGATATTGGCACCGGTCTGGGGGCCCTGGCCCTGGGCGCCCTAGCCCAGGTCTGGTCCTTTGCCTTCGCCTGGTTGAGATCGGAAGAG
>DKXC01000038.1 GCA_002492045.1 Micrococcaceae bacterium UBA7136
TGGACCCCCTTATGAATAACCCTCGTAACTCTGGCTCTGCTGACGGCAAGCTGCCCTCCGGCACCCGCTTCTACGTCACCGTTCAGGATATGAAGGGTGCACCCGTCAAGAACACCTCCCTGACCTTGACCACTCCCATGTCCACCAAGGTTAAGATTGCCCGGGTTAACTCCCACACCTTCATGGTCACCCTGCGCGGTGAGCTGGGCCCCGGTGAGCAGATCCGCCTGGACTGGGCTCATGGCCACTACCTCAACCATTCCAAGCGCAACAAGGTTCTTGTCACCACCGACTACATCCCCGCTAGCGCCGTAGACACCAACACCGCCAACAACAGCTCTGTCTACGACAACTCCGGTTTCGGTATCTAAGCCTTAGCTTCCCATAAGCTAAACCCTAAAGACCTGCCCCAGGTTCCCTCAAGAGGAACTTGAGGCAGGTCTTTTGTGAGGGGTGAAAATAGGGGAGTAGGGCAAAACACCCTTACAAGGTCATGACAAAGGCGGATAAGCTGTGTAAAGTTAGGCGGGACTGGCAGGCTCCTCCACATTTCCCAGCTCCCCAAGGGGAGATAGGGGACAAGCAGGAGTCGTAGTGCCTGAGAGCGGCTGCTCGACACTCTCCACCACCTGATAGGAAGGTGGGTCTAGGAGGCCAGTTCACCAGATCAAATGATTCCCTCCTTTGAAAATTAGGGGAGAATCACCCGCTTATAGAGAAAAGGAATACGAACTGTGGCAAACCACAACCGTACCCGCCGTACCGTGCGTCAGTCCCGTGCCCTGGGCATCGCTCTGACCCCTAAGGCAGAGAAGTACCTGGAGCGTCGTCCTTACGGCCCCGGCCAGCACGGCCGTAGCCGTCGCAAGGCAGACTCCAACTACGCGACCCAGCTCAAGGAAAAGCAGCGTCTGCGCGCACAGTACAACATTCGTGAAGCTCAGATGCGTCGCGCCTACCTGGAAGCTAAGCGCATCGAGGGCCAGACCGGTAAGAACCTGGTCGAGATCCTGGAGACCCGTCTGGACGCCCTGGTCCTGCGCTCCGGCTTTGCTCGCACCATTGCTCAGGCCCGTCAGCTGGTTGTCCACCGCCACATCATGGTTGATGGCATCCGTGTTGACCGTCCTTCCTTCCGCGTCAAGCCCGGTCAGCTGATCCACGTTCACCCCAAGAGCGAGAAGATGGCCCCCTTCCAGGTTGCCGCCACCGGCGCCCACCAGGATGTTCTGCCTGATACCCCCGCCTACCTGAACGTTGAGATTGAAAAGCTCCACGCCAAGCTGGAACGTGCTCCCAAGCGCGAGGAAATCCCCGTCATCTGCGAAGAGCAGCTGGTTGTTGAATACTACTCACGCCTGGCCTAAGCCTTGCTAGCTGATAGCCCGCCTGCCCACCGGTAGCGCGGGCTATCGCTTTATAGGCCCCTGATAGCGTAGAATTGTTACCAAATTGTGTTCTTTAAGGGCTAAGGGCCCCTGGCAGAAAGTGAGTCCCCATGAGTGGTGCAGATATTGCAGGTCTCATTGCAGCAGGAGTCTTTGCCATCCTGGTGGCCCTCCTGGCCCGACCCATTATCAAACTGGGCAAGGTCTTTGACCAGCTCACCGAAACCATTAAAAACCTGGACGCTGAAACCAGCCCCCTGATCCAGGAGGCCACCAAAACCCTCTCTACCACCAATGCCCAGCTCGAGAAAGTCGATAGCATCACCAGCAACGTCTCGGACGCCTCAGCTAACGTCTCTGCCCTGTCTTCTCTGGTGACCTCCACCGTCGGTCAGCCCCTCATCAAGGTAGCTGCCTTCTCCCACGGCGTCCGTCAGGCCGTCCGCAACCAGGGTAAGCCCCAGCAGGCTCCCGGAAGTTCCCAGCCCACCCAAGGAGACCAGGCCTAATGTCTTTGATTAAGAACCTGCTTCTCATCGGTGGGGGACTGGCAGCCGGTTACCTAGCAGCCCAAACCCAGCAGCAGCCCCCTGCCCCCGGTCAGGAGCTAGAAAGAGTTTCAGAGCAAGAAAAAAGCCTCTTACTGGCAGGAGGAGACAGCCCCGTGGCACGTTTCTTTGATTCACCCCTGGGGCAGCCCTTCAAGGGTCTGGCCCTACAGGCTTTGAACTTTAGCGCTCATGTTCGGGCCGGAATGCAAGAAAAGGAAGCCGAACTACAAGAACGTTTTGAGGCCCAGTCCAAGGACCCCCGTCCCGGTTCTCTCGACAGCTGGGTAACTCAAAGGCCTGACCGGGAAGAGTTTGAGCAGCCTCTTGATAGCTCAGACCCGGATTTAGCCGAGCTAGCCCGCCGGGTTGAGCGAGACAGAGAACTCGGCCCCGGTTTCTTTACCTCCCGCTAGCCTTACATATACTTGAACGAAGCAATCACCAAAGAGAAGGAAGATAGCCCTCCATGCTTTCACAGGAAATCTCTCAGCGCTGGATCGACTTTTTCGAGAAGCGCGGGCATACCGTAGTCCCCTCAGCCTCCCTGGTCTCCAACGAGCCCGGAGCCATGTTTACCATTGCCGGCATGGTGCCCTTCATTCCCTATTTCCTAGGCCGTGAAACCCCTAAGTTCTCTCGGGCTGTCAGCGTCCAGAAGTGTATCCGAACCCTGGATATCGACGAGGTGGGCAAGACCGCCCGCCACGGTACCTTCTTCCAGATGGCCGGTAACTTCTCCTTTGGTGACTACTTCAAGAAG
>DKXC01000130.1 GCA_002492045.1 Micrococcaceae bacterium UBA7136
GTTGGCTGGGTCCTGCTGGTAGGTTTTGCGGTCGCCGGTGAAGCTGGAGCCTACCGCATCCCGGAAGGGGCCGAAGAAGGCTGAGGCGTACTTGGCCGAGTAGGCCAAGATGGAAACGTCCTGGTAGCCGGCGGCATCCAGGGCAGTGCGGAGGGCCACAATCTGGCCATCCATCATGCCGGAGGGGCTGATGGTGTGGGCACCGGCCTCAGCCTGGGAGAGAGCCATCTTGCAGTAGGCTTCAACAGCTGCATCATTATCGACGACGGTATTGCCGTGGGCGTCCTGGGTCAGGGGGCCACAGTGGCCGTGGTCGGTGAACTCGTCCAGGCAGGTATCAGCCATGATGACCAGGGAGTCGCCGAAGCGCTGGCGGACGGCCCGAATGGCCCGGTTGAGAATGCCCTCGGGGTTCCAGGCGGCTGATCCGGTGGCGTCCTTATCTTCCTCCTTGGGCACACCGAAGAGGTCGATGCAGCGGATGCCAGCATCCTGGGCCTTCTCTACCTCCTCGAGCAGGCTGTCGATGGTGTGCTGGTACTGGCCGGGCATAGAGGAAATTTCTAGCGGCTGGTCGATGCCGTCCCGAACAAAGAAGACCTGAATCAGGTTGGCCGGGGTTAGGACGGTTTCGGCGGTCAGGGCCCGCATGGCGGGGCTGGTGCGCAGGCGACGGGGACGGACGGGGAGCTCTGAGGGCTGGAACATAGGTTTTTCCTGGTCAGGGTTTGAGGTTTCGTCTGTTTCTAGTTTGCGGTGGCCAGGGCGTAGGCGGCTGCTGCCAAATCTGCCGGGGCTGGGCTGGCGGCCAGGCTAATCTGGGCCGGACGCTGGCTATCGGCTAGTTCCCGAGCGGCGGCCTGGGTGCTGGCCCCAATAGCTACCGTGGCCGGTAGGGGCTTCGTAGCCTGAGCGGCCAGAGTTTTGAGCAGCAGGGGGGAGGTAGCAAGCAGCACCTGGGTTTGGTCCAGGGCTACCGCTAAATCCTGCCCGGTCAGGGCCTGGTCGTCCTGGGCCTGCCGGCCTGTCAGGGGCTGGTCGGCAGGGTAGGGCTGCATGTCGTAGACGGGTAGGGTGGCCACCGTGTAACCGTAGTCGGCTAGGCCCTGGGCCAGGACCGGTGAGGCGGTGACCCCCTGAACTGCCAGCACCTTACTGGCCAGAGGGTCTTCCTCTTCGGGGTCTAGGGGCCAGTCCTCTAACATGCCAGCAGCAGACTGGGTGTCGGGCACAAAGTCAACCAGCAGGCCCCGGTCAGTCAGGGCCTGCTCGGTGGCTCGACCAACAGCTGCCAGCTGAGCTGCCCCCAGCAGCTGGGCCAGAGGCAGGCCCAGGCCGCTAGCCAGCTTTTCTAGGGCCAGCACCCCGTTGACCGAGGTGAAGGTGACCCAGGAGAAGTCCCCCTGGATCAGGGCGTAGGCGGCTTCCTCCCAGTCCTCTGGTTCTAGGCCCACAGCCTCCAGCAGGGGGGCGTAAGAGAAGACCGCCTCAGCGTCCAGATCCTTGAGGGCCTGGCTGATTGCCTGGGCCTTGGAGGGGCTTCGGGTGATCAGGTAGTGGGCCATTAGTCCCCCAGGCCGGCTAGTTGGGCGGCACCCTGAGCTAGCAGGTCTTCAGCGGCCCGGGTGCCCAGCTCCTGAGCGGCCTCTAAGGTGAGGGCGGGGCTGGCTACCTGGTGACGCAGGAGGGAGCGTCCGTCCGGACTGGCAACCGCTACTCTGAGCAGCAGCTGCCCCTCTTCTAGGCTGGCGTAGGCCCCAATGGGGGCGGCACAGCCTGCCTCTAGGCGGCGCAGCAGGGCCCGCTCAGCAGTAACAGCCAGCTGGGTCTCTAGGTGGTTGACCAGCTGGACGCCCTGGCCCAGGGTCAGGGGCTGGCCGGGCTGACCCTGATCCACAGAGACATCCTGGCTGCGGATCTCTAGGGCCAGGGCCCCCTGACCGGGAGCAGGCAGCATGGTCTCTAGGGGCAGGTAGTCGCTGATGGTTTCTTCCAGCCCCAGCCGGTGCAGGCCAGCAGCAGCCAGGATGACCGCGTCGCAGTCGCCGGTAATAGCCCCCAGTTTCTTCTCACCGTGCAGGCCCTGGGCACCCTTACCGTAGTGTTCCAGGCCAGCAACCCTAGCCAGGCGGGTGCCCACGTTACCCCGGATATCTACAATCTGCAGGTCGGGACGGATGGCCAGTAGCTGGGCCGCCCGGCGAGGTGAGCCAGTACCTACCCTAGCCCCCTGGGGCAGGCTGGCCAAGGTCAGGCCCTCCCGGGCACAAAGGGCGTCCCGGGGATCCTCCCGCTGGGGGGTAGCTGCCACGGTCAGGCCCGGGCAGGGGGCAGAGGGAAGGTCCTTAAGGGAGTGGACGGCCAGGTCAACCTTGCCTTCCAGCAGCTGGGTGCGGAGGGCCGCGGCGAAGACACCAGTTCCTCCCAGCTGGGAGAGGGGGCCGGTGACCACATCGCCTTCGGTTTTGACGGTGACGGTCTCCAGGGCCAGGCCCAGACCGGTCAGCTGGTCGACGACCAGGCCGGTCTGGGTGGTGGCCAGGGCTGAGCCGCGGGTTCCTACCCGGTAGGTGTGAGCTGCCATTCGCGTCCTTTTAGCCTGTGTAGGTGGCGATGGTGGGCTTGTCGGAACCGGGGCGGGCCGACTTACAGCAGTCGGGGTCGCAGGCGTCAAACCAGCCCTTACCGCCACAGATGCTGGGTCGGGCGGCTTCCAGCTGGGTCGGGTCCTGGGAGGAGGCCGAGGCCTCTACCCGTTCGGCAATCAGCTGGCGCAGGCCCTCCACGAAGGCCGGGTGGGTGCCGGGGGTGGGGGTGCGAACAGCGGCGAAGCCCAGGCGCTTGCAGGTGTCTAGGGCCTCGGTGTCCAGGTCCCAGAGAACCTCCATATGGTCAGAGACAAAACCCAGGGGAACCAGGATGATGCCGTCGACCTGGCCTTCCAGGGCCTCTAGGGCGTCGTTGACGTCCGGCTCTAGCCAGGGCATGGAGGGCGGGCCGGAGCGGGACTGGTAGACCAGCTCCCAGTCCACATCCTGTAGCAGCTGGGGGTCCTGCTCCCGAACCTGGGCCAGGACGGTGCGGGCCACCTGCAGGTGCTTTTCAACGTAGGCTGAGCCGCCTTCGTAGTTGACGCCGCGGGGGCCTGCCTCGTTGGCGGCAGAGGTGGGCACCGAGTGGGTGCAGAACATGATGCGGATACGGCCGTTACCAGCAGCGGTCTGCTGGGCGGCAGCCAGCTGGGAGCGAACCTCCTGGATACCTTCGACCAGGCCCTCCACGAAGGGGGTGATGAAGCCGGGGCTGTCGTAGAAGGCCCGAACCTTATCAATCCGTAGCTTGCCTTCTAGGCCCAGCTTGTCCAGGGCCAGGCCGTAGTCTTCCCGGTACTGGCGGCAGGAGGAGTAGCCGGGGTAGGCGCTGGTGGCCAGCACCAGGATATTGCGCTTGCCCTCCTGATAGGCCTGCTCAACCACGTCATTAACGTAGGGCTTCCAGTTGCGGTTAGCCCAGGTGATCTCTACCGCCGGGCCCTTCTCTGCCAGGGCTTCCTTGAGGGCGGCTAGCAGAGCCCGGTTCTGGGCGTTAATGGGCGAGACTCCCCCATTGGCCCGGTAGTGGGTGGCTACTTCCTCTAGACGCTCGTCGGGGATGCCGCGGCCGGTGGTGACATTCCGCAGGAAGGGAATGACGTCCTCTTGGCCTACGGGGCCGCCGAAGGAGGAAAGAATCACCAGGTCGTAGGGGGCCGGTGCCTGGGCCCGGGGCCGGGTCAGGCTGGTTTCGGGCTGGTAGTCGGCCAGGGTCTGCTCAGTCAGCTGAGCCGGCCCGTTAGAGGCAGTGTTAGCCGGGTCGGTCCGGTTGGGTACAACATCGTCGGGCAGCTGGCCCAGTAGAGGTGCGCTCATTTAGGCCAGCACCTGCGCAACCTCAGCTGCGGCAATGCGGCGGCCGGTGTAGAAGGGGGTTTCTTCGCGGACGTGCAGGCGGGCCTCAGTGTTGCGGAAGTGGCGCATGAGGTCTACCAGGTCTACCAGTTCAGGGGCTTCTAGGGCCAGGATCCACTCGTAGTCGTTGAGGCCGAAGGAGGCAATGGTGTTAGCCAGCACTTGGGGGAAATCCCGGCCCTTCATGCCGTGGTTCTTGAGCATTTCGGCCCGGCGTTCACCGTTCATGTAGTACCACTCGTAGGAGCGGACGAAGGGGTAGACACAGACCCAGGCTTCGGGGGCGATGCCGCGGGCGAAGGAGGGTGAGTGCTGGCGGGTAAACTCGGCGTCCCGGTGAACACCCATAGAGGACCAGACAATCTCGCTGCCAGAGAAGGCTAGGGTGCGGCGCAGGCTGCGGATGGCGCCCTGCAGGTCTTCGGGCTTCTGGCCGTGGATCCAGACCATGACGTCGGCCTTGTCGCGCATGGCTGAGACGTCGTAGAAGCCGCGCAGGGTGATGCCCTGGGCTTCTAGCTCAGCTACAGTCTTTTCCAGCTGGGCGCTGGCCTCGGGGCTGGTGGCCTGGGCGTCGGCCTGGCCCTGACGGGCGAAGACGGTGTAGAGGGCGTAGTGGAGCTGGCTGTCGCCTTCTGCGGGGGCACCAGGTACCTGGCCCTGAATCTTCTGGGCATGGGGGTGGGCGTGTGCCTGCTTCTTCTCTGACATGGCAGGTCCTTTCTGTGAGGGGTGAACCTAGTTCTTGAGGTTCTGGGTTTGGTTGATAAAACTTTGGAGCTGCTGCTGGCTATCGGCGGTGACGGCGGCCAGGCCGGTTCCGGCTAGCCAGGCGCCCAGGGCCAGGACGCCGGGCAGGTTGCCTAGCTGCTGGCGGAAGAGGGCGGTTTGCTGCCGGTGGCCGGGGCTGGTCAGGGGCAGGGCTGAGGTCCAGCGGACAACGTCTGCGGCGATGAGTTCCTGCTTGGTCAGGGGTACCCCCAGTAGGCGGGAGGCGTCGTGCAGGGCCAGGGTGACCAGCTGGTCGTCGTGCAGGGAGACCTCTGAGAGGGGGCTCTTGCCCTGCTGGCCGCGTCCGTAGGAGAGGCGGACTAGCTGCTGGCCTTCTCCTAGGGCCTGGTCTACCCAGTCCCATTTGGCGTTGGCGTGGGTCAGGGCCTTGGCCATGACGTCGGGGGCTTCTTCTGAGACCAGCAGGCCGGTGCCGCGGGGACGGGCGTCCAGGGCCGGGGCCTGCAGCATGAGGGAGACCAGGGCTACC
>DKXC01000001.1:0-3929 GCA_002492045.1 Micrococcaceae bacterium UBA7136
AAGTTGTCAGGAGGGATGAGAAGAAGTTCAGTCTGGGAGAAAAATGAGACACACCCGACTGCGGCTAGACAGAGGGCCCGGCTGGGTTCTAGACTGAAAGAAGGTATGCACTACATCACACAGCTTCGGCTGGGTCTTTGTAGGCGTATCTCCTTTAAATTGAGAGGGATAAGAATCCCGTGAGCATTCCAAGATATGGAAGAGGCCCTACCCATGCCAAAGCAGCCAGAACGCACCGTGCCTGAGGAGTTTGCAGGCAACGAATGGCTCGTTGAAGAGCTCTTCGAGAAGTTCCAGGCAGATCCTACCTCGGTGGGTCAAAAGTGGCGGGCTCTTTTTGAGCAGTGGAGCGGCAAGGAAGCCGTCCCCGCAGCCCAGCAGCCCGCACCCGTCAACCCCTCCCCCGCCCCGGTGGCTACTGCTCCTGTCGCCACCCCGGCAGCCAAGCCCCAGGCAGCCACCCCTGCCCCCGCTCAGCCGGTCGCAGCCCCTGCCCAAGACCAGGTGGTCCCCCTGCGTGGCCCAGCCAAGGCTGTAGCCAGCAATATGGAGGAGTCCCTGAGCGTTCCTACCGCCACCACCGTCCGGGCAATTCCAGCTAAGCTGCTGATCGACAACCGCACCGAGATTAACAAGTACCTGGCCCGCACCCGCGGCGGCAAGGTCTCTTTCACCCATATTATTGGCTACGCCATTGTGCGGGCCCTGGATGCCTTCCCCTCCATGAATGTCAGCTACGGCGCTGACGAGAAGGGCCGCCCGGCTGCTATTCAGCACGCCGACGTCAACTTTGGTCTGGCTATTGACCTACCCCGCCCCGACGGCTCCCGCAACCTGGTAGTTCCCAACATTAAGGGTGCCCAGAAGCTCTCCTTCTCTGAGTTCTGGGAGGCCTACAACGATATCGTCAAGCGGGGCCGCGAGGGCAAGCTGGGCGTAGAGGACTTTGCTGGTACTACCGTCTCTCTGACCAACCCCGGCGGTATCGGCACCGTCCATTCTGTTCCTCGCCTCTCTAAGGGCCAGGCTGCCATTATTGGCGCCGGCGCCCTGGATTACCCGGCCGAATACCGGGGCACCTCCTAAGAGGTTGTAGCCCAGCACGGCGTCTCTAAGATTCTGACCCTGACCTCCACCTACGACCACCGGGTCATCCAGGGAGCCGGTTCTGGTGAGTTCCTCAAGCTAGTAGAGCACTACCTGCTGGGTGGGGACGATTTCTACACCAAGATTTTCCAGGATCTGCGGATTCCCTTTGAGCCGGTTCGCTGGGCCCGAGACAACCAGGTCAACCCTGATATCCAGGTTTCTAAGGTGGCCCGCATCCAGCAGCTCATTCACGCCTTTAGGGTTCGGGGCCACCTGATTGCCCAGACCAACCCCATCGGCTACCAAATGCTCTCCCACCCCGATCTGCGGCTTGAGAACTACGGCCTGACCCTCTGGGACCTAGACCGCTACTGGCCCACCGGTGGTTTTGGTGACAAGGAAACCCTGCCCCTGCGCACCATCCTGGAGCTGCTGCGGGACGCCTACACCGGCACCCTGGGTGTTGAGTACATGCACATTGACAACCCTGCTGAGCGTCAGTGGTTCCAGGACCGCCTGGAGCACGGCTACACCAAGCCCTCCCGGGATGAGCAGTTCAGGGTGCTCGAGAACCTGAACGCTGCTGAAGCCTTTGAGACCTTCCTGCAGACCAAGTACCTGGGGCAGAAGCGCTTCTCCCTCGAGGGCGGCGAGTCCCTGATTCCTC
This sequence comes from Micrococcaceae bacterium UBA7136, assembly GCA_002492045.1. Lineage (GTDB taxonomy): Bacteria > Actinomycetota > Actinomycetes > Actinomycetales > Micrococcaceae > Rothia. Next base: position 1,757 of record DKXC01000001.1, read on the forward strand.
TGCTGGATTCTGTTATTTCTGAGGCCGCGGACGCTGGCCTGGCCGGTGTGGGTATTGGCATGCCCCACCGTGGCCGCCTCAATGTTCTCACCAACATTGCAGGTAAGTCCTACGCCCAGATTTTCCGGGAGTTCGACGGCGAGATGGACCCCCGCCTGACAGCTGGCTCTGGTGACGTCAAGTACCACCTGGGCACCGAGGGTACCTTCACCTCCCACACCGGCAAGCAGACCCAGGTTTACCTGGCTGCTAACCCCTCCCACCTGGAGGCCGTCAACACTGTGCTTGAGGGTATTGTCCGCGCCAAGCAGGACAGCCTGGCCGAGCAGGGTATCGGGGACTTCCCGGTTCTGCCCATCCTGATTCACGGCGATGCGGCCTTCGCGGGCCAGGGCATCGTCATGGAGACCCTGCAGATGTCCCAGCTGGAGGGCTACACCACCGGCGGTACCGTCCACATTGTGGTCAATAACCAGGTGGGCTTCACCACCACCCCCAAGGACGGCCGCACCGGCACCTACTCCACCAACATCGCCCGCATGGTTCAGGCCCCGGTCCTGCATGTTAATGCTGATGACCCCGAGGCTGTTGTTCGGGCCGGTTGCATGGCCTTCGCCTACCGCCAGGCCTTCAAGAAGGACGTCGTCATCGACCTGGTCTGCTACCGCCGCCGGGGCCACAACGAGGCTGACGATCCTTCGATGACCCAGCCCAAGATGTACCAGCAGATTAACGCCCTGCCCTCTACCCGCACCCTCTACACCGACGCCCTGGTAGGCCGAGGCGACATCAGCCAGGAAGAGGCCGAGCGGGCCCTCAAGGACTACCAGAGCAAACTGGAGACTATCTTCCGCGAAACCCAGGCTGGCGCCCCGGTTCCCCTAGCCGACCAGGCTGCGGTAGCTAACCTGGAGCGTCCTGCTGCCCAGCAGAACGAAGACCAGGCCCAGGAAGCCAAGGAGACCGCCATTTCGGCAGCTACCCTGGCCCAGATTGGCCAGGCCTTCGCCCGGGTCCCCGAGGGCTTCACCGTCCACAAGAAGCTGCAGAAGCTCCTGGAGCAGCGGGTGACCATGTCAACCGCTGGCGACATCAACTGGGGCTTTGGCGAGCTGGCTGCCTTTGCCTCCCTCCTGCTGGAGGGCCGCAACGTCCGCCTGACCGGTCAGGACGTCCAGCGTGGCACCTTCGTTCAGCGTCACTCGGTCCTGCACGATGCCATCACCGACGCCGAGTGGAACCCCTTGGCTCACCTGTCTGAGGATCAGGGCCGCTACTCCATCTACAACTCCTTCCTGTCTGAGTACGGGGTCATGGGCTTCGAGTACGGCTACTCGGTTGAGCAGCCGGACGCCCTGGTGCTCTGGGAGGCCCAGTTTGGCGACTTCGCCAACGGTGCCCAGACCATCGTGGACGAGTTCATTTCCTCAGCCGAGCAGAAGTGGGCCCAGCGGTCCTCCCTGGTTCTGCTGCTGCCCCACGGTTTTGAGGGTCAGGGCCCTGACCACTCCTCGGCCCGCATGGAGCGCTACCTGCAGCTCTGCGCAGAGAACAACATGACCGTGGCGGTTCCCTCCACCCCGGCCAACTACTTCCACCTGCTGCGCCGCCAGGCCCACTCCAAGCCCCACAAGCCCCTGATTGTCATCACCCCCAAGCAGCTGCTGCGTCTCAAGGCCGCCAGCTCCTCGGTGGAGGACTTCACCGCAGGTCGCTTCCAGCCGGTTATCGGCGACACCGCCGGTCTCAACCCGGCTGAGGTAACCCGCCTGGTCTTTGTCTCAGGCCGTCTCTACTACGACCTAGAGGCTGAGCGAGCCAAGCGGGGCGACCGCTCAACCGCCCTGGTGCGGGTAGAACAGCTCTACCCCCTGCCTGCCGAAGAGATTCAAGCCCAGCTGGCCCTCTACCCCCAGGCTGAGGCAGTCTGGGTTCAGGACGAACCGGCCAACCAGGGCCAGTGGCCCTTCATGGCTGTCAACCTCCTGCCCCTAATCAACTACCGGATGGGCCTGATTTCTCGCCCGGCTGCCGCCTCCCCGGCGGTAGGCACCGGTAAGCGGCACCAGGCCGAACTGGACCTGCTCCTGCGTCAGGTCTTTGACCGCTAGACCAAGTAGCTAGAACCTAGCAGGCACTAGGCAGTGGCCTCGGGCTCGAAAGCCCGGGGCCA
>DKXC01000001.1:4211-4792 GCA_002492045.1 Micrococcaceae bacterium UBA7136
CCGGGGCCACTTACCTTTTCTACCCCTCAAAAGCAGCAACCTGTGTGCAGAGCCCAGAGACAGGGTTTAGACTGGTGTACAGAGTTTAGTTAGAAAACAAGGGTGAGGGTTATCCCCCTGCCCTCCCCCGAGAGAAAGAAACACGTGGATCAGCGCAAAATTCGTCTAGTAGCCGTCGGCGACGACCTGCTCGCCGGTGTCGGTGACCCCCGCACCCTGGGTTGGTTCGGCCGGGTCATGGCCCGCACCCCCCAGACCTCAGCCTCCATCGCCGCCTACAACCTGGCTGCCCCCGGTGAAGGCTCCGAACTGCTCAATGCCCGCTGGTTTGAAGAGGCCAGCCGCCGCTTCGCCCAGGGCCACGAAAACCGTCTGGTGATCGCCCCCTCCACCCTAGACCTAGATTTGGGCCTGACCAGCGCCCGCAGCCGCCTCAACCTGGCCAATATGGTAGACATGGCCTCCCAGAACAACGTCAAGGTGCTGGTGGTGGGCCCTCCCCCCACCCTGGACGCCGAACGCAACCGGCAGATTGCTGACCTCTCAGCCGCCTACGAGGACGTTGTCACCCGCCGCAACCA
>DKXC01000001.1:5091-6760 GCA_002492045.1 Micrococcaceae bacterium UBA7136
CGAGGACGTTGCCACCCGCCGCAACCACGTCTACGTCGATACCTTCAACCCCCTGCTGCACCATGAGCAGTGGCGCAATGACCTGGCTGCCAATGACGGGCGTCCTGGCCAGTCAGGTTACGGCCTGATCGCCTGGCTGGTTCTGCACCGGGGCTGGTACAACTGGCTACAGATTTCTGAGCCGGTCTAGGCCGTTAGGGTAACCTGGCAAGGTGCAAAAAGAGGCAAGATATGCCAGAATAGGCTAAAGCGTCTCTTTGGCGCACCGACCATCCTGCCCCATTATCCTGATAGGGCAGACCCTCTTGACTAAGGAGGCTCATTATGAGCAAGCGCGGTCGTAAGCGTAAGGATCGCCGGAAGGGCGGCGCAAACCACGGTAAGCGCCCCAACGCATAAGGCAATCAGAAAAGTCCCCCTCTCCCTTTCACAGGAGCGGGGGACTTCTTCTTACCTTCCTTCTTCATTAAATCGGGCTAGGCTTACAGACTCGCGCTCGCCGTCACCCTCTCGGCTGCTTCGCAGCCGATTCACACCAGCCCCGATGCCAACGGCATCGCCGCGAGTCTGTCTGCGCCTACCCTCATAAATAATCTTCTTAGTCAGCCTGGGCCGGGTGGTCCTGCTGGTGGAAGTCATCAATGCAGGCCCTAATCTTGCTCTTCAAATCGCTAGGGGCAGTCTCCTTACAGGTGCGGCGGACCGCCTGCCGGATAATGCACTCCAGGTCGTACTGACTGGCGCAGTAGGGGCAGGAAGCCAGGTGGGCCTGAAGCTCCTCTAAATCCTGGCAGCTGAGCGGATCATCCAGGTACTCGTAGATAGCGGCTAGGCGCTGCTGGCAATCCCCATAGTCTTTTTCTTCTCTGCTGGTTATTTCTTGGGCCTGCTGGCTCATGTGCTCTCCTTTCCTTAGCTCTACTTCTTAGTTTTAGACCGGGCGGGCTTGGGCTTGTAGCCTCGCTCAGCCGCGTAGTCGGTTAGCCTGTCCCGCAAGAGCTTGCGTCCCCGGTGCAACCGAGACATGACCGTCCCCAGGGGGATATCCATCATCTCGGCAATCTCCTTGTAAGAGAAACCTTCAACATCCGAGTAGTAGACGGCCATACGGAAGTCCTCAGGGATAGAAGCTAAGGCCTCCTTAATGTCGCTGTCCGGTAGACGGGCCAGGGCCTCGTTCTCAGCTGAAGGCAGCCCCCTAGAATCGTGAGAGCTGGCTGCCGCTAACTGCCAGTCCTCCACCGTGTCGCTGTTGGCCTGCTGGGGTTCCCGCTGACGCTTGCGGTAAACGTTAATGTAGGTGTTGGTCAGAATCCGGTAGAGCCAGGCCTTGAGGTTGGTTCCGGGAGTGTACTGGTGGAAGGCGGCAAAAGCCTTGAGGTAGGCCTCCTGCACCAGGTCTTCAGCGTCTGCCCGGTTTCGGGCCATCCGCAGGGCTGCGGCATAGAGCTGATCTACGTACTGCATGGCTTCAGCCTCGAAACGAGCCTTGCGCTCCTTCTGGCTCTCAGAGGCCAGATCCAGGCTACTGCTGACGGTCATTTCCCTCCTTCTAGCGCTTTAGGGCTCTACCTACTCTACCCCGAGCTGGGCCTAAGAAGGCCTGGCCGCTTGGGCTGACAGGCATAAGGGGCCGGGCGCAGCTTTTATTCCCCTCAACTTTTGGGCC
>DKXC01000001.1:7049-11480 GCA_002492045.1 Micrococcaceae bacterium UBA7136
CCAGGGCTAGCTGAAAAAACCACCAGAGAATGAGGTAAGCATGTCCACAGCAGCTAGCTGGCTGGCCCCCCACCTAGGGACGGTTAGCGGTCAGGCCCGAGTCCAGGTTCCCGGTTCTAAGTCCCTGACCAACCGCTATCTGCTGCTGGCTGCCCTAGCATCTAGCCCCTCCCTGCTTCGGGCACCCCTTCATTCCCGGGATTCAGCCCTCATGATCCAGGCCCTGACCCAGTTAGGGGCCCGCTTTGAAGAGATTGAAACCGGCTCCTCCTTCGGACCCGACCTCAAGGTCTACCCCCTAGATTTTTCTGATCCTACCCCCCGCCAGGCCAGCATCCAGGTGGGCCTAGCCGGTACGGTCATGCGCTTTGTTCCGCCCCTGGCGGCCCTCCTACCCGGCAGCTTCCACTTTGAAGGTGACCCCCAGGCCTCTGCCCGCCCCATGGGCCCCATCCTGCAGGCCCTAGAAAACCTGGGCTATAAGGTAGAAAGTCAGGACGGCTCCCTGCCCTTTAGACTGACCTCCCAGGGGCCCAGTAGCCGCTCTCAAGTTCAGATTGATGCTTCTGCCTCCTCCCAGTTCCTCTCTGCCCTTCTGCTGGTCGCCTGCCGTATGCCCTCAGGCCTCGAGATTGAGCATGTAGGCGGCCCCATCCCCTCCCTACCCCATGTGGACATGACCCTGGACAATCTGCGTCAGCTGGGGGTAGAGATTAGCCAGCCAGAGCCCAACCGCTGGCAGGTTGCCCCCGGCTCCTTCGCCGGCTTTGAGATGACCATTGAGCCTGACCTCTCTAATGCCGGGCCCTTCCTGGCAGCAGCTGTGGTCACCGGTGGTCGGGTCTCCATCCCCCACTGGCCCGCTGAGACCACCCAGGGCGGCAACCACTGGCTAGACATCCTGCCCCGTTGGGGGGCCTCCTGCCAGCTAGAGGAGGGCGTCCTGACCGTGACCGGCCCAGCCGGTGGGGCTGCCGCTGGCCTACCTGGACTGGACCTAGACCTGTCCGAGGCCGGAGAACTAGCCCCCACCGTCGCCGCAGTCGCAGCCCTCTCCCCCGCCCCCAGCCGCCTGCGGGGCATCGGCCATCTACGGGGCCACGAGACCGACCGGCTAGCTGCCCTGACCCAAGAAATCCGCCGGCTAGGAGGCCAGGCAGAAGAGACAGAGGACGGGATTCTCATCAGCGCCCCGGTCCAGCTGCCGGGACTGGTCCGCACCTACCATGACCACCGGATGGCCACCGCCGCCGCCATCATGGGCCTACAGGTCCCCGGCGTCCAGGTAGAAAACGTTGAAACCACCGCCAAAACCCTGCCCAACTTCACCGGCCTCTGGCAGGACATGCTCAAGCAGTTGCAGGGAAAGGAAGCCTAATGCGCCGCCACTGGGACGAAAGCGACGTCAGAATCCGCCCCAATAAGAAGGGCTCCCGCCCCCGCACCAAGGACCGCCCCTCCTACCAGGACGCCCTGATTGGCCGGGTCATCACCGTAGACCGGGGCCGCTACCGGGCTGTTGTCGATGAAGGTAGCGCTGAGGAGCGCGTCCTGGTGGCTGTCCGGGCCCGCGAGCTACGCCGCACCCCCATTGTGGTGGGCGATAGGGTGGCCCTGGTAGGAGACACCAGCGGCAAGACCGACACCCTGGCCCGCCTGGTGAGGCTAGAAGAACGAAGCAGCCTGCTGCGGCGCAGCGCAGATGACACCGACCCGGTAGAGCGGGTAGTCGTCGCCAACGCCCAGGCCCTGGTCATTGTGGTAGCGGCCGAGAATCCCGAACCCCGCACCGGCTTTATTGACCGCTCCCTGGCCGCCGCCTTTGATGCCGGCCTGGAGCCCATCCTCTGCATCACCAAAACCGACCTCAAGTACCCCCAGTGGCTGCTGGACTACTACCAGCAGGTCGATTTGACCGTCCTGCTCTCCCAGTCCCAGGACGGACTGGCCCCCAGCCAGGAAGGCTCAGCCGGCCTGGATCTGGATTTGGTGGCCCAGCTCAGCGACCAGCTGGCCGGTAAGGTCTCGGTCCTCCTGGGCCATTCTGGGGTGGGCAAGTCTACCCTGGTCAATGCCCTGACCGGGGCCCAGCGGGCCACCGGCCATGTTAATGCGGTGACCGGACGCGGCCGCCACACCTCCTCCTCAGCCCTGGCCCTCAAACCTGAGAATGCGCCGGCCGGAACCTGGATTATTGATACCCCCGGTATTCGTTCCTTTGGCCTGGCCCATGTGGAGGCCGAAACTCTCCTAGCCTCCTTCACAGACCTGGCCCCGGCCTCTGCCAACTGCCCCAAGGGCTGTAGCCATGCTGCCTCTGCCCCTCAGTGCGCTATCGCAGCCTATGTTGAGCAGGGGCTAGCAGGCCCGGCTGGCCCCCAGCGACTTGAATCCCTGCGTAAGCTCCTGCGAGTTGTTGACCAAGAAGGCGAGAAGGACGATAAGGAACTAGGCGTCGTCTTATAAGTCTTATTCGCGGGGCTGGATAGGCTCACAGACTCGCGCTCGCCGTCACCCTCTCGCCTGCTTCGCAGCCGATTCAGGCCCCGCCTTCGGCGGATTCCGTTCGCTCTTACGCACTAACGCACCCGCGAACTCCATCAATGCCAACGGCATCGCCGCGAGTCTGTTGTCGCCTACCCTTACAAATAGCCCTCAATATATTCCGCTGAAGGCTCCTATCCAACCCACCAGAATGGAAAGAAGGGGGCGGTAGCCAGACCCATCGGTCAGCTACCGCCCTCCCTTCTTTCTAGGCTCCTCCAGTCAGGAAAGAACCCTACTGCTTCTTAGAACGAACCAGGGAAATCTGCTCGCTAGCCCGGCTCTGATTAACAGCCTGGGTATGAACCTCAGTGCTACTGCCCTCAGAAGGGGCAGAATAGTTAAGGAACTTAGGCTGGGCCGGAATCTTCAGCTGAATCTGCGACTGCTGGGTACGCTGCTTGGACAAATCCACCTGGAAGAGCATGGTCACGGTCTCCTCCCGGATAGCCTCCAGCATGCCCTGGTACATGGCGTAGCCCTCCCGCTGGTACTCCACCAGGGGATCACGCTGGGCCATAGCCCGCAGACCAATACCCTCCTTGAGATAATCCATCTCGTAAAGGTGCTCAGGCCAGTGCTTACCAATGACCGACAGAACCACCCGGCGCTCAATCTCCCGCATGGCATCAGCCCCAACTGATTCTTCCCGCTCACCATACTGAAGCTCAGCATCAGCCAGAATCTCAGTCAGAATCAAATCCCGGGTCAGCTTGGTGCGGTCACCAGCCTCCTCCTCCAAATCCTGGATGCTGATAGAGACCGGGAAGAAGGACTTAAGGTTATCCCAGAGCTTCTCCAGATCCCAGTCTTCGGCATGGCCCTCTCCCACCATGGCATCAATGGCGGTCGTCAGAACCTCCTTACGGAAGGTAGCAATCTGCTCCTGCAGGTTATCGCCGTCCAGAATCTGGGCCCGGTCCTTGTACATGGCCTCCCGCTGGCGGTTGAGCACATCATCATACTTGAGGACGTTCTTACGCTGCTCAGCGTTACGACCCTCCACCTGGGCCTGGGCGTTAGCAATCACACGAGAAACAATCTTGGCCTCAATAGCGGTGTCATCCGGGGCACCAGCCATGAGACGGGCCGCTGCCTGCCCATTGAAAAGACGCATGAGGTCGTCCGACAGGGAAAGGTAGAAGCGGGACTCGCCCGGGTCACCCTGGCGGCCAGAACGGCCCCGCAACTGGTTATCAATACGACGGGACTCGTGCCGCTCAGTACCCAGCACATAAAGACCACCCAGCTCGGTGACCTCCTGGTGCTCAGCCTCAGAAGCCTTCTCAGCCTCAGCCAGCACATCAGGCCACTTAGCCTCGTACTCCTCGGGCTTATCCTTAGGATCCAAGCCCAGAGACTTCATAGTCTCAACCGCCTGGAACTCGGGGTTACCGCCCAGCATAATGTCGGTGCCACGGCCCGCCATATTGGTGGCCACAGTCACGGCCCCCTTACGCCCAGCCTGGGCCACAATAGCAGCCTCACGGGCATTATTCTTAGCGTTCAGCACCTCATGGCGGATACCCTCAGCCGAGAGCAGGCGAGAAAGATACTCAGACTTCTCAACACTGGTCGTACCCACCAGCACCGGCTGACCGGTCTCGTGCCGCTGGGCAATGTCCTTGACCACGGCCTTAAACTTAGCGATCTCGTCCTTGTAGACCTTATCGGGCTGATCAATACGGGCCACACCCTTATGGGTAGGAATCGGCACCACGCCCAGCTCGTAGGTGTTCATGAACTCAGCTGCCTCAGTCTCAGCAGTACCGGTCATGCCAGCTAGCTTGTCGTACATGCGGAAGTAGTTCTGCAAGGTCACCGAGGCCATGGTCTGGTTCTCGGGCTTAACCTCTACCGCCTCCTTGGCCTCAATGGCCTGGTGGA
>DKXC01000001.1:11762-12157 GCA_002492045.1 Micrococcaceae bacterium UBA7136
CCTTGGCCTCAATGGCCTGGTGGATGCCGTCATTGTAGCGGCGGCCAGCCAGAATACGGCCGGTGTGCTCGTCCACAATCATGACTTCGCCATCCAGTACGACGTAGTCCTTATTAGCCTTGAAAAGCTCCTTAGCCTTCAGGGCATTATTGAGGAAGCCAATCAAAGGGGTATTCTGAGGCTCGTAAAGGTTATCGATACCCAGGTGGTCCTCTACCTTGTCAATGCCCGGTTCAAGGACGCCCACCGTCCGCTTCTTCTCGTCCACCTCGTAGTCCTCACCAGCTTTGAGCATGAGGGCGATCTTAGCGAACTCAGAGTACCAGCGGTTAGCCTCGCCCATGGCCGGGCCAGAAATAATGAGAGGGGTACGGGCCTCATCAATGAGGATGGAG
>DKXC01000001.1:12341-15606 GCA_002492045.1 Micrococcaceae bacterium UBA7136
GTCCTCTTCTTCCTTCTCGTCCACGGTGGTATAGACCTGCTTTTTCAGGCGGCTGACAAAATCGTCCGCCTGGCGGTACAGGTCGGTGCTCTCGTCCCCCTGGCCGGAGATGATCAGAGGCGTCCGGGCCTCATCAATGAGGATGGAGTCAACCTCATCCACAATGGCAAAGTGGTGGCCCCGCTGGACCTGCTCCTCCTTGGTCCAGGCCATATTATCGCGCAGGTAATCGAAGCCGAACTCGTTGTTAGTACCGTAGGTGATATCAGCCTGGTACTGCTTGCGGCGAACCTCAGGACTCTGATTAGCCAGAATCACGCCGGTTTCCATACCCAAGAAACGGAAGACCCGGCCCATAAGATTAGCCTGGTACTCAGCCAGGTAATCATTAACCGTCACAATATGGACGCCCTTACCGGTTAGGGCGTTCAGGTAGGCCGGGGCAGTAGCTACCAGGGTCTTACCCTCACCGGTCTTCATCTCAGCAATATTGCCCAGGTGCAGGGCAGCCCCGCCCATAATCTGCACATCATAGTGGCGCTTGCCCAGGGTACGCTTAGAGGCCTCTCGCACCACTGCGAAGGCCTCGGGCAGGAGCAAATCCAGGGACTCTCCCTCTTCCACTCGCTTGCGGAAGGCATCGGTCTCTGCCCGAAGCTCAGCGTCGGTCATGGAGGCGAAGCTGTTCTCTAGGGAATTGACTGCGTCGGTGTAGGCCTGCAGCTGCTTGAGGATTTTCTTGTCGCCACTGCGAAGTAGCTTTTCCAGAAGAGAGGCCACTGAGGTTTGCTCCTTGTACGCTTGGTATCGTTCTTAGGGCCCGCAAAGGGCACATACTCATTTATTCTAAGGGAGCTGACCGCAGCCCAGGGACTTATTATTCTCTCAGCGTCCTAAAAATTCGCCGGGGCCAGGCCAGCTCAGCCCCGTAAGGCTGCCTGAACCCGGCCCCCCAGAGAGGAAAAACTAGCTGAGAGTTAGAACACCGTAGGACCAGCCCTTACGGCGGTAGGCCACAGAAGGAGCCCCGCTCTCGCTATCGACAAAGAGGAAAAAGTCGTGTCCCACCAGCTCCATCCGGTCAACCGCCTCCTGGGCGGTCATGGGCTCAGCCGGGAAGCTCTTACGCCGAATCTCAATGGGAGAGGTCAGCTGATCATCTAGCTGGTAGTCACCGGCAAAGGCTGCTTCCTCAACCGGCAAATCGTCATTGAAGACCTCAGCCACCGCCACCTGGTCAGTCACCAGGGGGATAGAACCGGTTGCCTCAGAAACAGAAATGGGGTGACGTCCACCTACCCGCTGGCTCTTACGGCGGTCACGAGCCCGGCGCATCCGCTCTAGCAGGCGCACATAGGTTTCATCAAAGACAGCGAACTTGTCTTCGCCACTGGCCTCGGCTCGTAGTACAGGACCCCGCCCCATGACGGTGATTTCTACCCGGATAGCCTGGGGGCCACTATGCCCCTGCAGACTGAACTTAACCTCAATCTCTGAAACAGCCTCCCCAAAGCTGGAGAACTTAGCCACCTTGTCTTCAATATGCTCTTGGAGCCGGGGGCTGACGCTGACGTTACGGCCTTGCACCTTGAGTTCCACGATTTCCCTCCACATCTCTGGGAGTAGAAGCAGGCGGCTAGTGGAAACCTGCCTGCTGGGGAATCTACTGGGGGATTCCTTAAGACAACTTTACCGCCCTTTATGGCTGCCGTCACTAACCCTCAGAGGATTATGGGCCAATCACCAGCTAGCCCCCAGTCCCAGACTGTCGCTTAGGCACTCGGGCCAGAGCCAAGCCGCCCAGCACCCTAGCTCCCTGCCCCTCAAGCAGGATGCGAGCAGCCTCCATACTGGCCCCGCTGGTTGCCACATCGTCCAGCAGCAGGCAGGCCCTCCCCTCCAGGTTCCAAGAGGCAAGCCCCAGGCTCCAGGCCGGGGAAGCCAGTTCCATCTTCTGGGCCACTGCCAGCCTGCGCCCCTCCAAACCCAGGGTCTTCTGGGCCCCCAGCAAGGCTCCCCCACCTTGCAGATAGATTCGGTAAGCCGGACGCTGACGCAGGGCAGGAAGCACCCGGGCCTCCCAGCCCTGGCTCCCTAAATTCCTGGCTAAACCGGCTGCCAAAAGCTGGGCCGGGGCAAAGCCCCGCCGCCGAATCGAGGCCCGGCTAGAAGGAATAGGAACCAGATAAAGAGGCTGACCAGCCAGGCTACTAGCAGCCGTCCGGGTCAAGAGCAGATCGAAGGAGCGGCAGAGGGCAGACAGAAAATAGGGTTCAAGGTCACGGCGGCCAGCATTCTTATAGGCCCCAATAGCCCGGGCCAGCTCAAAACTATAGGACCCGGCTGTGGCCACCGGCAGGTCAGTCAAGGGCAGCGAAGCTAAGGAAACCTGCACACTGCTATAGCGCAGTAACCGATCACAGACCCGACAGAGAGCCCCCTGCCCCAGCATGGCCTGCCCACTAGCCCAGCAGAGGGCGCAGGCCCGGGGCAGAAGCAGGTCTGATATCTGGCCGGTCAGCTGCCTGCCTAAGGCCTGGGTTCTTCGAGGAAGCTCACTCATGCCCACCAGCCTGCCTTCGGCTTCTCAGGACTGCAAGGCCTGTGGAAAAGATGTCCCAACCAAAGAGCTCACCTGTCAGGGCAGGGTAAACCAGCAGACTCCCTGCCCTGCCCCCTTACCTAACCAGAATAGTTAACGTCCGAGAGGCTAGACTCCAGCCGAGCCCAGCTCTGACCAGCCACAATATAGAGGCCACCCTCCCGGGTCAAGGCCAGGGCCCGGTCCAGCTCATGACCGCCAGTAACATGAATCAAGCCCGGCAGATTATCGTAGATAGTCAGCTGCCCGCCCAAGCCCAGCACCTGCACCTGACCGCTGTTCTGGTCCCAGACAAAGACCTCCCGGTCCCCCAGCCAGGCAGCCCCCGTCGGACTCAAGGTAGCGGGTAGTTCCAAGGGATCCAGTAGCTCCTGGGGCTGACCATCCTCAGACCGCACGATGGCACTCACCCAGGCCCGGCGCAGGCCAGACTCATCAAGCGTCACCAGCAGGGCCCGGGTACCGTCCCGAGAAACCGCCAAAGACTGCAAACTGTAACCCTCCAACCAAGAGTTAACAGGCCGCAGAAGCCCCTGGGTCTGGGTCACCGGCAAAACCTGAACCTGCCCCTCCTGCGTCCCCAACCAAAGCCAATTCTGGTGATCAAAACTAGGCCGCAGAAGCCCCTGGCCCCGGTGAACCAGCCAAGTCTCTGCACTGGTC
>DKXC01000064.1:0-7399 GCA_002492045.1 Micrococcaceae bacterium UBA7136
CCAACAAACGGGGAGCAGTTCACACTGTAGGGGGCTTAAATCCGAAGCGGGGAAAGAGCTACTTCTGCTCTTCCTCTTCTTCGGCAGGCTTCTCAACCACCAGGGTCTCGGTGGTCAGGACCAGGGCCGCAATCGAGGCAGCATTCTGCAGGGCAGAACGGGTGACCTTGACCGGGTCAATAACGCCCCGGGCCATCAGGTCCTCGTAGACGCCGGTAGCGGCATTGAAACCGTGGCCCAGGGGCAGCTCAGCTACCTTAGAGGCCACCACAAAGCCGTCCTCACCGGCGTTCTCGGCAATCCAGCGCAGGGGCTGAATCAGGGCCCGGCGAACAATCTCTACACCTACCTGGGCGTCCCGGCTCTCTAGCTCCAGGCCGTCCAGGGCAGCCAGGGCGTGGACCAGGGCGGTACCGCCACCAGCCACGATGCCTTCTTCAAGGGCGGCCCGGGTAGAGGAAACAGCGTCCTCAATGCGGTGCTTACGTTCCTTGGCCTCAACCTCGGTAGCAGCACCCACCTTGATAACGCCCACGCCACCGGCCAGCTTGGCCAGGCGCTCCTTGAGCTTCTCGCGGTCCCACTCAGAATCCACCCGCTCAATCTCGGCCCGCAGCTGGTCTACCCGCTCGGCCAGGGCTTCGGCAGAGCCGCCGCCCTCAACAATGGTGGTGGTGTTCTTAGTGACAGTCACCCGACGAGCAGAGCCCAGCTGCTCCAGGCTGACGTTCTCAAGGCTGATGCCCAGCTCACCGGTAATGACGGTGCCACCGGTCAGAATAGCCAGGTCCTGGAAGATAGCCTTGCGGCGGTCACCGAAACCGGGCGCCTTGAGGGCTACCACATCCAGGTTGCCGCGCAGCTTATTGACCACCAGGGTAGAGAGGGCTTCGCCGTCTACGTCCTCAGCGATGATGGTCAGGGGCTTCTTAGCCTGAACAATCTTCTCGAGCAGGGGCATAATTTCTGCAACCGTAGAAATCTTGCCCTGGTAGAGCAGAATAGCGGTCTTCTCAAGGACAGCCTCGGCCCGCTCCGGGTCGGTCACGAAGGAGGGAGACAGGTAGCCCTTATCGAACTGCATGCCCTCGGTAACTTCCAGCTCAATCTCGGTGCTGGAGCCGTCCTCAATGGTGATAACACCGTCCTGGCCAACCTTGCTGAAGGCCTCAGACAGCAGCTCACCAATCTGAGGAGACTGGGCAGAAATAGCAGCCACATGGGCTACTTCTTCGCCGGTGACCTTGCGGGCGTTAGCCAGCAGACGCTCAGAGACCAGGGCGGCTGCGGTCTCAATGCCCCGCTTGACCTCGCCGGGGGCAGCCCCGGAGGTCACGTTGCGCAGACCCTCAGTGACCAGGGCCTGGGCCAGGACGGTGGCGGTGGTGGTGCCGTCGCCAGCCACGTCGTTGGTCTTAGTGGCAACTTCCTTGGCCAGCTGGGCGCCCAGGTTCTCATAGGGGTTCTCTAGCTCAACCTCGCGGGCAATAGAAACACCGTCATTGGTAATGATGGGTGAACCCCACTGGCGGTCCAGTACCACATTGCGGCCGCGGGGGCCCAGGGTGACCTTAACGGCGTTGGCTAGCTTATCGACACCGGCCTGCAAATGCTTGCGGGCCTGGTCGTTGAATTCAAGCTCTTTTGCCATGAATCCTTAACTTCTTTCTCTTTGCTTGCCTCTAGATGCTTTGGCCTGAGACCAGCAGAACTTAGGAGATAACTGCCAGGATGTCGCGGGCAGAAAGAATCAGGTAGTCCTGGCCGTCGTACTTAACCTCGGTGCCACCGTACTTAGAGAAGATGACGACGTCGCCTTCCTTGACGTCTAGGGGGATGCGGTTGCCCTTGTCGTCAATGCGGCCGGGGCCAACGGCGATAACCTTGGCTTCCTGGGGCTTTTCCTTGGCGGTTTCGGGGATGATCAGGCCAGAAGAAGTGGTCTGCTCAGCCTCAACGATCTGGATGAGGATGCGGTCTTCCAGGGGCTTAATACTTGCCATGAGATGGGCTCCTTTTCTAAGGCTCTTAGGGAACTAATCCGTCTATGGTCCCGTCCCCCTACCGTCAGCCTGCCAGCGTCGCGGGCCTGGCAGGGCTCTCAAGGGCAGGGCGGGGCCTGAGTGCTACCTAAAACTTTAGGACGCTTCGGGATGAGGGGCAAGATATGGGGACGGTTTCGCAGTCAGCGCATTTATGATGGTAGGCATGGAAAGCCTGAGCCCTGCCAGCCCGCCAGCCCTCTCACCCCAGGCCCTTGAGGCCCTAGAAGAGCTGACCCCCTACCAGCCCCAGGATGCCCTGGCGGCAGCTTCCTCCCTGCGGGCAGCAGGCTTTGAAGCCCAGGAAACCTCCTGGCTGCTGACCCAGGCCCGGCTTCGCACCCTAGCTGCCCAGAAGTTTGGCCCTCAAGCGGCCGGGCAGCTGCTCCTGACCGAGGCAGGCTACGAGCAGGCCAGCCGGGCTTCTGTTGCTGCCCACCACGCCCAGCGTTTCCTGCAGGCTGGTCTCACTTCTGTAGCTGATTTGGGGTGCGGGCTGGGCGCCGACTCCCTGGCCTTGGCGACCGCCGGTTTAGAGGTTACCGCCGTCGAACTAGACCCGGCCACCGCCTCCCTGGCCGCCCATAATCTTTCCCCCTACCCTAAGGCCCAGGTGCTGGTAGGCAACCTAGAAAACCTAGACTTCTCTCGCTTGACCAGCCCCAGCGGCCAGCCCGTCCAGGCCCTCTGGTTAGACCCGGCCCGGCGGACGGTTGAGGGCGGCTCCACTACCTCCCGCACCTTTGACCCTGAGGCCTTCTCCCCGCCCTTCTCCTTCCTTCATAAGCTGGCGGCCACCGGTATTCCTATGGGGGTTAAGCTGGGCCCGGGCCTGCCCCATGAGGCTATCCCCCAGGGGGTAGAGGCCGAATGGGTCTCCCAGGGCGGTTCGGTGGTCGAAGTAGTGCTCTGGTTCAATGCCCTAGCCAGGGAGGGTGTAGCCCGGTCGGCCAGCATCCTGGGGCCGGAGGTAGCCAACTATCAGATTGAGGGGCAGCTGACCTCTGCCCTGCCTGCCTCAGAGCTTCAAGAGCCCCTTGAGGTGGCACCCCTGGGCCCCTACCTGCTAGAGCCGGACGGGGCGATTGTCCGCTCCCACCTGGTTGCTGATTTGGGCAGACAGTTGGGGGCTAGTCTTATTGATGAGCAGATTGCCTACCTGACCGCCCAGGAACCGGTCAGCAGTCCCCTGGCCAAGACCTACCAGATTGAGGGCCAGCTGCCGCTGAATGAAAAGAAGCTCCGCCGCTGGGTCAAGGAAGAAGGCATCACCGCCCTGACTATCAAGAAGCGGGGTGTGGACGTCCTGCCCGAGAAGCTGCGGGCTAGCCTGCTGGCCGGGGTTAAACGTAAGAAGGGTCAGCCTGCCAAGGAGGCTACCCTGATTCTGACCCGCCTGGGTTCTGGTGCTAGCTCCCAGCATCTGGCCCTGCTTGCCCGGCCCTTGCCGTAATCTTTCTTCATTTTTCGAGAAACTTCTCTCTGCTTTCTGCCCTGGGTGACCTACCCCCTACAATGGGAAGCAGCATTGACCATCCAGCGGCAGGAAAAGCCATGCAGTTTGCAGTCTCAGACCAGTCAACCCTCGGCGTCGAGTGGGAGTTGGCCCTCGTCGACCCCATCAGCAGGCAGCTAACGCCCCGAGCCCAGGAGGTTCTGCAGGCCCTCAAAGAAGAAGCCCCTGACTTGCTAGAACCCAGCCGCCACCGGGCTCACATTACCGGTGAGTTCCTCAGTAATACCCTAGAGATTGTGACCGGGGTCTGCCGGACGGTTGAAGAGGCCTGCCAGCAACTAGCCCAGGCCCGCGACCAGCTACTGGCTGTCACTGACCGGCTGGGTCTGGCCTTTTTCTCAGCCGGCACCCACCCCTTCTCTCTGGCCCTGGAGCAGACGGTGGTAGATAAGGAACGCTATCAGCGGGTGCTGGACCGCTCCCAGTTCTGGGGCAGGCGGCAGATTATCTACGGGGTTCATGTTCACGCCGGGATCTCTAGCCGCGACAAGGCCCTGCCCACCCTCAATGGCCTGACCAACTACTACCCCCACCTGCTGGCCCTCTCGGCTTCTTCTCCCTTCTGGGAGGGGGAGGACACAGGTTTTGCCTCTCAGCGGGCCCAGCTCTTTCAGCAGCTACCGACCTCTGGCCTGCCCTTTGTTTTTGAAGACTGGGAGGTTTATCAGGATTACCTGCAGGATTTGCTGGCTACCGGGGTTATTGATGATCCCAGTGAGAACCGCTGGGATATTCGGCCGGTGCCAGCCTACGGGACGGTTGAGATGCGGGCCTTTGACGGTATCCCCAGCCTGCAGGATTTGTCGGCCCTGGTGGCTTTGACCCAGTGCCTGGTTGAGGATTTTTCCCGTCAGCTGGAGGCAGGTCAGCGGATTGTGCCCCTGCAGCCCTGGCATCATCAGGAGAATAAGTGGCGGGCAGCCCGCTACGGCCTTGAGGCTGAGGTTATTCTGGATCGCTCAAACCGGGAGCGCCCCCTGACCGAGGACGTCCTGGATTTGCTCAACCGGTTAGAGCCTCTGGCCCGGCACTTGGGTTGTGCTGGTGAGCTGGCTGGGGTGGAGGCGATTTGCCAGCAAGGACCCAGCTACCAGCGTCAGCGCCGTATCGCAGCCCAGGCCGGTGGAGACCTGAGGGCTGTGGTCGATGACCTGGTAGCCCAGGGCCGCTCTTCCCTCTAGCCTAGGGACGATGGAGCACCTCTAGACTGGCCTTGTGAATATCTGCGCTAAACCAGGATCTTCTCGACCGGCAGGGAGGAATCAGCCCTGAAAGCCAGGCCGCTGGGCTCCCGTCCCTCAGCTACCAGGCGAGCGCCCAAGGCAGCCACCATGGCCCCATTATCGGTGCAGAGGCTGAACTGGGGAATAACCAGCTTAACCCCGGCCTCAGCACAGCGCTGGGCGGTCAGCTGACGCAGACGAGAATTAGCGGCCACGCCCCCACCCAAGAGCAGGGTACTAATGCCCCGCTCAGCGCAGGCCAGCATAGCCTTCTTGGTAATCACATCCACCACGGACTCCTGGAAGGAAGCCGCAATATCGGCCACAGGTACTTCTTCTCCCCGGGCCTCAAAGCCCTCAACCACCCGGGCCACAGCTGTTTTTAGGCCAGAGAAAGAAAAATCGTAGCGGTGGGGGCCGGGTTCTTCGGCCGTGCCCATAAACTTGCGGCTGGTCAGGCCCCGGGGGAAGGCAAACTTCTTGGGGTCCCCCGTTTGGGCAGCCCGGTCGATGGCGGGCCCACCGGGGTAGGGCAGGCCCAGCAGGCGGGCTACCTTATCGTAGGCTTCCCCAGCCGCATCGTCCAGGGTTGCCCCCAGCAGTTCAACGTCCCTGGTAATGTCGCGGACGGCCAGGATTTCGGTATGGCCACCAGAGACCAGCAGGGCCCCAATACCGCTGGCGGGCAGGCCCTCCAAAAAATCAGCCTGGTGGCCCTCAATACCGCAGTCCTCCAGCAAGCCCACCCCCACATGGGCTACCAGGTGGTTAATCCCGTAGAGGGGCTTGCCGGTGGCGGCAGCCAGGGCCTTGGCCGCTGAGACACCCACCATGAGGGCACCGGCCAGGCCTGGGCCAGCAGTCACGGCGATAGCGTCCAGGTCCTCCAGCTCCACCTGGGCCTCGTCCAGGGCCTGGCGGATGGCCGGAATAAGGGCTTCCAGGTGGGCCCGGGAGGCGATCTCGGGGATGACCCCGCCAAAGCGGGCGTGCTCTTCCATAGAAGAAGAGACCGTGTTGGTCAGTAGGGTCTGACCGCGCACAATGCCGATGCCGGTTTCGTCGCAGGAGGACTCGATTCCCAGTACCAGGGGTTGGGGCTTAGTCATGGAAGGTCCTTTTTTCTTGAGAGTCTCTAGGGCTAGGGGTTTTGAGGGGTGAGTTGGGCCCGCATAATGAGGGCATCAACACCACCGGGGTAGTAGCCGCGGCGGGTATGGATCTGCTGGTAGCCGTTGCGGGTATAAAGGCGCTGGGCCCGGGGGTTATCAGCCCTGACCTCCAGCAGGATCTGCTCTGCTCCGCGGGCGCTAGCCTCCTGGGCTAGGTAGGTCAGCATGGCCCGGCCGTAGCCCTTACCTTCCTGGTCAGGAACCACAGCGATGGTCTGGACATCGGCGGTATCTCCCAGGCTCATGAGCCCGGCGTAGCCTGCAAGCTGGTAGCCGCCCTCCCCTGGAACCTCAAGGACCAGGTAGCCCCGGCTAGGGTGCTGGACCTCGGCCAGGAACATATCAATGGGCCAGGCGTCCTGGGGAAAGAGCTTCAACTCCAGGGCGTGGACGGCAGGCAGGTCTTCTAAGGTTAATTCGCGCAGGCGAGCGCCCTCCGCTAGGCCCTGGGGCAGGGGGGAGAGCAGCATTAGGGGCCTACCTTTTTGCGGGTTTCCGGCACCTTGGCGTCTGATTCGCGGAGGTAGAGGGGGCTGGTGTCGGTGCTCAGGTTTTCTAGGCCGGCCTTTAGGGCGGCGGCTAGAAGCTGGTCAGCTGCGGGTTGAAGCTGGTCGTAGCCGGCCTGGGCTTGGAGGTCGCCCGGGTAGAGGCTAGCCCCCATTCCGTAGGCTGCTAGCTGGGGGGCCTGGCTGGCTGGGCCAACAGTTGGGCCTTGTAGCAGCTGGTAGCCCCTATCGGTGAGCCGGTAGCTGGCCCAGTAGATTTCGCGGCGGCGGGCGTCACTGGCTACCAGGAATTCTTCCTGACCGGCTGACCGGGCCACCGGGGCCACCTGCTGGGCTAGGGCGGTTAGGCTCATGAGCCCGTAGAGGGGTTTCTTCCAGGCCAGGGCCAGGGTGCGGGCGGTCATGATGCCTGCCCGCAGGCCGGTGAAGGGGCCGGGGCCGGTGCCGCAAATCAGAGCGTCTAGCTCCTTGGCGCTGACGCCTGCCTCTTCTAGGACCTCCTGGACGTAGGGGGTCATGACTTCGGCGTGGGAGCGGGTGTCGGCGCTGGTTCGCTGGGCCAGGATGGTCAGCTGGCCATCGGCCTCTTGACGGCCGAGGGTTACTGAGGCAGTGGCTGATGAATCAAGGGCAAGTAGAAGCACTCCCCTAGTCTAGCTTGAGACCTGTCAGCCTGTCTGTGACCTGCTGCCAGGCAGCCTGCCAGCGGGGGCCGTAGCCCTGGATACGGAGCAGGCGGCTTTCTGCGACTCCCTCTTCGTCTGTTTCCTCTTGGCCGGGGGCGTAGAGCAGGTAGGGGTCGGTGGAGGCCAAATCAGCCCCGGTCTGGCGGGTGAAATCCAGTTCCAGGCGGGACTCGCTCAGGTGCTCCGCCTTGCCCCGGCCCCATTCAATGACGGTCACCGAACGGTCCAGGGAGTATTCCAAATCCAGGTCGTCG
>DKXC01000064.1:7721-8039 GCA_002492045.1 Micrococcaceae bacterium UBA7136
GGTAGGCATCCACGTGAACCAGATCGGGGCCGCCGGGGCGGGGCCCCTCAGCTAGGTTAGGGTGGACCCGGGAGAGGACGAAGGTGGGCGAGATAATACCCTCCCGCACGCCCAGACCCTGGCCCAGGGAACGGGTGAAGGTGGTCTTGCCGGCTCCCAGTTCACCGCTCAGTAGCAGGAGGTCCCCGGCCTCAAGCAGGTCAGCTAAGGCCAGGGCCAGGCTTCGGGTAGCTGCTGGAGAGGGCAGAAAAATTTCAAGGGTCTGCATGTTTTCCTCATAACTTGAGAAGTTTGTTCATCAGGGTAGGCGAAGGCAGA
>DKXC01000064.1:8381-8512 GCA_002492045.1 Micrococcaceae bacterium UBA7136
GACTCGTGGCGAAGCCGCTGGCATCGATGGAGTTCGCGGGTGCATTAGCACATAAGAGCGAACGGAATCCGCCGAAGGCGGGGCCTGAATCGCCTGCGCATTAGCGTAGGCGAGAGGGAGGCGGCGAGCGC
>DKXC01000064.1:8861-9016 GCA_002492045.1 Micrococcaceae bacterium UBA7136
AGCGCGAGTCTGCAAGCCTAACCCAAATTGAACGAATATTCTTCCCAGTGGCCTATCTACTGGTAGATGCGGGTTACCCGAGGCGAAATACGGGTAACAATCTCGTAGTTAATGGTGCCAGCAGCCTGGGCCCAATCCGTCACCGGCGGGTTCTC
>DKXC01000064.1:9369-9593 GCA_002492045.1 Micrococcaceae bacterium UBA7136
CCTGCCCCAAAGAGAACAGCCGGTGCCCCCAGGTAACCCAGGGCTGGGTCGCTCAATCCCGGGGCTCCCAGGTCCAGGACCATCTGGTCCATGGCGATACGACCTACCACCCGGTAGGTGGCGGCCTCAGCCCCGGAGGGGTAGACCCGCACCGGCCCGCCGTCAGCTACCCGCGGCACCCCGTCGGCATAGCCCATAGGCACCAGAGCGAGGGTGGTTGGCTT
>DKXC01000064.1:9906-10195 GCA_002492045.1 Micrococcaceae bacterium UBA7136
TCGGTCTGGTATCGCAGACCGTAGGAGACGCCCTGGCCAGCGGGTACCTCCTTGAGCCCACTAATGAAGGTTTGCAAGTGCATGGCCGGACGCAGGCCCAGGTCCTGGGGAGTCCGGTTAGCAAAGGGAGACAGGCCGTAGAGGCCCAGGCCCACCCGCACCCCCTGGCCTAGTAGCTGGGCAGGGAGCTTCTCCCGGCCCGCGCCCAGAGTGGCTGGGCTGTTGGCCAGGTGACAGATCTGGGGTTCAAGACCGGCCTGGGCCAGGATGGCCTGGGCCTGGCTAAAGA
>DKXC01000064.1:10512-10842 GCA_002492045.1 Micrococcaceae bacterium UBA7136
CTCAAGCTGGTCTTGGCTTTCGGGACGGGTCGGTTCGTCGGCAACAGCCAGGTGGGTCATGAGGCCCTTGAGCTGGATCAGGCCCTGCTGCTGGTAGTGGGCGGTCTGGGCCGCTAGGGCGGGCAGGTCGGTTAGGGTGGCCCCGTTGCGTCCCAGGCCGGTGTCTACTTTCAGGTGCAGGCGGGCGGTAACAGGCTTGCCGGCCTCACGCAGGCTCTGGACGGCCTGGGCTATGGCTTCTAGTTCCCAGAGCTGGGAGAAGCCAAGTTCAATATCAGCAGCCAGGGCTTCTTGGAAGGGGCTGGCTGGGGTGTGGAGCCAGGCCATCAC
>DKXC01000024.1 GCA_002492045.1 Micrococcaceae bacterium UBA7136
AGGCGAGAGGGAGGCGGCGAGCGCGAGTCTGCAAGCCTAGCCCGAGGGAGTTCCTAACAAGAAGCTCTTTTAGCAGGAAGGCACGGCCGCTCAAGCCGTGCCTTTCCTAGTGTCACAATCTATACTGATAGATGAAGTACCACACACACCTAAGGACTCATTATGTCTCAGACTTCTCACGGCGCCCCTGAGCGCAGTGGCGCCCCCCAGTACTCCGGCACTAAGGAGCTGGGCTCTAATATTGTTCTCTTTATCCTCTGCTTCGGCGTCCTGCTGGGTTGCCTCTATGCCCTGGGCACCTACCCGGACGGTGGCTGGGTTTGGTTTGCCGGTGGCATCCTGCTCTACGGTCTTACCTTCATGATTCCGCTTTGGATTCTGCCTTCTAAGACCAATGAGGCTGCCGCTGCTGGTGGCCAGGAGCTGCACCTCAAGTAGTCTCCAGTTCGGACTTTGAAATAAGGGGAACCGCCTGCATTACCGCAGACGGTTCCTCTTTTTGTCTGTCGAGGTCTGAGAGGCCGGGCTCTAGGAGGCCTCAAAGATGGCGTGGATGAAGTTCTCGGTCCACTCCAGCATGGCCTGGTCTACCAAGTCCTTACCCCCTACCGGGGAGGACTTGGGCCGGGGGGCCAGAATCTGCCAGTCCTCGGTCCCTGGGATCTGCCGGTAGCTGGAGCCGGGGTAGAGCCGCTCTAGGCGCATCTGCTTAGATTCGGGCAGGTCATTGACCGGGAAGAAACGAACCTTGGGGCCCATGGCCACAATCTCGCTGAGCCCAGCAAATCGTACCCGCTGGCGCAGGGCCGCTACCTTGAAAAGGTTGGCTACCGGCTCGGGCAGGGTCCCGTAGCGGTCGGTCAGTTCCTCCCGGGCTTCTTCTAGTTCCTGGGCGTCCCGGGCTGAGGCGATTTGCCGGTAGGCGGCCAGGCGCAGACGCTCAGAGGAAACATAGTCGTGGGGAATATGGGCGTTGACCGGTAGGTCTACCTTAACTTCTAGGGGGCCTTCTTCCTGGTCCTCAGCCTGGAAGTTAGCTACGGCCTCGCCCACCAGGCGCAGGTAGAGGTCAAAGCCAACCCCGGCAATATGGCCGGATTGTTCCCCACCCAGCAGGTTACCGGCCCCGCGGATTTCGAGGTCCTTCATGGCCAGCTGCATACCGGCACCCAGCTCATTGTGGGTGGCTACAGCCTTGAGCCGTTCGTGGGCCACCTCGGTCAGCATCTTTTCGGGCGGGTAGAGGAAGTAGGCGTAGGCCCGCTCCCGGCCGCGTCCTACTCGGCCTCGCAGCTGGTGCAGCTGGGAGAGGCCGTAGTTCTGGGCCTGATCCACAATCAGGGTGTTGGCGTTAGAGATATCCAGGCCGGTCTCAACGATGGTGGTTGAGACCAGCACATCGAACTTGCCCTCCCAGAAGTCCACAATAATTTTTTCCAGCCGGGACTCCCCCATGCGTCCGTGGGCTACCGCAATACGGGCCTCGGGTACCAGCCGCTGAATCTGGTTGGCGGTCTCTTCAATGGTAGAGACCCGGTTATGAACCACAAAGACCTGGCCTTCGCGCATGAGTTCCCGGCGGATGGCAGCCGTAATCTGCTGGTCGCTGCGGGGACCCACAAAGGTCAGCACCGGGTGCCTCTCTTCGGGCGGGGTGGTCAGGGTGGAGGTCTCCCGGATGCCGGTCAGGGACATCTCTAGGGTACGGGGAATGGGGGTGGCGCTCATGGCCAGGACGTCCACGTTGGTGCGCAGGGTCTTGAGCTTTTCCTTGTGTTCCACACCGAAGCGCTGTTCCTCGTCGATAATGACCAGGCCCAGGTCCTTCCAGTTGATTTCTTCTGACAGGATCCGGTGGGTGCCCACCAGCACGTCCACGCTGCCGCTGGCCAGGCCTTCTGCAATCTCAGCAGCCTCCTTGGCCTTTTGGAAGCGGGAGAGGACCTTGACGGTGACGGGGAAACCCGCGAAACGTTCGGTGAAGGTTTCAAGGTGCTGCTGGGCTAGCAGGGTGGTGGGTACCAGCACGGCCACCTGTTTGCCGTCCTGAACAGCCTTAAAGGCTGCCCGCACCGCGATCTCGGTTTTACCGAAGCCCACGTCGCCCGAAATGAGGCGGTCCATGGGCACCTGACCTTCCATATCTTTTTTGACTTCTTGGATGGCGGTTAGCTGGTCGGGGGTCTCGTTGTAGGGGAAGGCTTCTTCCAGTTCCTGCTGCCAGGGGGTGTCGGGGCCAAAGGCGTGCCCGCGGGAGGCCTGGCGGGCCGAGTAGAGCTTAATGAGGTCGGCTGCGATTTCTTTGACGGCCTTGCGGGCCCGGCTCTTGGTCTTGGCCCAGTCACTGCCGCCCATCTTGGAGAGGCTAGGGGCCTCCCCACCCACGTAGGCTGAGACCAGATCCAGCTGGTCTGAGGGCACAAAGAGCCGGTCCTTGGGCCCGCCCCGCTTGGAGGGGGCGTACTCTAGCACCAGGTATTCCTTCATGGGTTTGGGGGCGCCTGGGGCCACAGTTGCGCCAGCGATGGGCCGCTGAATCAGTTCAATGAACTGGCCAATACCGTGCTGCTCATGGACCACATAGTCACCGGCTTGCAGAGAGAGCGGATCAATGGCCTTGCGGCGGCGACGGGCACTAATACGGTTGCCCCGGGCCTCTCGGGGGGCGTAGGGGCTGACCCGGCCTAGGACGTCTGCCTCGGTCAGCAGGCCCAGACGGGCTGAATCCATCATGAAGCCGCTGGAGGCCCGGGCTTGGGTTAGGAACAGGGTTCCGGTCTGGGGAGGCTCTTCGAGGCTACCCACGATGCGGGCTGGTATTTCTGCCTCTTGGAAGAGGTCCAGCAGGCGTTTGAGGGGGCCGGGACCTTCGGTCACCAGGCTAATCCGCCAGCCATCCTTGACCTTTTGGCCTACTTCGGCCACGAGTTTGTCGACCTGCCCGGCGTAGGTGTGGGGGGCCCTGGCAGCTAGCTGGATGGAGTCGATACCGTCCTCGATGGAGTCGTCTAGCCCCAGGCTGGAGGTAGTCCACCAGCCTAGGCCCCGGTCTAGGGCCAGGGTTCGCATGTCGGCTAGGGAGCGGAAGCTACCGCTGCCTAGTCCCGCTTCTTGGTTTTGGCCCAGGTCAATGGGAGCCTGGGACTGGTCGGTCACCGAATCCCAGGCGGCCAGCAGGAACTCCTGGTTGGTGGCTACCAGATCAGCGGCCCGGGTGCGGACCTTTTCACTGTCCAGGATCAGGGGCAGGGAGCCAGCAGGCAGGTGGTCCAGGAGGGTGACCATCCGGTCAGCTAGCAGGGGAATCAGGGATTCCATGCCCTCAACATAGATGCCGCCAGCAATCTTTTCGAGCATAGAGGCAGCCCCGGGGTAGTCGCCCTTGAGGCGGGCGGCCCGGCTCATGACCTCCGGGGTGATCAGTAGTTCCCGGCAGGGGGGCGCGGTAATCTGCTGGGGCTGGTCGGCCTTGGTTAGGGTTCGCTGGTCAGCTACCGAGAAGTAGCGGATGCTTTCTACCTGGTCGCCAAAGAAGTCGATGCGGACGGGATGGTCGGCGGTGGGCGAGAAAAGATCGATGATGCCGCCGCGTACAGCGTATTCGCCGCGTTTGCTGACCAGGTCAACCCGGGAGTAGGCGGCTGCAGCTAAATCCTGGGTTAGCTGTTTGAAGTCATAGTCCTGGTCAACAGTCACCTGAACAGGCTGCATTTTTTCTAGCCCCGCTACCAGGGGCTGCAGCAGGGAGCGGACGGGGGCCAGCAGAATTTGGGGCCGCTTGCTTTCTTGAGCCAGGGCCCTCAGGACGGTCAGCCGCTGGCCGACGGTATCGCTGCGGGGTGAGAGCCGTTCATGAGGCAGGGTCTCCCAGGCGGGGAAAAGCTGGGCTGCGTCCTCAGGCAGGTAGGAGGCTAGGGCTGCTAGGGTGTCTTCTGCTTCCCGGTCGGTGGCGGTAACGGCCAGTAGGACGCCCCCTTGGGCGCTGATGCGCTGGGCCAGGGAGGCTAGCAGGGGTGGACGGGCCCCGTCGGGGGTGCCGATGGTGAACTGGTCGGGGCGGGAGGCTAGGGGGGCCTGGGCCTGCTGCATGATAGCAGCGAAGCTTGCTTCTTCTTCCAGTGCCTGGATGAGGCCGGTCAGTGCCATCTGTTTCTCCCCTGTGTACTGAGGTCTGCGGTTTTTCTGCGGTTTTCATTATTTCACAGGGCCTGGCCCAGCAGCCCCCCTGAGTTTTCTGACACACTTGTCCCCCTTTACCCCCACCTCGAGCAGCCTGAACAGCCGGATTGTCCCCTAAAGTTCCAGAGTTTGAGACTGTTTGAAGCTCTCTTCCTTCTCTAGAATGGGAACTACCTCAATCCTGCCCCACCAGCATCAACACCCCTTGCTGGAGGCTACCCAAACACACACCTTTTGAGGGATTTTTATGCTCACACCCCGCTGCACTCGTCCTTGGATTTGGGCCCTGGCCCTGATTACCCTGGCCCTACTGGTGGCCGCTGGCTTCTTCCTCTCTCAGCCAGGCCCCTCGCCTGCTTCATCAGGCTCAGATAGCCCCACCAGCCAGCCCTCCCTCTCGGAGGCCGCTAGTACCCAGGCTGCAGCCCAAGACTCAGAGGCCGCTGCTGACTCAGAGCTAGAAGAAAGAGGGGAAGCAGCCGCCGTCCTGGCTTCAGCCGCCCCCTTAGCTAGCGACAGCCAGGAGGTTGTCCGTACTCAGCAGCTTTACCAGCAGGTTCAGGAGGTCTACTCCCAGCTTGACCCCCTCACCCAGCTGGATAACCCTCAGGACGAAGATAATGAGCTAGTAGAAGAGCTAGCTCCGGAAGTAACCCCTGATGAGAATGCTTCCCCCAAGTCCTACGTCTCTGAGCAGACCCTCAAGAAGCTTGAAACCCTAGCTACCGGCGCTGCCCTAGACGAATACATCTCTACCGCCACTGAGTATGCCCTAGGCGGCTGGAAGACCCAGGGCAAGGTAGAAGTCGTAGGACAGCCTCGACTGGCAGAAGGCAGCTATGAGGGCAAGCCCGCCCAGCTGCTAGAAGTTTGCCTAGACTCCTCCAAACTGACCTTGCAGGATCAGGCCGGAAACAGCTACAGCTCAGACCCTGCCCGCTCCCTCAATATCTTCACTCTCATAGAAGTGGACGGCAGTTGGAAGATTGCCTCCCACGATTACCCCAACAACCCCGATTGCTAGAAGACCCCCATGTCACCCAAACATTTCACTCGCTCCCTTTTAGCTGGCGGCCTAGCCCTAGCCCTCTCCTTGCCCCTGGCCCCAGCCCAGGCGGCTCCCCAAGCTAAGGAAACCTCCCCAGTGGACGGCCTGACCAGCGCCACTGCTGCAGCTTCCTGCTGGGAAATCAAGCAGAAGAACCCCTCCGCTAGCTCAGGAGCCTACTGGCTCTGGACCGACCAGATGGACGCCCCCGCCCGCTTCTACTGCGACCAGGAAACCGACGGTGGCGGCTGGGTACTGATCGGCCGCGGCCGAGAGGGCTGGAGCGAGGACTATGCCGGCAAGGGAGACCCCCAGCAACTGGCTGATAACCCCGATGGCAGCGACGCCTTTAGCCCCGTCCAGTTGCCTTCAAAGACTGTTGATGCCCTTCTGGGTGGTGGCAAGGTCCAAGACCTCTCCGACAGGGTCCGGTTCCGTCGGGCGGGCAATCTTGAGGGCAGTGCCTGGCAAAACATGTATGCCCAGCGCACCAGAACCGACCGCTGGTCTTGGACCCTCTCGGCCTACCACCCCTGGGCTAATATCCGCTACCAGAACGACCAGGAACTCGGTGCTAGCCGCAGCTACCCCGACTCCGAAGACCGGATCGCTAGCCACAACGACTTCTACTACTCCAATACCTTCTACGGCAGATCTGAGCAGGGCTGGAAGCTAGGTTTCGCCTACGGCAGCAAGATTCAGGGATCAAGCTCTCCCGACTCCTACCTTTGGTCGCCCAAGAACCAGGGCAATGCCCTGGCCTTTACCCAGGTCTACCTGCGCCCTCAAGTGACCCAGCAAGACCTCAAGCTAGCGGACTACCCCGAAGCAGGTACCGCAGCCAAGACCCAGCGTCCTCTGCCAGTCAGCTACTCTTCCAAGGTCTCCTGGCGTACCAGCCCCAACAGTGCCTCTGGTTCAACCAGCGAGCTTAACACCCGGGTTCAGGCCATCACCCAAGCCTCAGATACTGTTTTTATCGGTGGCGATTTTGCCTACCTTGAGGACGCCCGCAAGGGCCGTAAAGTCAATCAGCAGTACCTGGCCGGTTTTGATGTGACCAGCGGCGAGCTCAAAGAGGGCTTTAGGCCCAGCTTTAACGGCCAGATTAAAGCCCTGGTGGCCTTACCCGACCAGAAACTGGCGGTAGGCGGCGAGTTTACCCAGGTCAACGGTCAAGCTGTTCGGGGCTTTGTGGTACTGGATGCCCAGAGCGGGCAGATTGATTCCTCCTACGACTGGCAGGTTGCTAACCGTAACGCCAGCGGTTTTACCTCAGTTAAGAGTCTGCAGGTTCAGGGGGGCTACCTCTACCTGGGCGGAGCTTTCACCCACGTCAAGGGAGCTACTTCTGGCACCTGGGCCTACTCTAAGAATGTAGCCCGCTTCCGGCTGGATAACAGGTCGGTGGACTGGTCCTGGCGGCCTATTACCAATGGCACCGTCAACGGTATTTCTGCCTCTGACCAGGGTGTTGCCATCGGCGGCTATTTCAGTAATGTCAACCACCAGGCAGCCCGTAAGCTGGCCTACCTGAGCCCGGCCGATGGGTCTGTCGCCCAGAATTGGCAGTGGAAGCTCTCCTTCCGGGCCCTGGCGCCTCGCCCTAACGATGGTTTCCAGTTCGATGTTGAGAACACCGGTAACTCTGTCTGGGCTGCCGGTACCGAGCACCTGTTAGCCCAGTATCAGGCCAGTAACCTCAACCAGCGAATGACCAGTGCTATTACTAAGGGCGGGGGTGACTTCCAGGATCTCTACCGGGATCAGAACCAGGTACTTTACGCAGCGTGTCACTGTGGCGATTGGATTTACCGGGGCGCTGACAGCCATGACCAGCCCTGGCTGGCTCCTACTTATACGGGGGTAGACACTATCCGTCTGGTCACCGCCTACGATGCCGTCACCGGCCAGCCTCTGCCTGATTTTGCTCCCCACCTGCAAGGAGCCCGGGGCCACGGCGTCTGGGCCTCTTTCGTGGACTCCACCGGCACTCTCTGGGTGGGTGGAGACATTACCCGTTCCCTGGGTTACCAGGGGGTTCAGCGGACGGTTGGTTTTGCCCGCTATGCTGCCCGTGATTCCCAGGCTCCGGATGCCCCCAGCCAGCTGAACGTCAGCCAGCAGGGATCAAACCATGAACTCAGCTGGAAGCCTTCTAGCGAGCGCACGGTCACCTATCAGATTCTGCGTAATAACCGGGTAGTTGGTTCTACCCAGCAGACCTCTTTCAGCCTGCCTGCCCAGGATGGGGCCCGCTACTTTGTGCGGGCAGCTGATAAGGCCGGCAACCTGTCAGCTTCTACTGCCCAGGCTCAGGTGATTTCTCAGCCACTGGAGCCTTCTGCACCGGCTGAGCCGGCCGACCCTAGCCAGCCCACTAACCCGGCTGAGCCAGCTGAGCCTGCCCAGCCTGAGCCGACTACCCCAGCTGAGCCTAGCCAGCCCCCTCTTCCCACTGAACGGGTACTGGTTCCCTACGGTAGCAACTGGCAGGCTACCTTTGCCCTAGGCAACGAGTATGACCAAACCTGGAAGCAGCCGGGTGCTGCCTACCAGCAGGCCTCTAGCTGGCGTCCCTTGAAGGCACCGCTTGGCTGGGGTGAGCCCTCCTTGGCTACCCGGGTCAGCTTTGGCTACTACTGGCAGCCTATGTCCTTCTTCCTCCGTAAGGATTTTGAGGTTCCAGCTGGTCAGCAGCAGGATTTGGTTATTAAAACCTATGCGGACGACGGCCTTGCTCTCTACCTGAATGGACGGGAAATTGGCCGTAATAACCTGCTAGCCCAGGCTATGCCTAATACTCCGGCTTCTTCGGCCCGCCCCTACGCCCTGGCTCGGGCTACTCCCCTGGTCATCACTGTTCCGGCTTCGCAGCTACAGGAAGGGCAGAACCTGCTGGCGGTTGAGGTTCATTCAGCCCGTCGGACGGAATCTGCCAGCTTCGATGCGGAGCTGACCCTCCGAAGCCGTTAAGGAGAAGTAAACCGTGAACCGCCCTAGTTTCCGTCAGACCCTGACCCAGCTTCAGCAGGCCCAGAAGCCTGGTGCCGGTGTACCTGCCTATACCCGCTGGGTCAACCGGCGACTAGCCCGCTACCTGGCCGCGGCAGCTGTCAGCCTGGGCTTGGGCCCTAACGGGGTCACGGCCCTCAGTGCCCTAGTCTCTCTAAGCGGTATGGTTCTGCTGATGAGTCAGCCGCCTAGCTGGGGCTTGGGCCTGTTGGTGGCCTTCCTCTATGCCCTGGGCTACGCCCTGGATTCAGCGGACGGCCAGGTAGCTAGGGTTACCGGGGCTGCTTCTCCAGCTGGTGAGTGGCTGGACCATGTAGTGGACTCAATCCGAACCCCGGCCATGCACCTGGCTATCCTGGTGGCCTGGATTCGCTTCCCTGACTTCTGGCCTCTGAGCGGCTGGCAACTCTGGTGGCTGCCGCTGGCCTTCTGTTTGTTAGTCACCGGTCATTTTATGAGTCAGATTCTGGCGGAACAGTTGCGGGCCCGCGAGGGCAAGAGCGGCCCCGCAAGTGGTGGGGCTCTTCGTTCCTTCCTGAATCTGCATATGGATGCGGGGACCTTCTGCTGGCTCTTTCTTCTCTGGGGTGGGGGGCTGGTCTTCCTACTGGCCTATGGCCTGCTCTTTGCTGCCTCTGCCCTGACCGTCCTGGTCTCTATGCGTCGTAAGTTTAGTAACCTGAGCCAGCCTGGAGAGGTGGCATGAAAAGCGTCAGCGCCCTGATCTGTAGCAACGGTAAGCGTCCCCAGCTACTGCGTACCGCGGTAAAGTCCATCCTGGGCCAGGACTACCCTGGCCCCCTGCAGCTGCTGGTGGTCTTTGACCAGACCGAACCCGATAGCTTAGAAGATATTGAGGTGCCGCCGGGCCGTAGTCTAAAGATTATGGTCAATGAGCGGCAGCCCGGCCTGGCCGGGGCCCGAAACAGCGGTATCCTGGCCGCTGAGGGAGAGGTTATCGCCTTCTGCGATGATGACGACTACTGGTTTCCTTCCAAGCTGAGCCGGCAGTTGGAGCTCTGGGAAAGCTACCCTCAGGCGGCAGCTATCTCTTCTGGTATCCGGCTGCGTTCTTCTGGCCAGGATCACGACCGGCTGGCCCCCGCCGTCGCCAGCTTCCAGGATTTTCTGCGCTCCCGTATCACGGCTATCCATCCTTCAGCCATGCTCTACCGTAGGGAGGAGCTGACCGGTCACCTGGGCCTGGTAGATGAAGACCTACCGGCCGCCTACGGGGAAGACTACGACTTGTTGCTGCGGGCCAGCCGCCTGGGCGACATCCGTAGTCTGCCGGAGCCTCAGGTTCTGGTGCTCTGGGATCGTCCCTCTTTCTTTGCCGGGCACTGGCAGAAGATGGCCCAGGGGCTGACCTACCTACTGGTCAAGTTTCCCGAGTTTGAGTCCTGTCCGGCAGGCCTGGCCCGCATCAGCGGTCAGGTGGCCTTCGCCTACGCAGCTTTGGGGCAGAAGGGCAAGGCTCGGGCCTATGCTCGGGCGGCCCTGCACCGAAATCCGCGAGAGCCCCGGGCCTGGTTGGCTCTGGCCATGACCCTGGGAATTTTGGGCCCCCAGCCTGTTCTGGGTCTGCTCAAGGCCCTGGGGAAGGGCATCTGACCGTGCTCCCCGCGACTCGCACTGGCCCCTACCTCTTCTCTCCACCCCTGCGAGAGAATCAGGGCACCCTGCCGGCCTGGCCCCTGGTTACCTACCTCTACGGTTTTCCCCTGATTTGGCTCTTGGGGGCTAGTCAGTTTGCCCCTAGCCTGCTGGCTGTTAGCATGCTCCTGCTGATGCTGACCCGCCGACAGATTCTGACCCACCCGGTCCACTGGATCTGGTTGGCCCTCATCATCTGGGCCCTGGTCTGCACGGTGTCCCTGACCAGCCCCGGAAACTACCTGGGCTGGTTCCAGCGCTTCATGAACCTAGCTAACGCCGGGGTTTTTGCCCTCTACTATTTCAATGCCCGCCAACGGATCAGCCTGCCCCTCCTTCTGGGCGGTCTCATCACCGTCTGGTTGACCCTGCTTGTTCTCGGCCATTTAGCCCTGCTCTTCCCAGAGGCTAGGCTGACCACTCCCATGAGCCTGATTCTGCCTGCTGGGCTCCAGGCTAACGAATGGGTGCGGGACGCCGTCCGCCCGCCGCTAGCTGAGGTTCAATGGCCTTGGGGAGCCGAGCAGGCCTATATCCGTCCGGCGGCCCCCTTTCCCTACGCTAACTCTTGGGGCTTGGCCTACGCCCTGCTGACCCCCGTCCTGCTGTCCTGCTACTTTCTTCTGACCGGTAAAGGGGCCAAGCTCCTACTGACTCTGGCCCTACTAGCCTCCCTCAGCCCGGCCTTGGCTACCTCCAACCGGGGCATGCTCCTAGGACTGGGCCTCTCTTTGACCTACCTGGCCCTGCGGCTTTTCCTAGCCTCAGTCTGGCGTCCTTTGGCCTATCTACTGGCCCTAGCTACTGGCCTGGTGACCTACCTAGTGACCTCTGGGGCCATCGAAAAAATCCTAGGACGGCAGGAGTTCTCAGACTCAACCGGGGGCCGGGCCGAACTCTACCGGCTGACCCTGGACTATGCCCTGCGCTCTCCCCTGGTCGGCTATGGGACCTCCCGGCCGGCGCCCAGCATCGGGGTCTCCCTGGGTACCCAGGGCTATGTTTGGGCCCTGCTCTTCTGCTTTGGTTTTGTGGGCTTGGGTCTCTTTCTCTGCTACCTGCTCTACAGTCTGCTAGCTACCTGGCAGCTGAAGACTGGGGCTGGTTTCTGTCTCCATTCCCTTCTTTTTTCTTCCCTGCTCATGGTTTTCTTCTACTCCTACGACCTCATGCAGCTGACCAGCCTCCTGCTGGTGGCTTCTGCCCTGCTGCGGGCCAAATATAACCCCCAGGAGGCTAGCCTATGAGAATGTCTCTTGCCCGCCAGGCTAGCTTCTCTGGCCTCTTTGTGATCTATGGTGCTCTGGCTGCCTTTGCTGCTACCCTTCTGGTCTCCTGGCAGCAAGGTAGCGAAGGGAGCGGACGTTTCTTCCAGCTCATGGGTCTTTTTGCCCTGGCCACCTCTCTCTCGGTTTGGGGAGCTGATACTGGCCTGGTTCGTTCCCTATCTGCCTATCAGGCCCTGGGCTCTCAGGCCTACACCTCTACTCTCCTGCGGGCAGCTGCTCTGCCCACCCTGGCCTT
Source organism: Micrococcaceae bacterium UBA7136 (assembly GCA_002492045.1). Classification (GTDB taxonomy): domain Bacteria; phylum Actinomycetota; class Actinomycetes; order Actinomycetales; family Micrococcaceae; genus Rothia. Next base: position 11,423 of record DKXC01000024.1, read on the forward strand.
TTCCTTGGCCTTGGTGCTAGGTTCCTTAGCCTGGGCCTTGACCCTTCCACTGGAGTCAGAGCAGCGGCAGGCCCTGCTGCTCTCTGCCCCCTTCCTCTTGCTGGCTACCCTCATGACCCTGGCCTTTGGGGTGCTGAGGGGGTTCAAGGCCACAGCCGCCTTTAGCTTCCTACAAAGTGTCCTGCTACCTAGCCTGCGTCTGCTGGGCTTGGGCCTGGCCCTGGCCTTCTGGGGTTCCTTTGCTTCTTTGGCTCTGGCCTGGATGCTCCCCCTGCTGGTAGTGACTGTCCTAGCCCTGATTTGGGCTACTAGGCTTCTGCGGGAGCACCTGGCCTTGGAGTCGGCTCCCTCTGCCTCCCTTAGCTCAAATCCTAGTGAGTCTGCGCGGACAGCAACCCAGCCCCTACCTCGGGACTTTGCCTCCTTCTGGTCCTTTAGCGCCCCGCGGGGCCTGGCCACCCTGGTAGAGACCCTGCTGGAATGGGTGGACGTCCTGTTGGTCATTCTCTTTCTAGGACCGGCTGCCGGTGGCATCTACGGGGCTGTCAACCGCTGCGTGCGGGTAGGGACCATGATTGAGCATACGGCCCGGATTGTTACCGGCCCAGAAATTTCAGCCACCCTGGCCAGTGGACAGCAGGAAGAAACCAGGAAGATTTTTCTAGGATCTACCCGCCTGCTCATGGTCCTGGGCTGGCCCTTCTACCTGAGCCTGGCAGCCTTTGGCCCCACTGTTCTAGCGGTCTTTGGCCCGGATTTTAAGGTAGGGTCTCCCCTCTTCTGGCTGGTGGGGGCCGCCATGATGCTTCAGCTGGCAGCCGGTGGCGTCCAGAGCCTGCTGCTCATGAGCGGTAAGAGCCGCTGGCAGCTCTACAACAAGCTCTCAGCCTTAGGTTTGGCGCTAATTCTTAACTTGGCTCTCATTCCCCTCTGGGGTTTAGCCGGGGCAGCTGTTGCCTGGTCGGCTGCCATCCTGCTGGATACGGCCCTGGCCTCCTGGCAGGTGCGTCGCTACCTGGGGCTTAAGGTCAAGCTGGCTGAGCTAGCTCCTGCTGGCCTGCTGGCCCTACTGCTTCCGGCCCTGCTGGCAGGCTTATGTCTGCTTCTGCTGGGTCAGGGGACGGCGGCCTTGGGCCTTTACCTGCTCCTGCTTCTACCCAGTTACCTGGTAAGCGCCTACTATCTGCAAGGCCCCCTTCAGCTTCCTCTCCCTGCCCGCCTGATACGGAAGGACTCCTAATGACAGCTCACACTCAAGAAAAAATTCCCCTGCTGACCCTGGGAACTGTCTTCCAACGACTAGGCCGCTCCTGGCGGCTACTACTGGCCCTGGTTCTGCTCTTTGGGCTAGCTGGTGGGGTTTACGGTGCCCTGACTCCGGCCAGCTACCAGGCTTCTAGCCGAATCCAGGTTATCCAGCCCTCAGCTATCGGTGAGATCCGACTGCCCACCTTAGACATGGATACGGAAGAGGCCCTGGCTGGTTCTCGGTCTGTCCTAGAGCAGGCGGCCCAGCAGCTCCCCCAGGAGGCCTCCCAGCTGCGCTCCATGATTGAGGTAGCCGGTCATTCCAACAGCACCATTCTGGATGTTACAGCCACTGCTAGCGACCCCCAGCAGGCCGCCGATATTGCGAACCGGGTGGCCCAGGCCTACCTGGGCTACCGGAAGCAGGAACTGACCGGACAGCTAGAAAGCTACCGGCAGACATCCTCTTCTTCCAGTAACCAGAAGGAGCTCTCCCTATCTGGAGGAAAGATCATCAGCCAGGCTCAGGCCCCCTCCAAGCCCTCTAATTTCTCCCCCCTCCAAACAGCCTTTATCGGTGCAGGGTTGGGTCTCCTGCTGGGCCTGCCCTTAGCCTATGCAGCTGACCGCTATGCCCGCCGCCTAGCCAGCCCCCAGCGCCTAGCCGATATTACGGCTTCCCCGGTGGCCCTGCTGGTCGAAGATGACCAGGATGAATCCCTCAGCCTGCTTCTGAGGCAATTGGGTCTGCCTCGGGGCCAGCTGGCGGAGGCCGGGCTGCGTGGTCTAACGGTTTATTCGCCTCAGCCGGAGCTGGCCCGCCACCTGGGCAGGCTCCTAGCTCACCAGCTTTCTCCCACCCCCCAGCTGCTTGATACTGCCCTCTACTCCTCAGCGTCCCCGGCAGAACTGGCCCAGGCTATTGAAAGCCAGCAGCCGCTGATTGTGACTGCCGGTCAGGGAAGTTCCCTCTCCCAGGCTCTACTGGCTGCTGACCAGACCGGAGCCCTCCTACTGGCCTTTGATGCTACAAGCTCTGTTGCCCAGGTTCGCCGAATCCTGGCCAGCCTAACCCTAGACCGGCAGGTGAAGCTACTCTGTCTCTTCTATCGTCCTTCTTCTCAGAAAGGATAGGTGCCTCCATGAAGGTTTTTCTGACAGCTAGCGCAGGTGGCCATCTGGCCCAGCTCATTGCCCTAGACAAATTCTGGAAGGAACACGACCGGGTCTGGGCTACTTTTGACCTACCAGAGGTGCGGGCCGCCCTAGAAGGCGAACGCACCTACTGGGTTTACTTCCCCACAACCCGCAATATTCCCAATGCCATCCGCAACCTGGGGGTGGCTTGGAAGACCCTGCGCCGGGAGCGTCCAGATGTTTTGGTCTCGACCGGGGCGGCAGTGGCCCTGCCCTTCTTTCTGGTAGCTAAGGTCTTGGGGATCCGCACCGTTTTTATTGAATGCTATGACCGTATTACCCTGCCAACTTTGACCGGCCGGCTCTGCTACCCCCTCAGTGACCTCTTTGTGGTCCAGTGGGAGGAACAGAAGAAGGCCTTCCCGGAGGCCGTCAATATTGGTCATATTCTCTAGCACAATCAGGAGCAAGCATGACTGAACCACAGCTTAATCCCCCCTATGACCTGGTGGTTTCACTGGGCACAGATCACCACCGTTTTGACCGACTGGTGGCCTGGGTAGAGACCTATCTGGAGGATAATCCCCAGGTCACGGCCCTGATCCAGCACGGTTTTACAGCCCCGCCCCGTCTGGCCGACGGGGTGGAGAGGCTACCCCGCCAGCAGCTGCTGGAGCTCTACCAACAGGCCAGCGTGGTGCTGGTCCAGGGTGGGCCCGGCTCTATTCTGGATGCCCGGGAGGTAGGTGCCCTGCCCCTGTCTGTGCCCCGTCTTTCTCGGCTCAAAGAGGCTGTGGACGATCATCAGGTGGAGTTTGCCCGCATCATGGAGATTCACGGTGAGACCATGGTAGTGAGCAGTTCTGAGGATTTAGCCAACAAGCTGGACGCGGCCCTAGCTGACCCGGATTCGTTGAAGGGTAGCTACCGGGTTCCGGGCAGTGATAAGGCAGCCCAGCGTTTGCAGGGGCTGGTGGAGTCTGCCCTGGGCGGCCCTTGGAAGGGGCGACTCTCTGGGGTCTTCCTGCGGCGGATTGGGCAAGTTTTCAGGTGGAAAGCCTAGAATAGGTGGAGTGCCAGTTTCCCGGTTTTGGTGCTGGCTTTTTCTTCTATTCTCCTGCGAGAAAGGTGCCATGATGGCTGTTGAAACTTCTACCACTATTAAGGCTGAGCTGGACCAGGTGGTTCGGGCCTTGGCTGACGAGAACTTCGCTCGTTTCTCTTCTGAGAAGGTTCGGGTGGCCTTTGAGTCCTTCCAGCTGGAGGGTGACCCTGCTGGGGCTTTTACCGCCACTACCGTCCGCGGGGTTCCGGCTGACCGCATCCCCGATGCTGCTAAGAAGATTCCTGGTGTTTCTAACGGTATTTCTCTGACCCAGATTGACCGGGTTTCTGCTCCTGAGGCTGACGGTTCCCGCACCGTAATCAGCGAAATTTCTGTTAAGGGTATTCCGGTGACTGCCAAGGCCACCCAGAAGCTAACCCCTGCTGATGGGTCCACCAACCTGCAGGCTAGCGGTGAGGTTTTCTGCTCTATTCCGCTGATTGGTAAGAAGATTGCGGCTGCTGCTGAACCTCAGATTAACCGGGTTTTCTCTGCCCTGGCCAGTGGTGCTGAGGAGTTCATTGCCCAGAACTACTAATGCTCATGTCGATTAGGCGAGCGCGAGTCTGTGAGCCTAATCCAACTTCATGAATAATCGTATCTGGAATAAGAGAAATCCCCTGACCACACTGAACTGCTCCCCGTTTGTTGGAC
>DKXC01000034.1 GCA_002492045.1 Micrococcaceae bacterium UBA7136
TTGACCCCCTTATGAATAACCCTCATACTTTCGACCCAAATCAGCTCGGATTTAAGCTCAATTTGCCTGAAGAGTTCTCTGGTCTAGAAGACAAAGTTATTGATCGAATTTCCAATTGCAAGATTGAAAACTTCGTTAAAAACAAGCACAAGCGCAAGACCAGAAAACTCAACAACAAGAAACTCTATTCGACCCCAGAATTTGAAAATTTCTGGGAAACCATCAGTCAGCGCACGACCTACCGGGTCACTCTCAATCGGGAGGAGCTCATCTCTAAGTGCATTGCTTCGATTAAGGCAGAACCCAAGGTTGAGCCTATTCGGATTGAGGTCACCCGTTCCAAGATGGAGATTACTCGCGGTGGCCCTAAGCAGTCTGTCCAGGCTCAGCGTATTGCTCAATTCGACAGCGCCTACCCGCTCCCAGACATCATCAGCCATCTGCAGGAAACGACCAGCCTGACCCGCCAAACCATTATCGAGATTCTGACCGGGTCAGGGCGGCTCAAAGAGTTCTTAGGTAATCCCAACGACTTTATGTCAATGGTTCAAACTTGCATCCAGAACGTGCTGGCTGATGCCCTGGTTGAGGGAATTCAGTACGAAAAAATTGGTGGAAGTATTTACGAGCTGCGAGAGCTACAAAATGATGGAAAAGTTGAGAAAGATTTCTTTACCAACCAGATATTCTACGAAGTAGATAAACCTGAAAAAACTGATTACAACTATCTAGTCTTGGACTCTGATACTGAGAAGAATTTCGCTTCCTTCCTAGAGGGTCTAGAAGATGTCAAGTTCTTCATGAAACTTCCCAGCAAATTCCTCGTTCCTACTCCGGTTGGTAATTACAACCCGGACTGGGCCATTATCAAGGTCGAAGAGGGCGAAGAACGTCTCTACCTCATTCGTGAGACCAAGGGAACCTTAGATCCCCTCAAACTCCGGTCCCTGGAGAAAGCCAAGATCAAGGCAGGCCAGAAACACTTTGAGGCTCTGGAGCTGGGCTATAAACCCCTTGCTCCCCGTACCAACGGCACTTGGAGCCTCGAATAAGTATCTACAACCAGGGCGCAGGCCAGCCAAACCCCTCTTTCTGGCCTGCGCTCATTCTTCTCTCCCACATTATCCACTTCGCTACCCTTTGGAGTTCACCCAATGTCGCTCACGGACTACCAAGCTAAGTTTCTTGCTCACGAACTTGACCGTTCCTACGCCTCAGACCATGTCGGCCGCCTAGCAGGCCTACTCTTCGATGCGCAGGTTGAGCCCAAACCCCACCAAATTGATGCAGCTCTCTTTGCCCTACAGACTCCTTTTCTTAGAGGCGTTATTCTGGCTGACGAGGTAGGTCTAGGAAAGACCATTGAGGCTGGTATCGTCATGAGCCAGTACTGGGCAGAAGGAAAACGTCGTATTCTCATCATTGCCCCTTCTTCTCTGCGTCAGCAGTGGAAGCAAGAACTCGATGAAAAGTTCGCACTCCCAGCAGCTCTGTTAGACCGTGACAACCTAGAAAGCGCCCTAGCACCGGGAACTGAAGAGCAAATTCTCATTTGCTCCTACGAGTTCGCCAACTCGCAGGTTAAGAAACTCAAAACCCAGCTTTGGAACGTCGTGGTCTGCGACGAAGCCCATCGTCTGCGCTCACATTGGACCGGCAAGACCAAGATTGCTTCATCTGTAGCTCAGGTCTGTGAGCGCGCTGAAAAGAACGTCATGCTCACTGCAACGCCCTTGCAGAATCGGCTTGAGGAACTCTACGGTCTGGTCAGTATCTTTGAGCCTGACTATTTCAGGTCTCTTGACACTTTTAGGGAGCGCTACGTCAACAGCCTAGATTCTATTGATAACAAGGATCTGGCAAAGCGAGTATCCCAGATCGCTAAACGTACCTTGCGTAAGGATGCAGACAAGTATGTCCGTTTCACGACTCGTATGCCCCTAACCTTCGCCTTTACCCCGAGCTCAGAGGAACAGAGGCTCTACGATTTAGTCAACAGCTATCTGCAACGACCTCAGTTGTGGGCCTTCCCTAAGTCTCAGAGGACTCTTTCTGCCCTTATTATGCGTAAGCGTCTGGGATCTTCTTCTTACGCTATAGCCAGAACTCTAGAAAATACCGCTGACCGTCTGGAACGTGAAGCAAAATCTGGTAAGCGACGCAACAAGGCTGGTGGTTTTGTTGATGCAGACGCTACCAGCGAGATTGTTGAAGATGCTCAGAGCAACGCTGGTGAAGCCGAAGCCTTTAACAGCAATATCCAGGCAGAGATGCTGGATGAGGTGCGTGAGCTACGCGAATACGCGAGGCTTGCTCGTTCTATCACTGTCAACCAGAAAGCTGTCAAGCTTATTGAGGCGCTAGAACAGGGATTTGAGAAGCTCCAGGAGATTGGTGCTCCTCAGAAAGCCATTATCTTCACTGACTCTACCGATACTCAAGAGTATCTGGCTCGCACCCTCAGAGAAGCAGGTTGGGGGTCAGGTCTGGTTCTCTTTAACGGCTCTAATACGGGTCCTGAAGCTGACCAGGTTTACAAGACCTGGCTACAAGAAAATTCAGGTAGCGATCTAATTACTGGAGTCCCTGCAGCCGACCGGCGCAAAGCTCTTGTGGATGAGTTCCGTGAACGCGGAAAGCTGATGATTGCTACTGAGGCTGCCGCTGAAGGTATTAACCTGCAGTTCTGCTCTATGTTGGTTAACTACGATTTACCTTGGAACCCTCAACGCATTGAACAGCGTATAGGGCGAGTTCATCGTTTCGGTCAGAAGCACAATGTTGTGGTGGTTAATTCCTCGAATCAAGGCAACCTGGCAGAGGAGAGAATCCTTGAGCTTCTGACCGAAAAGTTTGGGCTCTTTACCTCTGTTTTTGGTGCCTCTGATGAGGTCCTAGGGCAGATCGAGGACGGTCTAGATTTTGAGAAGAGTATCTCGATGATTCTTGACCAGTGCACCACTGCCGAAGAGATTGATGCGGCCTTCCAAGAACTAGAAGCTCGCTACGCTAAGCAGATTGATCGAGAAATGAAAAAGACTCGGGCTAAAGTCTTCGATAATCTCGATCCAAAGGTCCGTGACAAGCTAAAGTCCTACGATGCTCAGGCTGGCCTTGTTCTCAATGCTTTTGAGCATCTACTGATGCTTGTCACTCGCTATGAGTTGAAGGACTCAGCAAGTTTTAACGAGACTAGAACCCAATTCACCCTTATGAATTCTCCTCTGCCTGAGGTGCCAGGAGGTGACTACTATTTCAAGTCTCAGCCGCGTAAGGGAGCGCACCAGTACCGTTACTCTAGTGCTCTCTGCCGTTGGGTTATTAGCCAAGCTAAGCAACACCTTACCCCACCCGCTCACCTAGTCTTCCAGCTATCCAGCTCCGATCGTGCGACTGCCCTGACCCGCAAGTTACGTCTCAAGTCTGGACGTTTGCGAGTCGAGGAAGTTACTTTCAGTATGCAGGCTGGCCAGCAGTCCCTAACTGAGACTTACTTGCTCATGGCAGGCTTCCTCGAGGATGGCAGCCCTATGAGCCAGGAGCAGATGAGAGATCTCATGGAACTCAGCTGTATTCAGGTTCAGCCCGCCGAAGTAGAAGAAAATGACTTTGCGCCGGTCTTAGAAGACCAGCTAACTGCTCTTGGCGTAGACGTACAGGAACGTAACGCAGGATTTTACCTCCAGCAGGAAGCCATTATTGATGCTGAGCGTCTAGATCTTAAAGCTAGCTTCGACCTTAAAATCAACGAGTACCGGGCTAAAGCTGAGGCCGCTACTAAGGCTGCACGTAAGGCCTCTTCTACCATGGAACAGCTCCAGCTCACGAGAGAATCCCGCAACTGGGATGCTAAGGCTGATGCAGCTGACGATGAATATCGTGCTCAGCGTAACCGTCTGCGTCAGCAGTCAGACGCCTACCTAGACCAGGTTCAGGATGCTCTCAAACCCAAGCAGGAACGTCGTCAGCTTTTCACCATCAGCTGGGAGGTGCGTCCTTAGAAGCTTATTCATAAGGGTAGGCGCAGGCAGACTCGCAGCGAGCGTGAATCTGCCAGCCGGCCCGTCCTGCTGAAGACATCGCCGTGGGTCTGACAGCCCGCCCCACATACTGAGCAAGCTTCCAAGCATAGATATTTATTGTGGGCGCTTAATGGGCTACAATATTGGATATGGCAGTTGAATTTACACGCAGCGCAAGCAAGCACGGAATCAGTCAAGAAGATGCCATATATGCTATCGCCAATGCAGAAGGCAGTGCCCCCATCAAGGGAAGAGACGGAAACAAAGATGCCACCGTCTTTGTGGGACACCCCCATGCCCAGACGGACCGGTACATTGAAGTGATTGTTGAGATTACTCCGCCGCGCAATCTGAAAATCTTCCACGTCATGGAGCTTACAGACAAGTTCCGTCACCTCATCCGCTAAGAAAGGAAACAAGATGATCATCAAGGATGACACCTACTACGACTCCTTCGCCAAGGACATCGAAGCGGGCAATATCGAGATCGACAACACCAACATCCAGCGCGGAAACAAGCTAGGACTTGACCTCATTCTGGCATCAACCGGAGCATCTAATGAGGAGGAAGCACTGGCAATGTTTACTCCTGGTCGTCCCCAGATTGGGAAAGAACGGGGAATTTCCCCTTCAGTCCGTGCGCGAGTTCCCCAAGAACTCAAGAAGGACATCATCTCTCTAGCCGAACGCAAGGGCAAGAAAGAATCCGAAATCGTCCGACTAGCCCTAATCGCCTACCTTAAGAGCGAAGCAGCTGCATAAAACAAACACCTAGCTGGACTCAGCGCATGACTGGGTCCAGCTGACCATTTGTCCTGGCTTCAGTGAGGCTTCCCCATAATGGGGTGGGCGAAGGTAGACTCACGGCGAGCGCGGGTCTGCCAGCCTCCCCGCCCTCGCGTCCTCAACCACCTCTTCTTTACGCCCCCACCCGAACAGGGCTGTCATAAAACGTCATAAACGTAGCATTTCCGTTATATGAGCAGAAATGAGCATTCTGCCGTCTGGCTCCCTACCATGGAAGGTGAGGCCCGGTCGCAAGACCCGGCCGCCAGCATCATCCACACGCTACGGGAGTAAAACCATGAGCCTGATTGTCCAAAAGTTCGGTGGGTCCTCTGTATCAGACCCCGAGGGTATTAAGCGCGTCGCCCGCCGTATTGTGGACACCCAGAAGGCCGGTAATGAGGTAGTCGTCGTCGTCTCAGCCATGGGCGACACCACCGACGAGCTACTGGACCTAGCCGCCGAAGTCACCCCCAACCTGGGTGCCTCCCGCGAACTCGACATGCTGCTCAGCGCCGGTGAGCGTATCTCCATGGCGGCCCTGGCCCTGGCCATTAACTCCCTGGGCGGTAAGGCCCAGTCCTTTACCGGCTCTCAGGCTGGCATGATTACTGACGGCATCCACGGCTCTGCCCGCCTGGTTGAGGTCAAGCCCGAGCGTATCCGCACCGCCCTGGATCAGGGTTTCGTGGCTGTGGTGGCTGGCTTCCAGGGGCTCAACCGGCAAACCCAGGACATCACCACCCTGGGCCGGGGCGGCTCCGACACCACCGCCGTGGCCCTGGCCGCCGCCCTGGGCGCGGACGTCTGCGAAATCTACTCGGACGTGGACGGCGTCTTCACCGCCGACCCCCGCATTGTGCCGACCGCCCACAAGCTAGACACTGTCACCAGTGAAGAGATGCTAGAGATGGCCGCTAACGGGGCTAAGATTCTGCACCTGCGCTCGGTGGAGTATGCCCGCCGTTTTAACCTCAAGCTGCATGTGCGTTCGTCCTTTTCACAGCTTGAAGGCACCCTTGTTATCCCTGACAATGAGGGTATGGAAACTAACCTGAAGGAGATTCCCTTGGAACAGCCCCTGGTCTCGGGTGTTGCCCATGATCGTAGCCAGGCTAAGGTCACCGTCATTGGTGTGCCCGACGTGCCCGGTTCAGCCGCGAAGGTCTTTGGGACCCTCAATGAGCAGAACATTAACCTGGACATGATTGTTCAGAATGTTCCCACCGATCGCCCCAATGTGACTGATATTTCCTTTACCCTGCCCCAGGAGCAGGGCGCTGCGGCCCTGGCTGCCCTAGAGGAGCAGAAGGAGCAGCTGGGTTTTGCTGAGGTTGAGTACAAGGACTCTATTGGCAAGCTGTCCCTGGTGGGCGCGGGCATGAAATCTAACCCCGGCGTGTCCTTTACTTTCTTTGAGGCTCTGAGCGAGGCCGGGGTCAATATTGAGATGATTTCTACCTCTGAGATCCGTATTTCTGTCATTACCGATATTGAGAAGCTGGATGAGGCTGTGCGGGCTGTTCATTCTGCCTTCGACCTGGACGCCGAGGGCGAGGCTACTGTCTACGGCGGCACCGGACGCTAGCCGCTAGCTTCTAGGCCGCCAGGCTGTTCTGAGGGGAGTTGGGTTTCTACCCAGCTCCCCTTCTTCTGTTCCGACAGGACGAGGCGCTGTTCTTTGCAGGGAACCGTTATTTTTGACCGTCTACTGCAAAGAACAGCGCCCAGGAAGCGAAGACCTGCCCCCTTATGCTTAACTCATGACGGCAGACACCCCAACGCGCTTTATTCCCTTTCCAGCTAACTCCATACCGGCTGGTTACCTGACCTGGGAGGCTATGCCCAGCCCAACCCTGCTGATTTATCACCCGGATGATAGGTTCTGGGAGGTCCACTACCCCACCTGGGGTATTAGAATCAGCTGCTACCCACTAGCTACCGAAGATGCTAACTCCTGGAAGCTGCAGGCCAGCACTCAGGAGGTAGGGCTTGCACCCCCTATTCCCCTGCTCACCTGCGTCTACCGGCCAGGGCAAGGGCTGGCAGAGACCTACCGTTACGCTTACCCGGCTGATTATCTTCACCCCCAAGAGCTGGCATTTTTCAAGCAGGAAATCTCTAATATTCGGACTTGTTTTCAGGGCATAGCAGACCACCTTTTATCTGCCCACACAATACCCCTTGCCCCACGCATCGAAGCAGGCCGGGTTAACCTGCTTAAAGGCGGGGAAGCCCCAGAAGAAGCCAGCTACCAGCTCATAACCCACAGTAAAGATCTTTACTACACGCTTTCTTCTTCTTGGGACGATGAGAAAAGTATCTACACTAGCCCAGTCTTCAAAAACGAGTCCAAGGTTCCCCTGGCCTTTCTGTCGATCGACCCGGCAAAGAAAAGCTACCGACTAGAAGACTACGTCGGCTACCAGGCCCAGTTTGATGCTGCCCCCTGCGCCCAGCTGGCCGCGGCGATCCTAGAGGAGCTAACCTCGACAACAGTAGAATAGGGGCATGCCCCTCACCTTCCTTGACGCCCCCAGCTGGCAGGCCCAGGCCCAAGCCCACCAGGAAAGGGCAGGACGCTATGCCCTGCCCTTCGCCCAGCGCCGACAGCAGGGCCAGGCCCACCCCGTCGAAGACTTCCTCTTCACCTATTACACCCTCAAGCCCGGCCAGTTCATGCGCTGGCACCCCGGCGCAGGCATCATCCTGGGGGACGCCAGTGAGCGGGCCGACTGGAAGTTCTACCGGCCAGCCAGCAGGCAGGAGCTCGCCCAGGCCGGCCTGACCCCCGCCCAGGTAGACCAGCAAGAAGGCAAGGCCCTACTGGTAGACACTGAGGCCTTCCGCAGCCAGCGGGCCTCAGCCCTTGATTTTGCCCAGATTATCCTGACCAAGCCCCTAGCCAAGGAGGGTTTCTTTGGCTGTTTCGGTCTGCACGAGTGGGCCATGGCCTACAAGTCGGAAGAGAACAATATCCGCCACGACTACCTGCAGTTGCGCCTGGGGGCAGAAGGCACCGACCGGGTGGTAGAAGAGCACCGGATTCGTTGCTCCCATTTTGATGCCTTCCGCTTCTTCATGCCCCAGGCGGCGCCCCTCAACCAGCTGCAGCCTACCCGCCAGGAGCAGCGCAACCTGGAGCAGCCAGCCTGCCTGCACGCCAACATGGACGTCTACAAGTGGGCCTACAAGCTGCTGCCCCTGGTGCCGTCAGACCTGGTCATGGATTGTTTTGAGCTGGCCTGGGACGTGCGGGAACTAGACATGCAGGCGGCCCCCTACGACCTGCTTGACTGGGGTTATGAGCCGGTCAAGATTGAGACCCCGGAGGGTAAGGCCCTCTATGTGCAGAAGCAGCGGGCCTTTGCCAGCCGGGCCCAAGACCTACGCGCCCGCCTGCTAGAGGCTCTCCAGCTAGCCTTCAGTGAGGATCAGGCGAAGGCAGACTCGTAGCGAAGCCGCTGGCATGGGGGCTGGCCTGAATCGACTGCGAAGCAGTCGAGAGGGAGGCGGCGAGCGCGAGTCTGTAAGCCTAACCAGACTTGATATGGCTTAGACAGCGTCCGACAGGTAGGTGACCACACCCCAGGGGGAGGTCACGGTCACCCGGTACTGAACGGGGATGGTCTTTGAATTGCTACGGCTGGCATCACCGTACTGGGCAGCAGGCAGGCGGGTCATGAAGGAAACCACGTCAGCGCCAGCCTCGCGGGCGGTGATGTTAGACATAACCTCGATGTCCCAGCTCCAGCCGTCGCGGCCTTCAGCGGTCTTGTAGTGCTCACCGTAGGCCCAGGTCCACATGGTGTTCTTGGCGGGCATGGGGCCGTCGGCGAAGCGCAGGTAGTTGTAGAGCTTGGAGTAGGTGGTGTTGGCGCCCTTGAAGTCGTCGTTGAGACGAATCATGGGGACATTAGCACCACGGCCACGGTAACCGTTGGGGCCGTAGGCGGGGTCGCCGTCCTTGGCCTGGAAAAGGAAACGATCGCTACCGGTGGGAGTATCAACATAGTTGACGTCGCCAGCTACGTTCTCAATGGTCACGCGAATGATGTTGCCCTGACCAGTGCCATCAACACCGTCAACAGACCTGACGTCTGCCATGCGGTTGCCGTTGGCGGGGAAGAAGGGACGCCAGGTGCCCTGGGCGGTCCGCTCATAGTAGGGGTTAGCGGCCTGGGCAGCAGGGAAGCTGTTATCGATGTTGATGTGCTGGGGTGCGGAGGTGCAGTTGCTGGTGGGGTAGACGGCCCACTCAACGTCTTCTTCTACCTTGCCGTTGAACTTGCGGGCTTCCCAGACGTTAGACCAGGGTGCAGCAACTAGCTTGCCGTAGCGGCAGACGTCCTGCTGGGGTTCGGTGCTTGAAGAGGCTGCGTAGGCCGGAACAGCTGCGGTGGCAGCAATAGCGGGTGCGGTCCAGGCGGCACCCTTAACGAGAGTACGACGATTGATAGACAAGTTTTCCCCCATGTCTAGTTGAACAAAATCTGTAGGCCTCCTGCTGGCTTGGTATCGCAGGAAAGCCCGGTATAGCGGTCTTGAGCTACCGCATTGCTCAACAACTCTAACAGCAGTAAGGAAAAAATCTAGACAGGCTAAGGTTCAGCGGCCCGCCAGGTGAGTTGACTGGAGGTTGAGGGGGATCTAATTTTCGATGTGTAGCTAGGGGAAACACTGAGAGTAAAGATAAGCCTGTTATCTTGGTCTCAGTGTGTCGCCTGTGTGAACTTAAGATATGGTTCTCTCGCTCGTCGTCCCTAGCCTAGAAAGGCTCTTAGGGTCTCGGCCATGGCCTTGGGTACCCGGCTCAAGCGGTGGCCTCCAATAGTCAGCTGATGGCCAGCCAGAAGAGAGCGGCTTAGCTGAGCCTGCTGCAGAGATTCCTTACTGAGGTAGAGATTGCTCTGCTTCTGAAAGGAGTTCTGCAAGATAGCAACCCTCTCGCTGGTAATCACCAGCAGGGCATCGCCTAGCCCATTGAGTCGTCCGGTTACCAAGCCAAGGACGGTTTCATGGGCTAGGAAGCTGTCTGCCTTGTAGATGGCCTTGTGGTACTTCTGGGGGTTGAAGTTGACCAACTGCTGCTCTACAGCTTCCCGGAGGGTCTGGTTGCGGTAGGTTTGGCTGGCCCAGTCATGAAAGTTCATTGGACAGCTCCTTGCCTACAGTCCAGGGTCTTGACTGGCTCTACTCTACAGCATTTTGTCCCCCAAAGTGTAGTGGATTGCGAAATTTTGTCCCCCATTTGCTGGGGAGCCTGGACGCTTGTGCTGGAAAGTAAAGGGAAGATTTTCTGCAAAACTAAAGGAAATTAGCTCAGACTTAGGGGAGTAGCCCTAATTTTCCAGGCTAAAGCCCCTTCTGCTACCCAGCTATCTGGGGGACAAATCTCTCGGACCTGCGGACGCTTGTGTCCCCATTCCTGCTGGAATCGGAGCAAAAAAATTTAAGACAGAAAAGATAAAAGAGGCTCCACAGCAGCTTCTCATCCCTCCTGACCAGCTGAGAGAGGCAACATGCCACAATAGAGGAGAGCCGGTCAGCAAGCCCGGCCCAGGCAGACAAGCAGGAAAGAAAGAGACAGCTATGAAGCCCCTCATTATCGGTATCGCTGGCGGCACCGGATCAGGCAAAACCACCCTCACCCACTCCCTCAAAGACCGCTTCCAGGACCAGGTGCAGGTCATCTACCACGACAACTACTACAAGCGGAACGACCACCTAACCTACCAGGAACGCACCCAGCTCAACTATGATGCCCCTCAAGCCTTCGACAGCGACCTGCTCCTAGAACACCTCAAGCTACTGCTAGCTGGCCAGAGCGTTCAAGGCCCGGTCTACGACTTCACCCAGCACAACCGCTCCGACCAAATCCAGCTCATCGAGCCTCGGCCTATCATCATCCTGGAAGGCATCCTGATTTTTGTGGAGCCCGCGATCCGGGATCTCTGCGATATCAAGATTTTTGTAGACACTGACGCGGACGTCCGAATCCTGCGCCGCCTGCGCCGGGACGTTATCGAGCGGGGCCGCACCATCGAATCAGTAGAGGAGCAGTACCTGACCACGGTCAAGCCCATGCATGAGCTGCACGTGGAGCCCTCCAAGAAGCATGCCGACATGATTATCCCTGAGGGGGTTAACCTGGTAGCCCTGGATATGCTCTTCCACCGGATCAGCGGACAAATCGCTAGCTAGAGCCGACTTAAAATGAAGAAGGGCCCGCCAGATGGCGGGCCCTTTTCTGTCAGCTTAGGCGATGGCAGACTCGTGGCGAAGCCGCTGGCATAGATGGAGTTCGCGGATGCGTCAGCATGCAAGAGCGAACGGAATCCGCCGCCAGGCGGGGCCTGAATCGCCGAGCTTGCGAGGCGAGAGGGAGGAGGCGAGCGCGAGTCTGTGAGCCTAGCCCGACCTGACGAATAAG
>DKXC01000143.1 GCA_002492045.1 Micrococcaceae bacterium UBA7136
GCGGCAGGCGGCATGGGTGCCTGCTGGGGGAAGCCGGGGAAGTGGGCGCCTGCGGGCTTGGGGGCCTGGGGGCGGGCCAGAATCTGGCGGGCGGCTTCTGCTACCTGGGGTAGGGCCATGAGCTGGTAGCGGGCTGAGAGCAGTTGGGGGCGTACCCCGATGCCCTTACCGCCACTGCGGGAGGCCAGAAAAATCGCGTAGATCATGCAGAAGGCAATGGCGATGGGCAGGATGGTGGCCAGGTTGACCAGCAGGGGGCTGTTACTGAGGGTGGAGTTGAGCAGGGCAGCTAGGGAGCCTAATACTAGGCCCTGCCAGAGGCCGGCCAGGGCGGCCCGGGGGTAGGTCGCCTGCCCGGCAATGTATTCGACCTGGACGGGCTGGTCGCCCAGGATGTAGAGGGATTGAATGGGGAACTGGTGGGCGGCCAGGAAGGTCAGGGCTTCGTTGAGGTCTTTTCGGTTGCTGTAGCTGGCGACCAGGAGGCCCGGGGGCAGGGTTTGTTCTTTGGCGTAGCTGGCGGCGGGGGGTGGCTTGAGTTGGTCCATGCTGTCTATTCTTCCTTAGTGCTTCTGGTCTGCTGGCTGGGTATCGCCGCCGGTGAACGGAGGGGCGGGCGTCCGACGGCCTAGACCAAGGTCACGCTGCTGGGCGGCTTTTGGTGGTGGGCTTCCTCTGGCACCTGCTGGGCGGGGCGAGTACCCTTGTTTAAGTGACTAGCCTACCCAAGAAGATCTTTATTGCCCGCCTGCTGGGCCTGGACGTTTTTGACCCTCACGGCGACCGCCTGGGCCGCCTGCGTGATGTGGTGGTGCTTAAGAGTGGTTTTACCCAGTTCTCGGCGGTTGCTTCCCTGGCTAAGCTTAAGGAGCCGGTGGTGGTGGGTATTGTGATTGAGATTTTGGGTAAGAAGCGTATTTTTGTGCCTATGACCCGGGTTTTGAGTATTGATTCTACTCAGATTGTTTTGACGGGTCTGGTCAATTTGCGGCGCTTTGAGCAGCGGGGTGTTGAGGCCCTGGTGGTGGGTGAGCTTTTTGACCGGCAGGTGCAGTTGCGGGATGGTTCTGGCCGGGCCTTGATTGAGGATGTTGCGATGGAGCAGCGTCGTAATGGGGATTGGTTTATTTCTGAGCTTTTTGTCTCTCGGGGTTCTTCGTCGCTGATGCGGCGCCGTAAGGAGACTCTGATTATTGATTGGCATGAGGCTATTTTGTCGACGGATTTTGAGCCTCAGGCGGCGACTGCTTTTGTGGCGACCCATGAGGATTCTAATGCGGCTGACTTGGCTGATGCCATTCATGATATGCCGGATAAGCGCATGGTTGAGGTGGCTCAGGAGCTGCAGGATGAGCGTCTGGCGGATGTTTTGCAGGAGCTGCCGGAGGAGGATCAGGTTCAGATTCTGTCTCACCTGGAGGTTGCTCGTGCGGTCAACGTTTTGGAGGAGATGGAGCCGGATGATGCGGCTGACCTTCTGAGTGAGCTGTCTGATTCTCAGCGTGAGGAGCTTTTGACGCTGATGGATCCTGAGGATTCGGATGATGTGCGTCGTCTGCTGGAGTATGAGGAGGGCACTGCCGGTTCACTGATGAATCCGGTGCCTATTATCCTGTCGCCGGAGGCTACCGTGGCTGAGGCTTTGGCTCATATTCGGCAGGAGGAGATTCCACCGGCTATGGCGGCTGCCGTGATGGTGACTCGTCCGCCTTTGGAGACCCCCACGGGCCGTTTTGTGGGGATTGTGCATATGCAGCGGCTGCTGCGCCACTCCCCTAGTGAGCAGGTGGGTAATATTCTGGATACTTCGATTGAGCCGGTGACGGATTCGGCCAGTATTGAGGAGGTTACCCGCGTTCTGGCCACCTACGACTTGACGATTGTGCCGGTGGTTAATGATCATGACCGGCTGGTGGGGGCCGTGACGGTGGATGACGTTTTGGATGAGATGCTGCCGGATGACTGGCGCACCTATGATGATGGCACCCCGATCCGTAAGGTTGGGCGCCGCTACGAGTAAGCAGTAAAGGAGGGATAGGATGCAGAATCTAGGAACCCCGCAGGAGGCTAAGAAGCGGCGGTCTTTCTTTGGGTGGGGCAGTAACCCCAACCCGGATGCTTTTGGGCAGATGACCGAGAAGATTGCCCGTTTTATGGGTACGCCCCAGTTTTTGCTCTGGATGTCTGTTTTTTGTGCCCTCTGGCTGGGCTGGAATACTCTAGCCCCTGAGGAGTTGCAGTTTGATCCGCGGTCTCTCAACTTTACCCTGCTGACTCTGATGCTGTCTTTGCAGGCGTCCTATGCGGCGCCTCTGCTGCTGCTGGCCCAGAACCGGCAGGATGACCGGGACCGGGTGGTGGCCCAGCAGGACCGGCAGCGGGATCAGCGCAACCTGGAGGAGACTGAGTACCTGACCAGGGAGATTGCTTCTTTGCGGATTAGTTTGCGGGAGGTTGCTACCCGTGATTTTGTCCGCGGTGAGTTGCGTGATCTTTTGGAGGATATTCAGGAGGCTCAGCGTCGGCAAGAGGAGCTGCTGGCTCGGGCTGAGTTTTTGGCTGGCCGGGCGCACCTGGATGAGGAGGGTCAGGTGGCTGAGGGGGCTAACCCGCACCCGGCTACTTCTTCTTTTGAGGCCCTGGATGAGTCGACTAGGGAGCGGAAGCGGAAGAAGGTCATGGATATTGACCGGCCTGATGATGATCTTTCTGTCCCCTCCCCTGCTTCTGCCCGTCCTTCTGATTCCCGCTAGGAGTCTGTATGTCTGCTCTTGAGTCTTCGCTTGATCCTTACCTGGTTTCTGCCTTGGGGCAGGTGATTGATCCTGAGTTGCGTCTGCCCATTACCGATTTGGGGATGGTGGCTGAGGCCTCTTTGGAGGGTTCTTTGGCCCGGGTGCGGGTTCTGCTGACGGTTGAGGGCTGCCCGCTTAAGGGGCGGATTGAGCAGGAGGTCTCTTCTGCCTTGCTGGCCCTGGATGGGGTGGAGCAGGTGCAGGTGGAGCTGGGTTACATGGATTCTGCCCAGCGCCTGGCCCTGCGGGATAGGTTGGGCCATACCCGTAAGAATCCTTTTGCCTCTCCTGATTCTTTGACCCGGGTTTTTGCGGTGGCTTCAGGTAAGGGCGGGGTGGGTAAGTCGTCGGCGACCGTGAATTTGGCGGCGGCGGCTGCTGCTTCTGGCCTGTCGGTGGGCATTATTGATGCGGATGTTCACGGGTTTTCAGTCCCGGGTTTGTTGGGTGTTACTCAGGGCCCTACCCGCCTGGACGATATGATGCTGCCACCGGTGGTAGAGGCCCCGGCCGGTGGGGGCAGTATTAAGCTGATTTCTATTGGTATGTTTGTGGATCCGGCCCAGCCGGTGGCCTGGCGGGGGCCTATGCTGCACCGGGCTTTGGAGCAGTTTTTGACGGACGTCCATTTTGGGCAGCTGGATGCTCTTTTCTTGGATTTGCCGCCGGGGACGGGCGATATCGCGATTTCTATGTCTCAGTTGCTGCCATCTGCTGAGATTTTGTTGGTGTCTACCCCCCAGCTGGCTGCGGTGGATGTGGCTCAGCGGGCTGGCACTTTGAGTTTGCAGACGGGCCAGAAGGTGGCTGGTGTGCTAGAGAATATGGCCGCTATGCAGTTGCCGGATGGTTCCTCCCTGCCGCTCTTTGGTGAGGGTGGCGGCCAGCGGCTGGTGGAGTCTTTGAGTGCTTCGCTGGGCTATGAGGTGCCGCTGCTGGGGTCTGTTCCTTTGGATATGGGCCTGCGTCTGGGCGGGGATGCCGGGGTTCCCTTGGTCAGGTCTGAGCCAGATTCGCCTGCGGCTCGGGTACTGATTGAGGCGGCCCGTGCCCTGACTCACCGGCCCCGTGATCTAGCCGGTAAGCCCCTGCCCCTCAACCTCTAGTTCAGCTTCTCTTGCTTAGCTGTAACTTTTACAAACTGTGCTAAGGCGAGTAGGATTCCGACTAGGACGGCTAACTCAGCTAACAAGATAGCCGCCTCCTATTCTTTTATGAGCGTGGCTCGGAACTTCCGGGCCACGCTATTATTTTATCCTTTTCTAGGTCTGCTCTCTAGCACTTAAAAGAGTCAGCCCCAGACACTCAGGTCTGGGGCTGGTCTCTTTGACAGGCTTTAGGTTGCCTCTAAGTCGAAGGGGGCCCAGGCGCCCTTGGGCAGGCGCTGGGTGACGGATTCAGCCGGACGGTTAAGCTCAGCCTGGGCGGCTGCTGCGGCTTCTAGCTCCTTGCGGCGTTCTTCGTCGTCCTCTGCGAAGGCTTCACGCACAATGACGCGGGGGTCGTACTGGCGGGGGTCGTACTGGCGCCAGTTGATGTCGCCCAAATCTGGGCCCAGGGTGTCCTTGATATCGTCCTTAACATCGAAGGCCATTCGGCGGATGTACTTGATGAATTCCTTGAGCTGCTGGGCGTATTCGGGCATGCGCTCAGGCCCGATCACGAAGAAGACCAGGATAACGAGGAAGATAAATTCGAGGCCGCTAATTCCAAACACAGCAGAAGATTACCAGTATTCGCTGAGAAAAGCCCCCTTCTTCTCTCACCCAGAAAGCTTTAGGTCTTACTTCACAGGCTTGCCGGGGCTGATGGTGAGGTGGGGAGGCTTTCTTCTCTTAGAAGTCTTCTAGGCAGGCCTTGAGCTC
Source organism: Micrococcaceae bacterium UBA7136 (assembly GCA_002492045.1). Classification (GTDB taxonomy): domain Bacteria; phylum Actinomycetota; class Actinomycetes; order Actinomycetales; family Micrococcaceae; genus Rothia. The sequence continues at coordinate 4,661 of DKXC01000143.1, forward strand.
TTGGACTTCTTCGTCGGTCAGGTCTAGAACCATGCGGCCGCCGCCTTCTAGCGGGATACGAAGGACCAGGGTGCGGCCTTCACGGACGAGTTCGAGGGGACCGTCACCGGTGCGAGGCTTTTGGGCTGCCATGGGGTTCTCCTTTGAGCTGGTGGGCAGGTGGTTCCTGGCCCTGGGCTAAACCTTCTTTAATGATACCGACCCACTAGCTGCTTTTGTCGGTTTTGGCCAGCTAGCAGGCCCTCTTTTCCACAAGTTTTTAGGGCGGGTAGTCGCCACCGCCAGGTAGCTGCTTCCAATGCCAGAGCCAGCCCACCCAGCCCCACTGGGCCCCGGCGGCTGTCAGCACCAGGGCCAGCCGGTAGGCCCGGGAGGCTGAGAGGGCCACCAGGGGCAGGGCTAGGGGAAAGAGGGGCAGCAGCAGGCGGAAGGTGGAGGACTGGGGGTTGAAGAAGATCAGCATGTAGAGCAGGTAGGCTGCGGCCCAGAGAATCAGGGCCGGGTGCAGGGTCCGCCAGGTCAGGGGTGAAAGCAGAAAGAGGATGACTACCAGCAGAAGCAGAACCAGCAGGATAGGCCCCAGTAGCTGGCCCAGGTAGAGCTGGGATTGGGTGACCCAGGGGATGAAGGGCAGGACTTCTTCTCCCCCGGCCCGCCAGGCGGCTTCGGTGGCGGTGTAGGCGTCTAGGCGTCCGGTGGTCAGCCAGGCAGCAGCTGGGTGGACGAAGGCGAAGGCGCAGACGGCCAGGGCTGAGATCAACTGCCCGGCGGTGTCCTTGAGGGCTAGCAGGGGCTGCCCCTCGGCGCGGGCCTGACCGACCCAGCAGGCCAACCAGTAGAGGCCGATGGTGGCCCCCAGGGGTACACCGACCGGCCGGGTCAGGGCGGCAGCGAGTGCGGGCAACAACAGGAGCCAGTAGCGGCCCTGAACCAGGTAGAGCAGGGCCCAGGTGAGGAAGAGCAGGCCCAGGGCCTCTGCGTAACCGGTTTGAAGGATGGGGGCCACCGGGTTGAAGGCCACTAGGGCCAGGCCCCAGAGGGCCAGAGAATGGGCTTTTTCAGTGCTCTGCCGGGCCAGGGAGCTGGCGAAGAGGCGGTAGATTAGCCAGGCAGCCCCGAAACCAGCCGCCAGGGAAAGGCTGGGGGCAATCGCCCGGTAGTCCAGGCCGGTGGCCTGCATGAGCAAAGAGGAAACCCAGGGGTAGAGGGGGTAGAAGGCCCAAGGGTTTTGGGCCACATTCCCCCAGGAGTCCAGGGGCAGGGTGGAGGGGTAGCCGGTCAGGGCAATTTGCCGGTACCAGTCGGCGTCCCAGATGGTCACGAAGTCTAGGTAGGTCATGGGGCCGGAGGCCTGCCAGGGGCTGGTCGTTTGCTGCTGGCCTACCCGGCTAAAGATGAGTAGGCCCCAGAGGCGGGAGGCGGCGTAGATAACTAGTACCTGGGCTAGGGCGGGCAGGGCGGCCCAGTAGCCTGCCAGCTGGTAGGCCCAGCCGGTTAGGGTCAGGGATATCCGCTGGCTGAGGGCCGGGACGTCTGGCCGCTGCTGGGCCTGGGGCATGGGGCTTCCTCCTCTAGATAGATGAAGTTCGCGGGTGCGCTAGCACGCAAGAGCGAACGGAATCCGCCATAAGGCGGTGCCTAGCACCCCAAAGCAACCTAGCTTACCGGCCTTTCCTGAAAAGCGGCCTGACCTAGCCCGCAGGCCTGGTTCAGACCCTAAACTGGGAGTAAGAGAAAGTCCCAGAAAGGCAGACCTATGCTCAGAGCCCTTTACACTTTTGCCCTGTTAGCGGCCCTGATTCTACTGGTCTCTGCCCTGGTTCAGGGGAACCTTTTTCAGGCTGCTCTCGCTGGCTTCCTACTTGTGGGCAACAGTGTCTTTCTCTGGCAGGACTACCAGCGAGCCGAGAACAGAAGGCAGAGAGATTAGCAGGGTAGGCGAAGGCAGACTCGCGGCGAAGCCGCTGGCACAGATGGAGTTCGCGGGTGCCCGGTGAGGCACGTAAGAGCGAACGGAATCCGCCGCCAGGCGGGGCCTGAATCGGCTGCGAAGCAGTCGAGAGGGATGCGGCGAGCGCGAGTCTGCAAGCCTAACCCGAATAGGTCTTTAGGCTGTCAGCCAGGTTTTGAGGGCCCGGTAGCAGGCTTCAAGCTCAGACACCTTAACATGCTCATGATCGGTGTGAGCCAGCAGGGCGTCCCCGGGGCCAAAGTTGACGGCCGGGATACCCACCTCAGAGAAGCGGGCCACGTCCGTCCAACCGTACTTAGGTTTAGGCTCCTGCCCCACCGACTCAATCAGGGAACGCGACAGGGGCGCGTCCAGGCCCGGCCGGGCAGCAGAGGATAGGTCCACAAAGTCCAGGTCGTAGCCGGCAAAGACCTCCCGCAGGTGGGCCACAGCCTCATCTAAGGTCTTGTTGGGGGCAAAACGGTAGTTAATATGCAGGCCAGCCGAATCAGGAATAACATTCCCGGCTACCCCACCAGAAATCTGCACGGCGTTGAGGCCCTCCCGGTAGTCCAGGCCCTCCACCCGGTAGGTGGCTGGCTGGTAGGCGGCCAGGGCGGCCAGGGCCGGGGCCAGCTTATGGATGGCGTTATCGCCCTTCCAGGAGCGGCCAGAATGGGCGGCCAGGCCGGTCGGCCTAATCCAGAAGCGAATGGTCCCGTTGCAGCCGCCCTCAATGGTGCCGTCGGTAGGTTCTAGTAGAACCGCAAAGTCAGCGTCCAGGATCTTCTGGCTATGGTTGCGCAGCAGGCGGGCCAGGCCCGACAGGTCAGAGGCTACTTCTTCGTGGTCGTAGAAAATGTAGGTGATGTCGTAGCTGGGCTCCTCCCTGGCCAGGGCAGCGGCCAGGGCCAGCTGGACGGCTACCCCACCCTTCATGTCAACAGCCCCCCGCCCGTAGAGCAGACGCTGGCCCTCTTGCTCCTGCCAGCTGGAGGGCACCGTCCCCAGGGAGCCGGGGGTGGTAGGTAGGGGCACAGTATCCAGGTGACCGGCCAGAATAACCCGCTTATCCTTACCCAGCTGAGTGCGGGCAATCAAGGCGTCCCCGTCCCGGGTGACCTCAAGGTGAGGCAGGGCGGCTAGGGCCTGCTGGACGGCGTCAGCTAGCTGCTGCTCACTGCCAGAGACCGAATAAATATCGATCAGCTGGGCGGTCAGCTGCTCAATGGGGGCAGAAAGGTTGAGGGCGGTTTGACTGGTCATATGTCCACCATACAAGCAGAAGGGCAATCTTCTTAGAAGAAGACCCCTCTATTTCGTAGACTGGAACCATGACTGAGATGAATTCTTTTGCTTCTGGCCTGGGCCTAGCTACCCTGGTTGCTTCTGGTGACTTTGAGGGCACCGTCCTGGATGTCTGGTACCCGGCCCCTACCCTGACCCAGACCCCGGATGAGAGCGTCCGGGCTGACCTTGAGGCC
>DKXC01000035.1 GCA_002492045.1 Micrococcaceae bacterium UBA7136
GTTCCTTACTTTTGAATAAGCCTCCTGGCTGCTGTCAGCGGTTTTCTGGCCTTCATGGGCACCCTGCACCTGCTGGGGGCTGAACGTCACCTCATGGAAGTTCCCCTTGCCCCGCGCGGTGACGTCTCTACCTGGTGGCAGGCGATTATTCCGGCCCTGCTCGGTGCCCTGGTAGCCCTGGTCTTTGGCCACTTCCACCATGCCCTGGACGCCCTGGCCGGACGCTTCGCCCGTCCCTGGGTGCGGGTGCTGGCCGGTTCTGCCCTGCTCGCTGGCCTGCTGGCGGCCGTCCCTCTGCTGCGGTTCTCGGGTCATGCTGAGATGCCCCAGCTGCTGACCCTGGTAGATTCTGGTGCCTGGTTGACCCTGGCTGGTCTGGCCCTGCTTAAGGCCCTGGCCACGGCCCTGAGCCTGTCGGCCGGTTGGCCCGGTGGTGAGTTCTTCCCCTTGGCTTTTGCGGGGGCGTCCGCTGGTTTGCTGACCCTGGCCCTGTTGCCGGGTACCGACCCGGGGACGGCCCTGGCGGCCGGTATGGTGTCTTCAACGACGATTGCGGTTAAGAAGCCTCTGGCTATTGTGCTGATTATGGTCTTTATGCTGCCGGGTACTGCCCTGGGGCCCCTGCTGGTGGCGGCTCTGGTAGCTGGTCTGCTCCTCAAGCTGGTGGACCAGGAAAGTTAGGCCTGGGCGGACTTCTTTGCACCGGACGGTCAATCTTGACCGGTAGCTGAAAAGAAGACCGCCTAGCCACCGTCAGCCCACGGGCAAAAGGGAAGGCCCCCGCCGTCACTGGCAGGAGCCTTCCCTCTCTTGTATCTAAGCTGCGGACGTTTAGAGGGCGTCCTTAATCTGCTGAGCAGCAGAACGCACCCGGAAGCCAGCCACAATGAAGGCGACACCCCAGGCAATAGATAGCAGACCCAACCAGAAAACAATGCTGACCATAGCCACACCGGGGTTAGCGGTCACCAGCAGGCCGGCCAGGACCCAGAGGACGCCGGAAAGAATGAGCCAGGCCTTGGGGGCATCCTTAGGCAGACGGAAAGCGGCAACTACCTCAATGACGCCGCGCAGAATCAGCCAGAAGCCCAGAATCCAGGTCAGGGAGGCCATGCCCCAGAGAGGCTGCAGAATGACCATCAGACCAGCCACTACACCCAGCACACCGGAGGAAATGTAGAGGGTCTTTTCGGCCTTGCTGGCTCCAGACAGGCGAGCGAAGCTATTGATGCCGTCGGCTAGGGCGAAGACACCCCAGATGACAGCCGCAATAGTGAGGGTCATGCCGGGCCAAATCAGGGCAACCAGGCCCAGCAGGATAGCGATAGCACCACTCACGAAGAGGGGACGGGATAGGGAGTTGGCGGGCATGGTCTTCCTCCAGAAGAATCAGGTGTGTTTTCCATGGAGCCTGTTGGGGCCTCGCAGGGAGGCGAACAGAGCAGCCTTTCCATCCTAGCAAGGTCAGTTCCCCAGGCACCGAGGCACCCTTATTTGCACCGGCCGGTCAAAATTAGACACCCGCTGCAAAGATCAGTAACCAGCGCCCCGCCCTAGCAGCAGCAGACGTCCGCCCCCACTCCCGGGAGCCAAACAGGCTAGCATGGTAGGCATGACAGCCAGCCCCACCTCCACCTCACCCGCCCTGCGACGCCTGAGTAAACTAGCAGCCCAGGATCCCCAGGCCAGCCCCCAAGACCTGCTCGACAGGCTCGCAGCCGCCTTTGTGCGCGACTTTGCCCTGGTCGGCGGCGCCCAGGCCGGTGTTCAAGAGTTCACCCCCAACCTGCTGGGTACCGTCACCCGCAACCCCAAGGTAGCAGGCCTGACCCAGGCCGCCAGCCACCTGGGAGCTATCCAGGGCACAGCCAGCTACCAGCAGGCCGCCAACCAGGGCATTGCCAAGACCGCCCAGGTCAGCAGCGCCCTCAGCATCAAAAACTACCTACAGGCTGTGGCCCTGGTCTATGGTCTAGAGGCCCAGGACGGCGACCGGGCGGCCCAGCAGATTCTGGGCCAGGAGGTCAGCCAGCTACTGGCCGCCCTAGAGGCCGGGCAGCTAGCAGACCGGGGCCCGTCCGCGGGCAAGACCCAGCAAATGAACATTTTGGGGGCTATTACGGCCCTGGGCGTGCGCAACCCTAAGACCATGCTGCTGGTTAAGGCCGGGGAGCAGCTGGCTAAGGCTGGCGGGGCGGTACTCAGCCAGCAGAAAGCTAGGCGGGCCTTTGCCCAGCAGCTGGTGGAGCAGGTCAAGCTCAACTTGGGTGAGCCGCCAGCCCAGCTGCCCCAGGCCACCTCAAACCTGCTGGCCCAGCTTGAGGCTGAGGCCCCAGAAGCCGCCCAGGAGGGGCCGGTAGAAGCCTCAGAGCTGGAGGCCCCCCAGCCCGTGAGTGCCAGCCAAATCCAGGAACCGCAGGAGGTGCGGGCCTCCAGCGCCCAGGAGCTAGAGGAGGCGCAAGGGGCTGCCGCCCAGGGGGCCAGGATGGCTGCCCGGGCCATCTTTAAGGCCCGTTCCCGTTGGGGTAGGTAGGGCTCTAGTTCTTGCGGCCTTGGCCTAATTCCTTGAGCTTCTGTAGGCCAGCACCCACACCGGCGGCCCCTGCCTGAGCAACCTGCCCGGCCTGGCTGCCAGCCTTCTTAAGGGCACCAGCAACACCGCTCTTCTGGGCCGGGGAGGGGTTGCTGTAGCTGGCCTGGGGGTCTACAAAGGCCGGGGCCCGGTCAATGTTAAGTTCAGCCGGGAAGAGGGCCGGGGCAGGCCCAAAGGTCTGGGCAACCGACTGCACCACGGCCCGTCCCAGGGCCAGGTTGGCGCCGCCACCGGCTACCGCACCAATACCGTAGGGCAGGGCCCGGCCCAGGAAGGCCGTGGACTGGCGGGCGAAGAAACGCTTCACAAACATGTTGCGGATGGTGCGTTCTACACTAAAAATCTTGCCGGAGTCCTGGGTGCCCATCATAAGCCCCCACTTGCGGTTAACCCCGGCAGCCCCGCCACCGGTGTGGGCCAGGATAGAGTTCATGAGGGTTGAGCCGTCCTCACCCAGCATGACGGCCATGACCATGAGCCGGGCCTTCTCGGGGTTGGCAACATGCACCCCGTGCAGTTCGGCAATGGCCTGGACGTAGAGGGCGGTGCGTTCTAGGTAGCCACCCACGGCCACAGCTGAGAGGCCCATGGAGGTAGCTGTTCCTAGCCCGGGGACGAAGGCAGTGGCACCGATGGCACCGCCTCCTAGGGTGACGTCCCGCAGGTAGGCGTTTTCTAGGCGCTTGGCTAGCTGGGCGGGGGTGTCTTGGGGGTGGCGTTCTCGCAGGTTTTTAACCATGGAGACGACCAGGGGACGCTGAACCTTGAGGATGGTGTCCAGGGCCTGGGTGATGACGGGCTTAGGCTGGCCGTTGGCGTCGAAGGCACTGGCGGCGTTGAAGTTCTCGAACATACCCCCAGCTTACTGCCCCTACCGGCCAGAAGGCGGTAGATAGGGCTAGGGGCGAACTAACCCAAGCGGGCTAGCAGGTCTTGCAGGTCGCCGGTGCCCAGGACGGTGGCCGGGTGGGGGCCAGCAGCCCAGAGCCGGTCAGCCAGCTCCTCCGTCAGGGGCTGGCTGCTTCCCACCAGAATCAGATTGCCCGCGTGCTGGCCGGTCAGCATGGCCTCATCCGCCAGGCACCAGACCTCAGCAAAAACCTCCAGCATGGTTCGGGCCTGGGCCGCAAAGAAGGTCAGGCCCGGGTCGTCACCCACGTTAACCGCCAGTAGGCCTGAGGCAGCCAAAGAATCCCGCAAATCCGTATAGAAAGCGGGGGTGGTCAGGTGGGCGGGGGCCTCCCAACCCGAGAAAATATCTAGCACCACCAGATCCAGGCCCGCGGGCGCATCCAGCTCCTGCCGCAGGCGGGGTGCTGCACTGGCGGCATCCTCAATCAGCACCTTGAGGTCAGTGCCAGCAGGCAGGGGCAGCTGCTCCATAACGAAAGAAGGCAGCTCCCGCTCAATGTCAACAGCCAGCTGGCGGGAGCCAGGCCGGGTAGCCTGCAGGTAGCGGGCCAGGGTCAGGGCACCAGCGCCCAGGTGGGCTGCGGTCACAGGCCGACCAGCCGGGGCCAGAGCATCAGCCAGGTTACCAATCCGCCGCAGGTACTCGTAGAGAATCAGGGTGGGGTCTTGCAGGTCAACATGGGACTGCTCGGCACCACCAATCTCAAGGATGCGACCAGAGGCACTAAAACCGTCCGGCAGGATGCGGGCGCCTAGCCCCGAGAAGGAAAGCTGAATAGAAGAAGCCATGCCCACCAGTCTAGTGGCGGTGGTGCAGGTCCTCCCGCTCATAAAGGCTACGAGGCTCCAACTGGAAGGTAGAGTGGCGGATAGACACCTCAAAATGTTGGGCTACGCAGGTCTGCAAATCAGCCAGGATCTGCACCGAATGGCCATCCCTAAAGCACTCGTCCTCAAGCACAATATGGGCCGTCAGCACCGGCAGGCTCGAAGAAATCTGGCTGGCGTGCAGGTCGTGTACAGCCAGCACATGCGGCTGCTCCTCCAGGTGACGGCGCAGGGCCTCCAGATCAAGATTCTTGGGGGTGCTCTCTAGTAGAACACTGACGGTCTCACGAAAGAGTTTGACCGTGCGCGGAACAATCATCAAACCAATCAGCAGGGCCACAATCGCGTCCGCCTGGTAGTAGCCGGTCTGCCAAATAATCAGGGCGCTCACAATCACCGCCACCGACCCCAGGGCATCATTCAGCACCTCAAGGAAGGCCGCCCGCATATTAAAATTGCTACGGTCCCCGCCCATGAGCACCAGAATCATGATGATGTTGCCAACCAGGCCAATCACACCAAAAACCAGGACCTCCCGACCCGGAATCTCACTAGGCTCAAAGAAACGCTGAACCGCCTCAAAAGCCACAAAAATACCCACCGCCAGCAGGGCCACCGCCTGAAACATGGCAGACAGCACTTCAACCCGCTGATAGCCCCAGGTTCGACGCGGGCTAGCAGGACGGGCCGCCAAGTGGGCCGCCAGCAGGGCAAGAGTCACGCCCAGGGCGTCCGTAAAAACATGGACCGTATCAAAGAGCAGGGCCAAGGAGCCGGTCAGAGCCGCACCCAGCAGCTGAAAAGCCACCAGGGCCCAGGCCAGGGCCACCACCAGAAGCAGGCGGCCCCTATTGCCCGCACCCGTCCCGTGGCTGTGAGAGTGGCTGTGGCCCATTAGAGACCAGCCGCCTGACGGAAGGCAGCCACCAGCTCTTCTACACTGCTCGAAGAATCCACGCCCTCAAGCACCTGCCCATTAAGCACAAAACTAGGGGTACCCCGCACCCCGGCCTCAGCTCCAGCCGTTAGCTCAGCCTGAATCAAATCTTGGTTGGCCTGGGCAGACAAATCCTGAGAGAACCGCTCAGTATCCAGGCCCAGCTCCTGGGCGTAGCCCACAAAAGTAGCAGCCAAATCATTAACCGTGGTCAAGGTGCCCCACTGGGTTTGACGCTCAAAAAGTAGCTCAGCCATAGGCAGGTAGGCCCCCTGAGCCTCCGCCGCCTGAACAGCCTGAACCGCGGGCACAGCATTAGCATGCGAGCGCAGAGGGAAGTGCCGCACCACCAGGTTGAGGCTGCCCTCTAGCTGGCTGGCGGCCTGCCGGTACTTGGGGTCGGCCTTAGCGCAGTAGGGGCACTGTAGGTCGGTGTAAAGGGTGACGGTGGGGGCCTCAGCTACCGGGCTGTTGAGCTGGTAGCCGGCCTCAACCCGCTGGCCCTGGGCCCCGCCCTCAGGGGCTGAGGCTGAGCCGCTAGCTGAGGTCGTGGCCGCCCCGCTGGCCTGGGAGCTGGCCTGCTGGCCGGGGGTGCAGGCGCTCAAAAGTAGCAGGCTGCTGCCAGCAATGAGAGAACGGCGGGTCAGGTGGCGCATGGGGGCACTCCTTCGAGGGGACGGGGGCGGGTGGGCCTTTGCTACTCACCATCCTAGACCCCTCAGCCCTCCCCCTCAAAAGAGCCTTGCCACCCCCGGAACGGAGACAGAAAACAGACTGCCAGGCCTTCTGCAGGCGGTGCAGAAGCAGTCATGAGATAGCCCACAAGTCCCGGAGGGGACAGGGTCAGCCCCCAGTGCAAGCACTAAAATTGGAAGGAAAGGACCAACGGGCCCAAACCGGCCCCACACCCTAAGGACTCTCACGCCATGACCCAAGGCATGTACATCACCGCCACCAACCAGGACTCCGGCAAGTCCCTGATTGCGCTTGGCCTCCTCGACTCCCTACTCAAGACCACCGACCGGGTAGGCTTCTTCCGGCCCGTCTTCAACGGCCCCACCGACAGCGTCGACCCCCTCATCTACATGCTGCGGCAGAAGTACAATCTGACCGAGCATCAGGCCCGCGGTGGCGTTTCCCTCGAACGCTGCATCGAGCTACTGGCCGAAGGCAACTCCGAAGAGATGTCCTCTGTTGCTGTCTCCATCTACTCTGAGATGGCCCAGCACTGCGACGTCATCATCGTTGACGGCACCGACCTCTACGCCCACGCCCCCTCCACCGTCAGCTTCGACCTCAACGCCCAGGTCTCCAAGGACCTGGGCATCCCTGTGATTGCCGTCGTTGGCGCCCAGGACGCCCCCGTACCCGTCGTTGTTAACGCCGTGGACGTAGCCCGCTCCGAACTTAAGGCCGCCAAGGTTGATCTGATGGCTATCATCGTCAACCGGGTCACCCCCGACCTGCGTGACGAGGTTCAGGCCAAGGTCAAGCTGGGCCCCAGCAAGAACCCCGTCTATGTTCTGCCTGAACTGACCGAAATTGGTCTGCCCACCGTGGCCGAGGTAGCCAACAGCCTGGGCCTAGACCAGGAAGGCATGAGCCAGGAGTTCCTAGACCGCGACATTCACGGCATCAAGATTGCTGCTATGACCGTCTCTAACTTCCTCAACCAGTTCGCTGACGGAGACTTCGTCATCGTCCCCGGCGACCGGTCCGACATCATGGTAGCCACCCTGGCCTCCGCCCTCTCCCCCACCTTCCCCGCCCCCTCCGGCATGCTGCTCACCGGCGGTCTAGGCAACCAGCTGACCGGCGACACCGCCATCGGCCAGCTGGTCGAAAAGGCCCCCTTCCCCGTCTTCTCAACCCACCTAGACACCTTCAAGGCCGGTAGCGCCGTAGGACGTGTCCGCGGCCAGCTAGCCCTGGGTCAGCCCCGCAAGATTGCTGCTGCCCTGGGTGAATGGTTCCGCAACGTCGACGACAAGGAGCTCTTCAGCCGCCTCAACCTGGAGCGCCCCAAGACCATGACCCCCCTGCGCTTCCTCCACAACCTGATTGAGAAGGCCCGCAGCGACCGCCGCTCCATCGTCCTACCCGAAGGCTACGACCCCCGTATTCTGCGGGCAGCCTCCATCATTGTTCGCCGCGACTTCTGCGACCTGACCCTGATCGGCAACCCCGAAAAGATCCAGGAAATCTGCCAGCGCGAATCGATCGACCTGCCCATGGCAGAAGAGGGCAAGCGCGGCGTCACCATCATCGACCTGGATAACAACCCCTACACTGAGGACTTCGCCGCCACCTACGCCGAGCTGCGCGCCCACAAGGGCATGACCCTTGAAGGCGCCCGCAACCGCATGTCTGACCCCTCCTACTTCGGCACCATGCTGGTTCACAAGGGCATCGTTGACGGCATGGTCTCCGGTGCGGTCAACACCACTGCCAACACCATCCGCCCCTCCCTGGAGTTCATCAAGACCCGTGAAGGCGTCAAGGTTGTCTCCTCCGTCTTCCTCATGCTCATGGAAGACCGGGTCCTGGTCTTCGGTGACTGCGCCGTCAACCCCAACCCCAACTCTGAGCAGCTGGCTGACATCGCTAAGGCCTCTGCCGAGACCGCCCGCCAGTTCGGGGTAGACCCCAAGGTTGCCATGCTCTCCTACTCCACCGGTGCCTCTGGTGCCGGTGCAGACGTGGACGCCGTCCGTGAAGCTACCGAAATCGTCAAGGCCGGTGAACCTGACTTCGCTGTTGAGGGCCCCATCCAGTTCGATGCCGCCTCTAACATGGACATTGCCTCCTCCAAGCTGCCTGGATCCCAGGTTGCTGGTCAGGCTACCGTCTTCATCTTCCCCGACCTCAACACCGGCAACAACACCTACAAGGCTGTTCAGCAGACCTCTGGTGCTGTGGCGGTGGGCCCGGTTCTGCAGGGTCTGCGTAAGCCGGTGAACGACCTGTCTCGTGGTGCTACCGTGGACGACATCATCAACACCGTAGCTATCACCGCTATTCAGGCTCAGACTCTCTAAATTATTGTTATAGCAGGCATGGGGCAGGGGACGGCCCGGCAGTCCCTCGCCGAGCCAAGGCTCGGCTCCCGCCAACCCCGGTGCCAGCGGGCCTTACCCCTGCCCCTTTAGCCTGCCAACCTACCATTAGAAGGAAAGCACTCCATGCTCGTACTCGTTATCAACTGCGGTTCTTCCTCCGTCAAGTACCAGGTGCGTGACACCGAAGCTGTCGGCGAAGAGAACCAGGTCATCGCCAAGGGCCTGGTAGAGAACATTGGTTCCGCCGAAATCCCCAGCCACACTGAGGCCCTGCACATCATGGCCGAAGCCCTGGTTGAACCCCTGCACGGTAAGAAGATTGACGCTATCGGCCACCGCGTCGTTCAGGGCGGCGACGTCTTCTCCCACCCCGAGCTGATCACCGAAGAGGTCATCGCCAAGATTGATGAGCTCTCCCCCCTGGCTCCCCTGCACAACCCTGCCCACGTCCTGGGTATTCGGGCCGCCCAGGAAACCTACCCTGGCGTCCCCATGGTTGCTGTCTTTGACACCGCCTTCCATGTCACCATGCCTGAGCATGTTTACCGTTACGCTGTGCCCGAAGAACTGGTAGAGAAGTACGGTGTGCGCCGCTACGGCTTCCACGGCACCAGCCATGACTACGTCACCGGTGTTGCCGCCGACTTCCTGGGTATTGAGCGGGACCAGTTCGACGCTGTTGTAGCCCACCTGGGCAACGGTGCCTCTGCCACCGCCATTAAGGGCGGTAAGTGCCTAGACACCTCCATGGGTTACACTCCCCTGTCTGGCCTGGTCATGGGTACCCGCTCCGGCGATATTGACCCCTCCGTCCTGACCTCTATCATGATGCGGGACCCTGAGATGACCCCCCAGAAGATGGACAACCTGCTCAATAAGCAGTCCGGTCTGCTGGCCCTGACCGGCCACAGCGATATGCGGGCTATTGATGAGGCTGCTGAGGCTGGCGACGCCCGTGCCCTGCTAGCCCTGGAGATGACCGCCTACCGCCTGGCTAAGTACATTGGTGGCTACCATGTGGCTGTTGGTGGCGCCCAGGCCCTGATCTTTACTGCCGGTATCGGTGAGAATGCCTCTGAGTTCCGTGAGCGGACTGCCGATCTGCTGGCCGGTGCCCTGGGCATCAAGCTGGATCCTGAGACTAACAAGGTTCGTGGCGACCAGCCCCGCCTGATTTCTACCCCTGATTCTGCTATTCCGGTTCTGGTGGTTCCCACTAACGAAGAGAAGGCTATCGCTGAGGCTACCGCTGCTCTGGTTGCCTAGTTTCTGCTGACTCCAGAGCCTAGCGGACGCTAGCTCAAGGGGGCCTGGGTAAGGGATTCGTGTGATTCCCCACCCAGGCCCCTTTTTAACACCCTGGCTTCTTGTTGCATAAGTCACTACAATAAGACTAAGAGCCAGAGCAAGGAGGCCAGCATGCGGCAGACAAACCCCAAGAAGCTACCGCCCATCCTGCATGTTCAAGGGGTAGCCACCATTCTTCTGCTTATCTTTCCGGTACTCCTGCCCCTGATCTTCCTGCTCAATACGGTTGCCTTCGGCTATTTTCTGGCCCCTGCCATCCGCCACTACCGCACCTTTCCAGTCAAGATCCTGGCCCTAGAAATCTTCTTTCTGGCCGTCACCCTCTTTGTGGCCTTCTACTTCACCATCGCCTATACCGAGACGTCCATCAGCTAGCCTGCCCCACAGGCCCGCCAATCCTTGCTAGGGTTGAGGAAAGCAAGAACCCCAGCAGCAGGATCCGCACCCATGAGCCAAAACTACCCCGGCAACCCCGGTGGCCCCCAGATGGGCCAGACCGGCCAGGCAGAAGCCCAGCCCCTCCCCAATGATCTCTCTCAGGGCTGGCTACCCGAGGACGTCCGCCAGCGGCCAGGTTCCCCCCTGCCTGCCCCCAAGCTCTTTGGCTTCCAGTCCCTACTGCCCTTCAAGTTCGCTAACGCCCTGCGTCACCCGGCCGAACTGCCCCTGCTGATCATGGCCTACGCCCTGACTCTCTTCATCTATGTGGGCGGTGCCGTCTTTCTGACCTCAGAACTCATTAGCTTCATCCAGAACCCTGAGCGTACCGTCACCTGGGGCGAGCTAGTCCTGCAGCTCATTGCTTTTGCCCTCTACTTCCCCCTGCTGGCCTTCCTAGCCCGCGGCTTCATGTACGGCCAAATCCGCCTGACCGGTGTTCGCATCAGCCCCACCCAATTCCCCGAGGCCTACCAGATGGTAGTTGAGGCCGCCCGGGCTGCTGGCCTGCGTCGCGTCCCAGACGCCTACGTTGTCAGCGGCAACGGCCAGATTAACGCCTTTGCCTCTGGCCACGGCCACCGCCGCTTCATCACCATCTACTCAGACCTCTTCGAGATTGGTGGGGCAGCCCGCAACCCCGAGGCCCTGCGCTTCATCATCGGCCACGAGGTAGGCCATATTGCCGCCGGTCACGTCAGCTACTTCCGCCTGATTTTTACCTCCTTCTTCATGCAGGTGCCCATCCTGGGTAGTATTCTCTCCCGCACCCAGGAGTACACTGCTGACAACTACGGCTACCGTTACTGCCCCCAGGGCTCAGCCACGGTCATGGGTGTGCTGGCGGCCGGTAAGTACCTGGTCAACGATGTGAACTTCCACGAGCTAGCTAACCGGGCCGTCTATGAGCGGGGCTTCTTCACCTGGTGCTTCAACATCAACACCAGCCACCCGCCGGTCACCTGGCGGGCCCACGCCCTGCGCGACCGGCAAGAACCCGGACGCCTGGTTTGGCGGCCCAAGCACAACCCGCCCTACCCCCTGTCTATGATTCCGGCGGCCGAACCGGCCGAATCCTGGTCAGACCCCATCCAGGCGGCCGACTACCTGGCCACCTACCCCGAGAACCCGGCCAACCAGCATTGGGGCTCAGTCCAGACCACCTACCGTCCCCCAGCCCAAGACCGCGACCGGACGGTCAGCGACATGCTCTACGCCGGCTGGGTGCCACCCATCTACCGGCAGCCCGCTGCCCCCGTCCCACCGGCGCCTGCGCCAGCACCCAGCCCGGGCCAGCAGGCCCCCGCGCCTTCACCCGAGCAGGCAGAAGGCCAGGCCAGCAGCCAGGAAGCCCGCGGGGAAAGCCCCAGCCAAGAGGCGTAAAATAGGCCAAATGGCCTCACTCAAGTTTCCGCGCATCAAAGACCCCCTACTTCTGATGATCCTGCTGGCAGTCCTGCTGGCGGTGGCCTTCCCAGCCCAGGGGGACCTTGCCCGCGGCTTTGACCTGGCCACCAAGCTGGCGATCGGCCTGCTCTTCTTCCTCTACGGGGCCAGGCTCTCACCCCAGGAGGCCCTGGCCGGTCTCAAAAACTGGCGGCTGCACGGCACCATCCTTGCCTTCACCTACCTGATCTTCCCCCTGCTGGGTCTGGTCCTCTTTCCCCTACAGGGCCTACTGGGTCAGGAGCTCTACCTGGGCCTGCTCTTTATGACCCTGCTGCCCTCAACCGTCCAGTCTTCGGTGGCCTTTACCTCTATTGCCCGGGGTAATGTGGCTGGGGCTATTGTCTCTGCCTCAGCCTCTAACCTGCTGGGTATTGTGGTTACTCCCCTGCTGGTTATGCTGCTCATGCGCAGCGACAACCTGACTATCTCTGGTTCGGTTTTTGCTGATATTGCCCTGCAGCTACTGCTGCCCTTTACTCTGGGCCAGTTGCTGCGTCCCTGGGTAGGTGAGCTGGCCCAGAAGAAGCTAACCAAGTATGTTGACCGGCTCTCTATTGCCATGGTGGTTTATGCGGCCTTCTCTGAGGGGGTTGTTGAAGGTATTTGGGCTCAGATCTCCCTCTGGCAGCTGGTCCTACTGGTGCTGGTTTCTCTGGCCCTGGTGGAGTTTCTGCTCTGGTTCTCTGGTTTTGTTTGCCGACGGCTGGGCTTCAGTTATGAGGACCGGGTGGCGGCCCAGTTCTGTGGCTCTAAGAAGTCCCTGGCCACGGGCCTACCGATGGCGGCGGTGATTTTTGCGGGTTCTTCGGTGGGGGCCCTGGTTCTGCCGCTTATGATTTTTCACCAGGTTCAGCTGATGGTCTGTGCTATCAAAGCCAGCTCTTGGGCCCGGGCCAGGGCCCAGGATGAGGGTTAGAGTAGTCCAGCTCATAGGTGATTTACCCAACTTAAAACCGGGTTTTTTAGAGGGCGACTAGGAAAAACAGTAGAGGTACAGCCGTACTGACAATCCTAGAAATTTCCCCTTCAAGCTCCTAAAGTGGTAGCAACCGATTCAACAACTCACAGGGAGCTTAAAGATTATGACTGAGTTTTCACGTCGCACCGTAGCCAAGGCTGGCGCCTGGTCTGCACCTCTGGTAATGGCCTCTACTGCTGTTCCTACCTACGCTGCTTCTTCTAGCACCGACGACAAGAAGCTGAACATCCAGTACGGCCTCTTCGTCAGCACCCAGGTTGGTGGCGGCTACGTCGGCTACGCAACCTCCAATGGCACTGCTGCCACCCGTCCGGCCACCCCCGCCGAGCACTTCCTGGCCAGCAGCAACCCTGAAAGCGACATTAACTGGGACGACGCCTCCTCCTCCCCCACCAACGGCTCCTTCGTCAACGGTGAGGGCTCCTTCACCCCCGTCACCCAGTCCGCTACCGGCTCTGACGGTGCTTACGCCTCCGTTAGTGGCTTCTGGTTCTCAGTACCCACCACCAACGCCCTGACCGGCACCGACTACGTCCCCGGCTCCACCGCTGTTCTGGCCAAGGGCGCCACCTTCGTCACCGAGGTTGAGATGAGCGTTCCGGCTGGTGCTGAGTGGACCGTCAAGAACGGCAAGATCAATGGCCAGACCTGGTCCCGCCAGCTGACCGGCAAGCTCAACGCTTCTAGCGGCAACAGCGCCACCTACCTGGCTACCGCTACCATTCCCGGTACCTGGACCGCCTCTGCCCCCACTGTCACCCAGCAGGCTGATGGCTCCTACCTGCTCAAGGCCACCATCACCTACGTGACCAGCGCCGACTACACCCTGACCCAGTCTGGCAACAAGTACTACGCCCAGACCGTCATTATGCCTGCCCAGGTTTCCTTCAGCCCCGCCTACGGCTGGAACTACTACCAGCAGACCTCCCGGGTTCAGTCAGCCACCGTCACCTACAGCGGCAACGGTATTTCTGACTCCCTGGCCATCAACGGTCTGGACACCACCTCCCGCATCAACCCCTAAGGTTGGGCACCAGTAGGTGTAACTCGCGCTAACGAAGATAGGGGCAGCCCCGGTTCATTTCCTCAGTGGACCGGGGGCTTTTTGTAGACCAGAAGCCTAAGAGAAGGTAGCCGAGTAGAGGCGGACGCCCGCTGGCACCTTAATGGTCAGGGTTCCGCTAGTGACCTGGTCGCCCTCTAGGACGGTCACCGCGTTCGGGGTGTCCGGTAGGTCTAGGGTCTTCTGGCCCAGGCCACTGGCCTCGTCCCCCAGGACCGTCAGCTGGCCGCTGCCCTGGGCCACCAGCTGCATACTCAAGGCCCGGTAGTTGATTTGCAGAACAGCGTCCTGACCGGCCTCAATGTATTGGTCGGTGAGGAACCAATTACCACCCAGCGAGTAGCGGCCAAGGGAAGGCCGGGCTAGTTCAAAGAGCTGGGGGCCGGCCTGGTAGTTGCCAGAGCCCTCATAGTATTTGGCCCGGCCTACCCCCAGGTAGGTTTCGGGAGAGCGGTGACCGGCACTCTTAGCCTCCTGGACTCCACCGGCCTCTGGCAGTTCAACACCCGGGTTAGCGGCCTGCAGTAGCTGGCGGATCTGTTCCTCGGTCACCTCGTAGCCGCCCTCACCGTACTTGATAGCCCGCAGCTTACCCTCAGCGTCAATCAGGTAGTGGGCAGGCCAGTAGTGGTTGTTGTAGGCCCGCCAGGTGCGGTAGTCGTTGTCCTGGGCCACCGGATAGCTGATGCCCAGTTTCTGGGCCCCGGCCCGTACGTTCTCAGTCTCATGCTCAAAGGCGTACTCGGGGGTATGGACGCCCACCACCTGCAGGCCGTAGTCCTTATACTTCTCGTACCAGCCCTGAATATGGGGTGTGGCCCGCTGGCAGTTAATGCAGGAGTAGGCCCAGAAATCTAGCAGGGTCACCTTGCCCTGCTGCCCGGCCAGGGTCAGGGGCTCACTGTTGATCCAGCCGCTAATTCCTTCCAGTTCGGGAGCGGCCCCGCAGTCCTGTAGCTGGGCTAGGCCGTCCTGGCAGCCGGCCAGGTTACCGGGAGACAGCTGCTCCTGGGCGGCCTGTCCCACCTGTTCCTCCAGGGAGGCCGTGTAGTTGGGCAGGAGCCGCTGCAGCTGGGCGGGAACGTCCAGGGCCAGGCCAGCAGCCAGGGCAATGAGCAGGACTCCGGCCGTCACCCGGACAGCCCGCTGGCGGCGACGAAAGCCCTTGAGTCGTTCGGTCAGGCCTCGTCCGGCCAGGGCAAAGAAGAGCAGGGGCAGGGCCGTACCGGCAGCAAAGGAGAGGGTCAGGACGACGGTCTCTAGGCCGATATTGCCGGTAGCCCCAGCCACGGTGATAGCCGCCAGCACCGGCCCGGCGCAGGGCACGTAAACCAGGCCCAGGGCCAGACCCATGAGGAAGCCGCCCCGCTGGGTATTGATATTGCGGGTGGGGAGCTTACTAAAGGGCTTTTCGAGGAGCTCTTCCAGGCGGGGCAGGATCATGCCCAGGCCCACCAGGATCAGAAGCAGAATACCGGCGGCCCGCAGGATGCCCTGGGGCAGGCCCAGGCTGTTAAGAATCAGAGTGCCCAGCAGGGTGAAGAAGGAGAAGCTCAGCACCAGGCCAGCCACCACCTGGTAGGGACGCCACTTAGAGACCTTACGAACAGGGGTAGCACCCACCCCGGGCAGGGCGGTGAAGGTGCGGGCCGAGTCGGCTCCAGTCAGGAAGAGGATGGGCAGAACCGGCAGAATACAGGGAGATATGCCGGTGATGAAGCCGCCCAGCAGGCCAAGAAGAAGAATCGATAGCATGGGGAACCTTTCTCTGTCTGTCTGCTCAAGGTTCGGTGCCCCCAGGGCTTTGGTTTAAAGAAAAACTTTTCATACGGATTAGGCGAAGGCAGACTCGCGGCGAAGCCTCTGGCATCGATGGAGTTCGCGGGTGCGTAAGCACGCAAGAGTGAACGGAATCCGCCGAAGGCGGGGCCTGAATCGCCGAGCTTGCGAGGCGA
>DKXC01000031.1 GCA_002492045.1 Micrococcaceae bacterium UBA7136
GCCGAGCTTGCGAGGCGAGAGGGTTGCGGCAAGCGCGAGTCTGCGAGCCTAACCCGACCTAATGAATAAGCCTCAGTAAGGGCGCTAGACTGGAGGGGTGACTTTACGTTTTTATGATTCAGCCTCTGCCAGCGTCCGCAATTTTGTGCCGGTGACTCCCGGCCAGGCCCGCATCTACTACTGCGGTGCTACGGTTCAGGGGGCACCCCATATTGGGCATGTGCGTTCTGGCCTGGTTTTTGATCAGTTGTCGCGCTGGTTGACTTACCGGGGTTACCGGGTGACTCTGGTTCGTAACGTTACCGATATTGACGATAAGATTCTGGCTAATTCTGAGGCTTCTTTCCAGCCTGATTTTGCCGGGGAACTGTCCCAGGAGCCTTGGTGGGCTTTGGCCTACCGCTTTGAGCAGGTTTTTGGTCGGGCCTACGCGGCCCTTAATATTGCTCCGCCTACCTATGAGCCGCGGGCTACGGGCCATATCCCTGAGATGTTCGCCCTGATTCAGCGCCTGATTGACCGGGGCCATGCCTACCCGGCCTTGGATGGTTCTGGTGATGTTTATTTTGATGTTCTTTCTTGGCCTGCCTATGGTGAGCTGACCCGGCAGCAGGTGGCTGATATGCAGGAGGCCCCGGACGCTGATCCGCGTGGTAAGCGGGATCCTCGCGATTTTGCCCTCTGGAAGGGGGCTAAGGACGGTGAGCCTGAGTCTGCTTCCTGGGATTCTCCTTGGGGACGGGGCCGTCCGGGCTGGCATCTGGAGTGCTCGGCTATGGCCGGTAAGTACCTGGGTGAGACCTTCGATATTCATGGTGGTGGCCTGGATTTGCGGTTCCCCCATCATGAGAATGAGCTGGCTCAGTCGCGGGCGGCTGGTTTTGGTTTTGCTAACTTCTGGATGCATAACGGCCTGGTCAATTACCAGGGCGAGAAGATGTCTAAGTCTATTGGCAATATCATCACTCCGGCCCAGATGCTAGAGCAGGCCCGTCCGCTGGTGATTCGCTACTATCTGGGTCAGGCTCATTACCGGTCTGTGCTGGATTACCGGCCTACTTCTTTGGAGGAGGCCAAGGTAGCGGTGGAGCGGGTGGAGACCTTCCTTGGCCAGACCCTGGCCTTGCATCGGGAGGATGCCCAGGTTCCGCAGGCCTTTGCTGAGGCTATGGACGATGACCTCAATATTCCTAAGGCTCTGGCTGTTTTGCATGAGCGGGTTAAGGCCGGCAATGGTCTTTTGGCTGCTGACCAGGAGCCTGCCCAGGAGGCGGCTGAGGTCTACGCCATGGTTAAGGTTCTGGGTCTGCTGGAGCTCATGAATCTGGGCGGTCATGGTGCTGGTGCTTCGGGCAGCGCCCAGGAGGAGAAGGCTTTGGCTTCGATTATGGATTCTCTCTTGCTCATGCGGGATCAGGCCCGTCAGGCTAAGGATTGGGCTAAGGCTGATCAGATTCGGGATGCTCTGGCTGAGGCTGGCATTACGGTGCGCGATTCGGCTTCTGGTTCTAGCTGGTCTCTGCTGGATTAGCTGCGGTAAGAGGCTCGGTCGCTGGCCCTGGCGTTATGCTAGAGGCCAGGTAGAAAGTTTTTGATTCAAAGGAAAAGACAATGGCAAAAGCAGGATCTCGCCCCGGGGCGACTTCCAAGAAGAAGGGCCCGACTAAGGGCAGTGGCGGTCAGGGACGTAAGGCCCTGGCTGGTCGGGGTGCTACCCCTAAGGCTGAGGACCGGGTTTACCATAAGGCTTATAAGCTCAAGAAGGCAGCTGAGAACCGGAAGGCTACTAATACTCAGCGTTCTCGTACTCCCCGTCTGGGCGGTAAGCGGGCTTCTGATGAGCTGGTGACCGGTCGTAATTCGGTGCTGGAGGCTCTGCGTACCAAGATTCCTGCTAAGACTGTTTTTGTCATGTCTCGGATTGAGGTGGATGACCGGGTTAAGGACATCCTGGCTGAGGCTAATAAGCAGCAGCTGCCGATTCTGGAGATTGGCCGTAATGAGCTGGACCGTTTGACTGATCATGCGGTTCACCAGGGTGTGGCCTTGCAGATTCCGCCCTATAAGTATCCGGATGCGGGCAACCTGGTCTTGGACGTGATGGACCGCTGGTATGAGAAGCGGGAGGGTACTCCGCCGCTTTTTGTGGCCTTGGATGGTATTACTGATCCTCGTAACCTGGGCGCTATTATTCGTTCGGTTTCTGCTTTCTCTGGGGATGCGGTGATTATTCCTGAGCGTCGTTCGGCTGCGGTGACTGCTTCTGCTTGGAAGACTTCGTCTGGTGCGGCTGCTCGTATTCCGGTGGCTAAGGCTACTAACCTGACTCGGGTGATTCAGCAGGCTAAGGATGCTGGTGTTTTTGTGGTGGGCCTGGATGGGGGCGGGGATGTTGACCTGCCTAACCTGGAGCTTGCTTCTGAGCCGCTGATGGTGGTTGTTGGTTCTGAGGGTAAGGGCCTGTCGCGTCTGGTGACTGAGAACTGCGATCAGATTGTGTCGATTCCGATTGATTCGGCTATGGAGTCTTTGAATGCTTCGATGGCTGTGGGTATTAGCCTCTATGAGGTGTCTCGTCGTCGGGCTGCTGCTAGCTAGGTTTTGAGCCTAAGGGCCTCTTTCTTCTCTGGTTATCGGGGAGGGAAGGGGCCCTTTTGCTGTCTTGGCCCCTCTTAAACCCCTCTCATCGGGGCTTTTAGAAAAAAGTTTGAAAAAATTTCTGTCACCCCACAACCCACCCCTGACCAGGCCAAACACCACCCTGTGGGGTGCTTGTTTGGGGGTTGTTGGGGGTGTTTGGGGCCTCTTGGGCTTGCGCGGGGTGTGGAAGGTGCGTAAAGTATTACAAGTCGCCTCGAGGGGAACACCCCG
>DKXC01000150.1:0-263 GCA_002492045.1 Micrococcaceae bacterium UBA7136
AATCATCTGGTCCTAGTGCCTTCTCTCTTCGGGGTCTGAGTGATTGGAGGAGGTACCCTCTAGCGATTCTTACTGTCTGAGTTTAGCGCTTCTGGCCATTCGCCCGCACTGAGCCAGCTACTGCCCTGCCCCTGAGCAGTGGTCAGGTCGCCCTCATAGTCGGCAACCTCCTGGCCCAAGGCCCCCAGGCCAGCCCCGTTAGAAGACTTAAAGAGGACGATATCCCCAGCTTCAAGCTCTCCCTTAAGGAGTTCAAAGGCCTC
>DKXC01000150.1:307-471 GCA_002492045.1 Micrococcaceae bacterium UBA7136
GTGGGCGGTGTTGTAGATGGGCTTAGCTTCTTGGCCTACCGCAATCAGCTTGGAGATATTGAGGCGAACGGCCAGCTGCCCGATCCGGTCATGCTCCTTGAGGCTGTCTTGGCCCAGCTCTAGCATGGCTCCCAGTACAGCCCAGGTTCGTCCCTGCTGCTGGT
>DKXC01000150.1:543-5057 GCA_002492045.1 Micrococcaceae bacterium UBA7136
CTTAAGGAGTTCAAAGGCCTCCTGAGGGCTGGCAACCCAGGTAGCTTCCTTGCCCCAGGAGCCTTCCAGGTGGGCGGTGTTGTAGATGGGCTTGGCTTCCTGGCCCACCGCAATGAGCTTGGAGATATTGAGGCGGACAGCCAGCTGACCAATCCGGTCGTGCTCCTTGAGGCTGTCCTCCCCCAGTTCTAGCATGGCCCCCAGTACGGCCCAGGTCCGCCCCTGCTGCTGATGACGGCCCAGCTGGGCCAGGGTCTGCAGGGCGGCAGTCATGGACTCGGGGTTGGCGTTGTAGGCATCGTTAATAATGGTGACTCCGTCCGGGCGGTCGGTTCGCTGCATACGCCAGCGGGAAATAGCCTTGGCCTGGCCTAGCTCCTGGGCAATAGTAGCCGGGTCAATCCCGCACTGGTAGGCAGCCGTAGCAGCGGCCAGCAGATTGTAGACGTGGTGTTCGCCAATCAGCTGGGAGTCAATCTGGAAGCTCTGCCCGTCGGGGAAGTGCAGCTGGAAGCTGGGCTGGCCCTGGGCATTGGTGGTCAGGGCAGAGGCCAGAATCCGCTGGATGGGAAGATCAACCGGCAGAGCCACGTCCAGGTCGGCTTCCTGCCCCTGGACACCGAAGTAGGTGACGGGGGTAGAAGCCCGGGCAATCATCCTCTTGACCCGGTAGTCGTCCTGGTTGAGACCCAGGCCGGCTCCTACGCCCTCAGCCATTTCGCCCTTGGTCTTCTCGGTATTCTCGATACCACCGAACTCACCGGCGTGGGCACTACCCACCTTAAGAACCAGGCCGAAATCAGGCTGAATCATGTCGGTCAGGTACTTGATGTTGCCTACCCGGTCAGCTCCCATCTCAATAATCAGGTAGCGGGTGTCTTCCTCAGCCCTAAAGACGGTCAGAGGCACGCCCACCTCACCATTGAAGGAGCCAATGGGGGCCAGGGTCTTACCCTGGCTAGAGAGCAGGGAAGCTAGGAGGTCCTTGGTGGTGGTCTTACCGGCAGACCCGGTAATACCAATCACGGTTACCTGGCCCCGCTGGCGCAGGCGGGCCACGATAAAGGCCGCCAGCTTGCCCATAGCCAGGACTACGTCCTCAACCAGGACGGTCGGGTAGGGCTGTCCCTGAGCATCTAGGACCTCTCGCTGGGCCAGGGCCAGGGTAGCCCCGGCTTCGAAGGCGGTGGGGACAAAGCGGTGGCCGTCTGTAGTTTCACCGGGCTTGGCAATAAAGAGGCAACCAGGCCCGACTTCCCGGGAGTCGGTAGTCGCTGAAGTAGCAAAAAGATCTTCGGCCTGCTGGTCGGTCAAACCCAGCAGCTGGCCGCCGGTGGCCTGGGCAATCTCCAGGGCTGATAGTTTAATCATGATTTTTAGCTTACCCTTCTCGCTGCTGACGGTAGGCGGGTAGAACCTGGTAGCCAGCAGCTTCCAGGGCCTTGGCAGCCTCTACCCGGTCATCCAGTTCAATGTCTACTCCGGCCACGTCCTGGGCTACCTCGTGGCCTCGGCCTGCCAGCAGAATGGAATCTTGGGGCCGGGAGTTGGCAATAGCCTGGGCAATGGCATCAGCCCGAGGGGCAATATTGAAGACCTGGCTGGCCCGGGCACCCTCAGCTTGGGCCTGCTGAGCAGCCCGGGTCAGGGTCTGGCGGATGGGGGCGGGGTCCTCCCCGTGGGGGTCGTCATCGGTCACATAAACCAAGTCTGCGTAGCGGGCAGCAATCTGGCCCATGATGGGCCGCTTGGTCTGGTCCCGCTCACCGGTAGCCCCAAAGACCAGGACCACCCGACCAGAGGGGTCGGCAGGCTCAATGGCTTCTAGGGAGCGTTGCAGGGCATCAGGGTTGTGGGCAAAGTCCACTAGGACGGTGGGCTGAGTAGAGATGAGCTGCATGCGGCCAGGAACCACCGGGGTTAGGGTGGCGGGCTGGGCCAGGGCTGCTGCGATAGCCTGCTGCTCAGCCTGGCTAGTAGCTGATTCATAGACCATGACGGCAGCCAGAGCCGCATTAGAAACGTTGAAGTCAGCGGGGAGGCCGGTAGAGCTAGTGATAGTCAGCCCATCTCCCCTGACCAGTTTGAAGCTGTGGCCGATACCGGCAGGCTCAACCTCTAGCAGGGCCCAGTCAGCGGAGCCTAGCTCCTGGGGGAAGGTCTGGTAGCCAGCTCCCTGGGCGGTTGCTAGCCGGATCAGGTTCCCAGCACCTAGGGCTTCCTGACCACACTCTGCCATCTGCCTACCCCAGTCGTCGTCCACGGTGACAACCGCCTTGCGGGCCCGGGTCGGGGTCAGCAGCTGGGCCTTGGAAGCAAAGTAGCTTTCCATGCTGCCGTGAAGGTCAAGGTGGTCCTGGGTCAGGTTAGTGAAGCCCACCATGTCGTAGACCAGGCCATCCACCCGGCGGTAATCAATAGCGTGGGAGGATACTTCCATAGCAGCTGAGGTAACCCCCTGCTGCCGCATGACAGAAATCAGGGAGTGAACATGGGGGGACTCAGGGGTGGTCAGCTGGGAGGGAATCCGCTGACCGCCGGCCACAATCTCAATGGTGCCAATCAGGCCCGTTTCATGGCCCAGAGCCTGCATGATGGAGTTGACCATGTAGGTGCTGGTGGTCTTGCCGTTGGTTCCGGTGACCCCAAAGAGCCGGGGGGCTGAACCATCGGCTGGCTGGGAATCATAAAGCCAGGCTGAGAGGGGCCCAACCAGCTGGCGTAGATCCTGGGCTAGCAGCAGCCCGGTCTTCTCGGGGAGAGTCCCCTCCTGCTGGATCAGGTCCAGGCCTGCCTGATCAGTCAGTAGGGCGGAGGCACCGGCTGCTAGGGCGGCAGGCAGGAAGGCGGCGCCGTGGGCCTTGGCTCCTCCCAGGGCCAGGTAGATATCACCGGGCTGAATCTGCCGGGAGTCCATAGCCAGACCGGTTACCGGCTGGCTAGCTTCTTGAAGAAGCTGGGGGGCAAAACCTTGCTGACTCAGCCAGTCAGCTAAGTCCTCTAAGCTGCGGGCAGCCAGCCCCTGGGGACGCAGGTCTTCAATTCCGACCCGGCCTAAGCGTGATTCCTTCATATTTCCCTACTTTTCGCGAAAAGTGACTGCTTACGCAGTCAGTCTAGCCCTGCTCATCGGAGCCGTCAGCAAACTTAGGCGTCTTCTGTGGCTCACTCGTCGATCTGGGCACCTTATAGGTGTGTAAAACCTTCTCCATGATCTGAGAAAACTGGGCGGTAGTACCGGCCAAGCCCACTGCCGAAGCTGTCGTTTTAGGCCGATGAATAACCGTAGAAACCAGAAAACGAGGGTTCTCAGTCGGGGCAATCCCCACAAAGGAGGTTGTCCACCCATCATAGGTGGAAGACCCCTCCCCCACGTTTTCAGCCGTACCGGTCTTACCTGCCACCCGGTAGCCCTCTACCTGGGCCCCGGTAGCACCTCCCTGGTAGACCACGCACTCCATGACCTGCAAAACCTTGCGGGCAGTTGCCTCAGAGACAATCCGCTGGCCCTCAGCCACCGGACGCAACTCCTCCCGCCCCTGCTCGTCAATGATGGCATCCACAATCCGGGGAGAGAGCATAACCCCCTTGTTGGCCATGGTCTGAAAAATCCGGGCTGTTTGCAGGGCCGACTGGGCCAGGCCCTGGCCAAAGAGAACCGTGTACTGCTGGCGGATATCCCAGTCCCGCCAGTCCCGCACCAGGCCCTGAGACTCACCGGTCAGTTCGATACCGGTAAACTCCCCCATCTCGAACCGCTTGAGCCAGTCGTAACGCTGCTGCTTGGTCAGCTTAGAACCCATCAGCACCGTACCGGTGTTCATAGAGTCAGCAATAATGCCAGCGACCGTCCGCTTCTGGGCCGGGTGTACG
Organism: Micrococcaceae bacterium UBA7136; assembly: GCA_002492045.1. GTDB lineage: Bacteria > Actinomycetota > Actinomycetes > Actinomycetales > Micrococcaceae > Rothia. The sequence continues at coordinate 4,417 of DKXC01000150.1, forward strand.
AAGGCGTCCGTGATGGTCTGGCCATCAATTTCTAGTTCGGCCGGAACGTCCAGAACCGTCTCAGGCTCAAAGAGGCCTTCTTCAAAGACGGCGGCCGTGGTCAAGATCTTCTCGGTTGAGCCAGGCTCAAAGACCTGAGAGATAGAGCGGGGGTTCATATCGGCTAGCTCAAAACGTTCAGCACCCGGATCCATAGTCGAAGAATCTGCCAGAGCCAGGATAGAGCCGTCCCGTACGTCCATGACGATGGCACAGCCCCATTCGGCCTCAAGCTCCTTGGCCCTGGCCCGCATAATCTGCTGGGCAAAGTACTGGATGTCCTGGTTGATGGTCAGACGTACCTGCTGGCCGTTGACCGCAGGCTGGTTTTCTTCCTGGCCGATAGGAATACGGACCCCGTCAGCCGAAATCTCGTAGCGCCGTTGACCATCCTGGCCAGCTAGCAGCTCTCCCATGGTTCGCTCAATACCTACCGAGTTATTGACCAGGCGGGTCTGGTTGCTACCCTCTACTGCTTCTTCAACCATGCTGTAGCGGCCTACCACCGAACCGCCTACCTGGCCGTTGGGGTACTTGCGGTCAGAGAGAATCTCCCCGTAGATAAAGGGAGCCCCCAGGGCCTGGACCCGCTGGTAGACAGC
>DKXC01000097.1:0-8632 GCA_002492045.1 Micrococcaceae bacterium UBA7136
CTAGAGGCCCAGGGCCTGGCGCATATCGTCCTTGAGACGGGCCAAACGGTCAGCCGCCTGCTGCTTGGCTGCCTGAACCCCCTGTTCCACCGGGACAATAACCTCAAGATAGCACTTGAGCTTAGGCTCAGTCCCCGAAGGACGCACAATCACCCGGGTCGAGTCCTCCGACAGGTAGAGCAGGCCATCAGTCGGCGGCAAATCCTCACTGCCCTCAGACAAATCCTGGACCAGGCTCATAGGGGAACCAGCCAGGCTGACAGGCGGGGAAGTCCGCAGCCGGGTCATCATAGCCGGGATTAGGGACAAATCCTCCACCCGGATAGAGAGCTGATCAGTGGCGTAGAGGCCATGCTGGGCAGCCAGCTCATCTAGCATCTGAGGTAGGGAAGAACCAGCCTCCTTGAGCTCCTGAGCCAGATCAGCCATGACCAGGGCAGCTGAGATACCGTCCTTATCCCGCACCTGGGCGTGATCTAGGCAGTAACCCAGGGCCTCCTCGTAGCCGAAAGTCAGCTGAGGGACGCGGGCAATCCACTTAAAACCGGTCAGGGTCTGGCGGTGGGCAATCCCTGCAGCTCGAGCAATAGCGGCAGTCAGGCGGGAAGAAACAATAGAGTTAGCAAAAACCGCCTGGGAAGGGTCCTTGACCTGGGAGGCCACCCGGGCAGCCAGCAGGGCCCCGACCTCGTCCCCCCGCAGCATCCGCCAGCTGGTACCGTCCTTGACAGCGAAGGCCGCCCGGTCAGCGTCAGGGTCATTAGCAATAATGAGGTCGGCATCCAGCTGGGCTGCCAGTTCCATGGCCAAATCTAGGGCTCCAGGCTCCTCCGGGTTGGGGAAGGCAACCGTGGGGAAGGCCGGATCCGGCTCAGCCTGCTGGGGAACCAGGGTGACATCCGAAAAACCTGCCCGCGTCAGCACCTGCTGGGCCGTGTAGCCACCCACCCCGTGCATGGGGGTCAGCACAATCTTCAAATCCCGCTGGCGGGTAGGCACCAGGGGCAGAACCTGCCCAATATAGTCCTGCAGGAAAGACTCCGGCAGAAGCTCCCAGCCCTCCTGGGCCAGTTGAGGGGTCTCAACCGCCGCAATGGCGGCCGCAATATCAGAGTCGTAGGGTGGAACAATCTGGGCACCCCGGGCGCCCTCCTCAACAGCTGCCCCGCCCAGATAAACCTTATAACCGTTATCGTTAGGCGGATTATGGGAGGCCGTTACCATAACCCCCAGCTCAGCCCCCAGTTTCTGGGTAGCCCAGGCGGTCACCGGCGTCGGCCAGGTGCCGGGCATAAGCTGAGTCTCGATGCCGGCAGCAGCAAAGATAGCTGCCGTATCTAGGGCAAAGACCTTAGAATTCTTACGGGCATCATAGCCCACCACCGCCGAAATCTTAGGCCAGCCCTCAGCCTCAGCCCGGGCACGAGCATAATCAGCCAGGCCCTGGGCAGCCCGCTGAACCACCACCCGGTTCATCCGCATAGGGCCAGCGCCCAGCTCAGCCCGCAGGCCAGCAGTACCAAACTGGAGAGTGCCAGAGAAACGGTCAGCCAAATCAGCCTGGGCCTGCTCAGAACCAGCCTCGGCCGCCTCCAGCAGGGCAGTCAACTCCTGGACGGTCTCAGGGTCAGGGTCCACCGCCAGCCAGGCCCGGGCCTGATCCAACAGGGTAGAAAGAGGGATGCTCGTCATGGGTGCTCCTTAGAGGGCCTTAATGATGTCGGCCAGCAGACGGGAAATACGGGGGCCAGCAGCCTGACCAGCCTCAATAACCTCCTGGTGGCTCAGGGGAGTCTCCTGGATGCCAGCAGCCAGGTTAGTAACCAGAGAAATACCAAAGACCTCCATGCCAGCGGCCCGGGCAGCAATAGCCTCCAGAGCGGTAGACATACCCACCAGGTCAGCCCCCAGGGTACCAACCATCTTGACCTCAGCCGGGGTCTCATAGTGGGGGCCAGGCAGCTGGGCGTAGACACCCTCCTGCAGGCTAGGATCCAGCTGCTGGGCAATCTGCCGAATCCGAGGAGAATAAAGGTCAGTCAAATCAACAAAGTGGGCACCGACCAGGGGAGAGGCCGCAGTCAGGTTCAGGTGATCAGAAATCAGAACCGGCTCACCGGCAGAATAGGCCGGGTTCAGGCCACCACAGCCGTTAGTCAGAATCATGGTCTTAGCCCCGGTAGCCGCAGCAGTGCGAACCCCGTGGACCACAGCCTCCACGCCGCGTCCCTCATAGTAGTGGGTGCGGGCACCAATCACCAGGGCCCGCTTACCGCTAGCAGTCAAAATAGAGCTCAGGGTGCCGGGGTGGCCAGCAACAGCAGCCTTATGGAAGCCAGGAACCTCACTGGCAGGAATCACATGGGTGGTTTCACCAATCAGAGAGGCAGCCTCACCCCAGCCAGACCCCAGAGTCAGGGCAAAATCGTGCTGGGCAACACCGGTCTTCTCAGCAATGACATCAGCAGCCTGCTGGGCCAGCAGCAGGGCCGGATGCTGGGGGTCGTGAGTGGGCAGGGCAGAGGATTCAGTTTGATTGCGCATGACCCTAGAATATCAAGCAGGCTCAAACCAGGAACTTCCTGAGAAGAAAGGAGCCAGCTTTAAGGCCGGTCTGCCTTGAGCTTTGATGCGCCCTGGGCCACAATTGAAGTGTGACCCTAAAAACAGACTCCACATCCCACAGCATCATCATCCTCGGCGGCGGCCCCGGCGGCTACGAAGCAGCCCAAGTAGCAGCCAGCCAAGGCGCCGACGTCACCATCATCGAAGAAAAAGGCCTAGGCGGCTCAGCCGTCCTCACCGACGTCGTCCCCTCCAAAACCCTCATCGCCAGCGCCGACGCCCGCCAACGCTTCGGCCGAGCCCAAGAACTAGCCCTCTCCCTCGAAGGCAGTCAAGAAGGCGCCCCCGTCAGCGTCGACCTAGCCAAGGTCAACGCCCGCCTACTAGACCTAGCCCAAGAACAATCCCAAGACATCAAACGAACCCTAGAACGCAAGGGCGTCAAAGTCATCGAAGGCCGCGGCAAACTCCTCGACCGCCACACCGTCCAAGTCACCGAAGCCAACGGCCTCACCTACGACCTCACCACCGACTTCATCCTGCTAGCCGTCGGCACCCACCCCCGCGAACTAGACACCGCCAAACCCGACGGCAAACGCATCCTCAACTGGACCCAGCTCTACCAGCTCGAAGAACTACCCCAAGACCTGATCGTGGTAGGCTCCGGTGTCACCGGCGCCGAATTCGCCTCAGCCTACAACGGCCTCGGCGCCAAAGTCACCCTCATCTCCTCCCGCGACCGGGTGCTCCCCGGCGAAGACGAAGACGCCGCCAGCGTCCTTGAAAACGTCTTTGAACGCCGCGGAGTAAGAGTCCTACCCCGCTCCCGAGCCCAAGAAGCCTGCTACAGCCCCGACGGGGAAGGCGTCATCGTCACCCTGGTCGACGGCCGCAAGGTAGCCGGCAGCCACGTCCTCATCGCCGTTGGCTCCATCCCCAACACTGACAACCTGGGCCTAGAAGCAGCCGGCGTTGAAACCGCCCCCAGCGGCCACATCAACGTAGACAGGGTCTCCCGCACCAACATCACCAACATCTACGCAGCCGGCGACTGCACCGGGGTCTACCCCCTAGCCTCCGTCGCAGCCATGCAAGGCCGGGTAGCCGTCTCCCACATGCTCGGTGACGTGGTCAAGCCCCTCCGTACCCACCAGGTGGCCGCCAACATCTTCACCGCCCCCGAAATCGCCACCGTCGGTGTTAGCCAGACCGAAATCGAATCCGGCCGCTACCAGGCCGACATGGTCATGTTGCCCCTGAACACCAACCCCCGGGCCAAAATGATGGCCGTTGAGGACGGCTTCATCAAAATCTTCGCCCGCAAACACTCCGGCACCGTCATTGGCGGGGTAGTGGTAGGCCCCCGAGCCTCAGAACTCATCTTCCCCCTGTCTCTAGCTGTCGATAAGAAGCTACACGTGGACGATATCGCTGAGGCCTTCACCGTCTACCCCTCCCTGACCGGGTCTATTTCGGAGGCGGCTCGCCAACTTCATACCATGCAGTAGGCTCGCCGCATAGGAGAAACCGCTCCTTCCTCTTCCTGGGGAGGAGCGGTTTTCTACTGCCCAAAAGGCTAAGCAGGGGTCAAGCGTCCAGAAGCCCGGTCACAGTGGGCGCGCCCCTAGACTTTAGCTACTCGCCCTTGCGAGACATAGTCGTCAAATCTACGTCCTTAGTCTCATGAGTGATAGCCATGAAAATGAAGGTCAGCAGGCCAGCACCAGCCAGGTAAAGGCCCACTGCCCCCACACCACCGTTAGCGTTCAGCCAGACCGCAGCGTAAGGAGTCAGGGCTGCACCCAAAATAGAAGCCACATTGTAGCTAATGCCCGAAGCAGTGTAGCGAACATTGGTCGGGAAGAGCTCAGGCAGGTAGGCGCTCATAGAACCAAAGGTCAGGCCCATGAGGGTCATACCAATAGCCATGAAAAGAATAATCCGGCCCATATTAGCCTGCTCGCCGGTACCCACCGCAGCCGGGTCCATGAGGAAACCAAAGGAAAGACCAAAGAGGATAATCCCGGCAGTCACCACCAGCTGAGAGGAGCGCCGGCCGTACTTATCAGCCAACCAACCAGAGACCGGAACCATAGCGGCAAAGAAAAGAATAGTGATGATCTGGATAATCAGGAAGGAACGGTAGGGGATACCCAAGCCGCCAGACTCCAGCTTGCCGATACCGAAAGACAGAATCCAGGCCGTCATCAGGTAGAAGAGAACATAGGTGGCCAGCATAATGAAGGTGCCCTGAATCATGGGCCACCAGGCCACCTTGAAGGCCTCAGTCAGCGGGGTCTTAACCTTTTGGTCCTGCTCCAGGGCCTGCTTAAAGACGGGGGTTTCCTCCAGCTTGAAGCGGACGTAGAGGCCCACAGCCACCATGACAATAGAAGCAATGAAGGGAATACGCCAGCCCCAAACCAGGAAGGGGTGGTCCAGGCTGTCACCGGCAGCCAGGGAGGTGAAGCCCATAGCGATGGTCAGCAGCAGCATGAAGCCGTTGGCCAGGATAAAGCCGAAGGGAGCGCCCAGCTGGGGCCACATGGCAGCCCGGGCCCGCTTACCTTCCTCGGCGTATTCGGTAGCCAGCAGGGCAGCACCAGACCATTCACCGCCCAGGCCCAGGCCCTGGCAGAAACGCAGGATAGTCAGCATGGCCGGTGCCCAGAGGCCAATCTGGTAGTAGGTGGGCAGCAGGCCAATCAGGAAGGTGGCGATACCCATAGTCAGCAGGGCGCCAACCAGGGTTGCCTTGCGTCCAACCTTGTCACCGAAGTGGCCAAACACAATGGAGCCGATGGGACGAGCAATGAAGGCTGCCCCGAAGGTTGCCATAGAGGCTAGTAGCTTGGCGGTTTCGTCCTGGCCGGTGAAGAAGAGGGCCGGGAAGACTGCTACGGCTGCGGTAGCGTAAATGTAGAAGTCGTAGAACTCGATGGTGGTGCCAATGAGGGAGGCCAGGATAACGCGGCTGCGGGGAACCTCCTGCTGGGAGGCTGGCTCTGCCGGGCTGGCGGCTGCTGTGCTCATGCTGTCTCTCTAGTTTGCTTGTGTGGTGTGGACGAGGGCCTGAGCTCTAGCTGTGTGCTAGGACTCAAACCCTGCCCATCATTCTAGAAAGACCGGAGCTGATTTTCTGAAAGCTCCCGGGCCTATCTCGCCTAGTGAGATGTTTTCCAGAGGTCGGTAATAGACAGCCCCAGCTCGGCCAGCATGCCCCGCAGGGCGTGGACCGAAAGGCCAACCACCGTGTGATACTCACCCTCAATGCCCTTAATGAAGGCTGCCCCGAAACCGTCCAGGGTGAAGGAGCCAGCCACCCAGAGGGGCTCACCGGTAGCCACATAGGCCGCCGCCTCTTGGGGGCTGAACTGATCAAAGTGGACGCTAGCGGTCCGCAGGGAACTGGCTTCGGCAGCTTGGACAGAGCCTGGGCGAGTATCGACCAGCCAGTGGCCGGTGTGGAGCTGGCCGGAGCGTCCACTCATGGCGGTGATACGTTCTAGGGCCTTGTCGGCGCTGCCGGGCTTACCGTAGGGCTGGCCGTCCAGCTCAAAGACTGAGTCGCAGCCCAGCACTAGGGCCCCGGAGGCTTCAGGTAGGGCGGCAACAGCCCGGGCCTTGGCCTTGGCCAGTAGCTGGGCGGTCTGGGCTGGGGTGATTTGCCCTAGTCCTGCCGCGTAGGCTTCTTCCTGGGCTTGGGCCAGGGCGGCCTCTTCATCGACGTCGCTGACCATGACGCTGAAGGTCAGGCCAGCGTCCTCAAGGAGCTTCTTGCGGGCGGGCGAGGAGGAAGCCAGGATCAGGCGGGGTGCGCCTGGGCGGCTCTGCTGGTCGGTCTCTGCTGAGAGGTTGGTCTGCTGCTTCTGCATGCCTACCAGTCTAGTGGGCTAAGGCTGGCCCCTGCTTCTCTGCGAAGAAGTCCTTTACCATGGGGTATGTGACTTTTTCTGATATCCGTCTCTGCTCCCTCAAAGAAATTAGCCAGCTTGTAGACCGGCCACTAGCACAAATTCAGATTCTTGACCGGGCCCAGGCCCTGGGGCAGGCCTATACCACCGGGGCCAGCTCCCGCTACTACCCTCTGGAGGCTGTCGAAGCTCTAGCCCAAGCTCCCCGCTGGAGTAAGGAGACCTTCCCCCAGAAGCTGGTAGAACTGGGAATCAAGGCACCCAAGGCCGTGATTTTGCGGCAGATTGATGCTCAGCCTACCGAAGGGCCTGCTGGGCGTAGCTGGTACGGCTTTAATATGGCGGCTGAAAGGTCTTCTGATCCTTCGGTGAGAGCCGGGCAGTCGAACGCTTCCCGCATGGTCTGGAAGGTTAGTGCCAGCAACCTGGCCCTAACACGGTCTTTAGCTCCTGGGTGTAGCCTGCCCATGGTCATAACGGTGGGCGGTTTGATTGTGGCTGGACGTGAGATTGTGGGCGTGGACGAGGCTGTGACCGCTGAGATGGGGGATTTGGTGGCTTTTGAGGTTAAGGACGCCGGGCCTTGGCTTGAAGAGGTACGTTTTAATTGGTTGAGTTCAGGCCCCGGCCAGCCTATTCTCTGGTGGGGCCTGCCTCAGGGGTGAGCTTTATTCAAGGCTGAGGAAGATGTTTCCGTCCCAGGGGATGAGCCGGTAGGTTTCTTGCCTGAGGTTGAGTTCTAGTTGCCAGTCGGAGCTGGTGGAGCCTGGCACTAGTGTGGCTGAGTGGAGGTCTTCTGTGCGGGTTAGCATTTCCTCAATTTCTTGCGGGGTGGGGGCGTAGGGGATCGTCCAGATGAAGATGAGACTGAGGAAACCGATAGAGCGGTGCTGGTTATAGAGTACCGGCGTCATGAGGAGCCTATCGGGTCCCAGCTCTACGACGGCGTAGAACTTGGATCGCTTGAGGAGGGCCTCTTCAATGGTGGGCGATGGCCTTAGTTTCTTCTGGTTTTCCTTGTCTAGAAGTTTCTGATCTTCAACGTAGAAGACCTGCCCCAGGTGGATTGGAAGATTGGTGAGCTTGAGGGATTCTGCAGGAGTGGTCAGGGGTGGAGTCCTTTCAGCTGTCTATCTGGTCGATATGAATGTACAGGCTTGACACCGCGTTTTCAAGTCTAGTACGCTCGACTTGTTAGATGGTTGTGGGTCTGAACCTCGCGCAGTTGCGAGGTGGAGCCGCTGCTTGTTTGGAGAGAAAGGGTATGAGGGTGTCTCAGAAAACCTGGTTGTATATTTATGAGAACGCTCAGTTGAATAGTGTTTATATCGGTATTGCTGAGAGTATGGAGCGCGTGTTTCAGGCTCACAACCCTGATGCGGAAGCGCTGCGCGATCATAAAGGAACCCAGATTTTGCAGACTATCGAGCCTTTTTCTACTCGCGCAGACGCACGAAAAGCAGAGGCTATAGCAATCCGTGTAGCAGCTATGGCTGGTAGAAAAGTTGCATGTAAAAATGAAGAAGGGGAATTTATGAAATGCACCCATATCTCTGGTGTTGATTCAACTAAGGAAATTGGACCTGCTGTATTTACTAAGCCTGGAGAGTTCGATATTTCTAATACCAGGGGTGCTGTGCTGGTTGCTATTACAGCAAGTGAAATGGATGATCGGGTGGCACCGAGTGGATGGCAGTCGGGCGCTGTGTTTTCTGAACGGGCACGCAAGTGGTGGTCTATGGCTAAGGAAAAGCGAGAAGGGGCAACCCATCTAATCGCTGTTCTTAAAGATAGCGGAAACCGAATCTTGGGAAGTTGGGAAATAGACCCTGAGGGGGAATGGGAAACCTTGGAGAGTGGTAGGGTTGCTATGCCTCTTAAAGACGCGGCAGCAGATGATTATTTGGGCATTAAGGGTCAGGTGCTAACAGGTATCAGGGCTAATTCTGGGGTTAGATACGGACCCTGCTAAAATATTTTTCTAGAGATAGATATCCGCCCTTTCGCTCCTTCTTGCGGGGCTGTTGACCACCAGAAGGAACGGAAGGGCGGAATTGCGGCCTATCGCTTAGAAGAGCCCCATCGGCTTATCTGAGTAGCTGACCAGCATGTTCTTGGTCTGCTGCTTCTGCATGCCTACCAGTCTAGTGGGC
>DKXC01000097.1:8889-9598 GCA_002492045.1 Micrococcaceae bacterium UBA7136
TGCATGCCTACCAGTCTAGTGGGCCAGGGCTGACAGCCTTAAAAATAAGGAGAGCCCAGTTGGTCAGGGTTGAGGCCCGGAGGCCAGCCCCTGACCTTGAGGGACCAGGCAACAGGTAGGTGGTAGATAGTGTTGAGACGGTAGGGCCAAAACTCAACCACTGCGTCGGGATAAGCGCCCAGGTAGGCCTCGCAAAAGAGGTCTGCCTGACCACCTGCCTGGCCATCAGGAAAAGTTCCCAGCAGAACAGAAAGCTCGGTCTGCTGATTGACCAGCAAAAGCAAGCTATCATAGCTTTCTGAATCTGCTTCCTCCAGCATGGGCTGGTAGTACTCGGGTAGGGACTCCTTGTAGAGTCCTATTCTTTTTTCAATAGCCCTCTGGCGGGCTTCATCCTGCGGGTAGAGGTGGTAGTAGGGGGCCTGAACTGGCAGGGCCAGAATAGAAAAGGGTGGGCAGGTGGTAGGCTCCTGCTGCTGATAGGCCTCACAGTAGGCCTGGGCCAGGTCATAGCTGCTGGTGACGGCTGCAAGAGTTCGTTCATCAGGATCTAGATAGGTCACCAGAAAAATCTGTTCAGGCAGATTCACCGGAACTACTCTTTTCTATCGATAAAACTAAAGTGAAGTAGGGCTTCGTCCAGAAGTTCGTGGATAGTTCTGCTCATAGGACCAGAGCCTCCTGAAAGATTTTTTCTTTGAGGTCAGGA
>DKXC01000128.1:0-12733 GCA_002492045.1 Micrococcaceae bacterium UBA7136
CCTCTAGTCCCAGGTAGACTTAAATAACTGAATAAAATACCTTGTCAGATCAGCTTTAAGGCGATTTTTTCGGCCTTAAAAACGGTTCGACACGGCCCTCTACTAGGCCAAATGACTCCGTCAGATAGAGAAAATCTGCTAGTCTGGTTCTAGTTAAGGACTAGAGGTGAAGTGTTCCTAACAAGCTTCCACAGCAATGTGGATGTTGATTTATCAGCCGCCGCAACCCTTCACGGGTGCGGCGGCTATGTTTTTAACTAGCGTCCTGGACTAGAAGGCCGCCCCTCTCCAGACCAAGGGACATCCTTAGAAGATCATGAGCTGTTCAGGCGGCGCCTCGGGCTTTTTCTTCTTCGGCCCCATAAACATGATGGTTGAAGCCCACTGTATATCCGAAATCTTCAGAACCCAAACCTGCCCGCCCACCGGAACATTCATCTTCAGAGAACCTAGATCCCGCTCCGTCGAGTTACTGTTCAGATAGTACTTGCAATAGACACTCAGCTGAATCCGATCAAAACCCCTATCCTTGAGCAGATTACGGTATTGGGTAGCCCGCCGGGTCTGCTCCTTAGTTTTGACAGGCAAGTCAAACATCACTAAAAGCCACATGGGTTTAGCCATCCTCAGCCTCAACAGACTCTTCAGCTTCGAGGCCACAGACAGGGACAGAAAGAATCTCCCGTTCCCCTTCCACATAGAGAGCAAAGTTCTGACAGAGCCGTTCTAGCGAGGTCCGCACAGTCACATCGCCGTCCCCAGCTTTTTCTTCTAACACAGCAGCTAACCTAGATTTTTCAGTAGGGCCAAGCTCAGAAGAACCCTCTGCAAGCAAGCCCAGAACCAGCCTGTCTACAACGGGCCGAAAGGGCTCAATGAGATCATCTGCGAGCGCAAAAACGTTTCCCCGGTTCCGGTGAAAAAGGGACAAGGTCGGGGACAGGCCAGTAGCAACAATCCGGGTTAAGACCCTACCTCGCAGAATCGTATAACCATAGTTGAGGAGCCCATTCACCAGATCATCCGCGTTAGGGTCCCGATAGAAACGCTGATCTGAAAGATAATGCTCCCAGTAAAGGCGAGCAGCCTGAGCTTCCACATTAGAAGGGTCCCCTGAACGCACCTTCTTAGCCAGATCCTCCAAGCGAGCAGCCACCACAGGGTTATGTAGGCTCAGAACCTTAGCCTGTCCACGGATTTTTGCCTTGATAATACGCATCCAGGCATTCTTACGGCGAGGTAAACTCAACTGCGCCTGAGCCTCATGGCGGGCAAAAACCCGGGTATTCTCTGACCAGTGGTAAAGAACTGAGATAGGCTGGTTACGCCAGTCGCAGATAGCCATAGCCACGTCAAAACGTTCTAGCCCAGCAACGAGACCGTATCCCCAGGTACAGGCTTGGCCTACCAGGATAAAATCCACTTCAGCAAGTGGCGCACTCCGCTCCCCTACCTTGATTCGCCCCCTCTCGTAAGAAAGGAAACCCTCATAGGCCGTTAGATCAAGAATGCGCCACTTGCTATCCATGATTTAGCCTTCCAGCTTCTCTACAATAGCCCGGCTAATATCCAAAGACCTTGCTTCCTGCTGGCCCCGCCAGACCGGTGCCCCCAGGTAGTTGCGTCGCAGAACCTTGGTTCCTTCCGCACCTAGAATTTTTCCTACGGTAACAAATGCGCCCTTTTCCAGGACCTTACGAATAAGCTGGTAATTCTCCAGACCCAAGGCTTCCTCGCTGTAACTTTCAGGAATCTCTTCGTAAGAAAGCAAGATAGGACGTAACCGCAAGCGACGATTATCGTAGAACCCGTCGACCCTCCAGCGATTCTCAGGAATCAGATTAATAAACCTGCCCAGTTCGTCATTTTCCTGCAGGTAAGACTCAATCTTTATTTCGATTTCGTCCCCCTGGGTAATCCAACCAATCTCTCGGGCCTCACCACTCTCAATCTTCTTACGCAGAGTGTCCTTCATATCCCGGTAAGACTGAGAACCAGGATGGATAGGCACAGTCAAGGCGTTCTTTGTGCCGTAGGTTCTGAAGAGCCAAGGGAACTCTGCACCAAAGACGCGCAACATACCAATCTCAGTGCCCTTCTTAGTGGGCCAGGTATAAAGGCGAGCGTGGTGCAGAGAGTCACCAATCTTTACGGCACCTGTCCCAGCCAGAATTGAAGCTGCTGCTTCAGGGAAGAGCTTAATCTCCTGGTCAGCTTGAAGTACCTTCCCCTCCACAGTTAGAGAACGCTGAGGGTCTTCTTCAAGAGTCTTGGAGCGTCCTAGCAAATCCAGCAGGCCAAGATAAATATCTGGGTCAACAACACGCGCAATCTCTTTGCTGCTCCAGCTACCGCCCAGATACATCATATCTAGGGATGAAAGCGTGTCCTTGTGGACCGAACCGTTTCTAGGAGTCAAACGCAGAGGATTAATGACGGGGATAGAGTCCTCTGCAATGGCCTCAGCCAGCAAGTCTGCGAGCACATAAGACTTTTGCTTCCAGACCAAGAACTTCTCTTGAGCCTCGCCCCCAAGACCGGTAAATTCTCGCCACCTGGTATCGTCCTGATTCTCCCGGCGTTTAAGCCTATCCTCCCGGTAAATCAAGTTCCGCTGAGCCAAGGTACGAGCTACTGAAAGATCCAAAACAGTCATAACAGCCGCATCCACCGCATGATGGCGCACATCAAAGCGGTTTTTATCCCGCTGCCCGCGCAGAAGAATCTGCTCATCGATGCCACCAGCCCTGCGGGCTTCACGGGTTAAGGCTCCAGCGTAGACATCAATAAAGGTGAAGTCGTCGTCCCCTCGTACCAAACCACGGCTGGTGTTAAAGTAAGTCTCCAAGCGATGACGGATTGCTACCGCAGAGTAGGCTGTAGATTCTAGTGATTGCTCATCAATGGGTTCGTCTTCTTCAGTTTGCCGAAGGCGGCGCGCAATCTGAGCCTTAAGCTTTCTGCCAGCAACCCCCTTATAAACGACCTTATCGAAAGACCAGAGACGATTGAGGACATCGTCCAGAGAAACACCTTCCCTGCTGGTCTGTTCAGCCCAAACTGCAAAAGTTTTCCGCCCCTTATCAGCGTTACAGCCCCGGCAGACCGCAACCAAATTATCAATCTTGGAAGAACCGCCACCAGCACGGGGAACAATATGATCAAGCTCTGCTGTGGCAGTAGTAATCATAGTCCCGCAGTAAAGGCACTTGCAGTCCTGGTTCTGCACCACTCGGTGACGACGCACATCAGCACGGGTAGGGCTAGTTATACCGTCAGCACGTAGCTCTTCTCTTATCCGTTCATTCGCGTCTCGGTTTCGTTGGATTTCCCGCAAAACCTCGTGCCGCTGAGTCGGCCCCATCAAGGCAGTTCGGGCATGCTCAATCACAATACGATCAGGCTTACCCCATTTACGTTCACAGGCCATCACAAAGCGACGAACAATGGTCAGCACACGGTCAACAGCAGGCTGGCCTGTAGGCTCATGCAGGTTCTCGCGAGGAGGCTGCCAGGAATCATCAACACCAAATACTTCCTTACGGGCAGTATGCAGATCAGACTGATGCTCCTCCATATACTGGTTAAGGTCGTTCAGAGATTGGATACTGTAAGCAGCCCTGCCAGACTCAAAATCTAGCCCTTCTAGCTTTTCACGTTCCTTCTCAGGCCAACTCTCAAAAATAGCACTCAAACCGCTTTCATCAGCGGCAGCAGTAGCCTCTTCTGTGGGGTCGCTGAGGAAGATAATCAGCAAGGAACGAAGAGAAACATCAGCAGAGTTCCACCACTGCATAGCCTCTGATTTTTTAGGCAGGGCACGAGTGAAAACAGAGGTCGAGTGGTTATAGGGTGCCTTATTAAGGCGCACATCATCTATAACCGGAGCCACTAGACGAGTGGGCTCCACCCCAATCTGTTCTGCCACATCGCCCCAAGTAGGAGGCTGTTTATCTGCGTAATTCATCAGATAGTTGACCGCTGCAATGTGCTGGCCGCTAGTAAGAGGAACCTTTTCTCGTCCCTCCCTTACCCTCAGGTTTGCAACAGCCTGCCTAATCCTGAACTCCGTAAATTCCAGAGAGGCACGAGGGGCTCTAGGCAGATGGTGACGGCCGGGCAGGGGGTCACGCCCTACATTTTGGGCTGGTACATAAGGCCGAACCTGCTCAAAGAGAGCGCGAGCAAGCTCCTCATAGTGAGAGACTGGAAGCCCCTGAACCTGCCATATCTTTTTCACCTCAGCAAGCAGGTCTTCCTGACGTACCTTGCTTCCCAGAACTGCCCTGACGCCTTCCTGGTGGTGTAGACCATTGGGCTTCTTCTTAATATCCCTGGTGCGTGGGCGAAGCAGAATATCAGGTGAAGCAGCCAGGGAACCCAGTTCTCCCACCGTTGTCTGGTCTGTAATATAACCAGGCCAAAGCAGGCGAGCATGGTTAAGATTCTCCACCATGGTCTCTGAAGGAACAGGAGCTGAATCCAGCTGCCCAAACTGCCACCAGGGGTTACGCCAGCCCCGATGCCGGGCCATATGGCGAAGAGCTCGCACTAGGTGGTCTGCTTGCTCTGCCTTATCTTCAATTTTTTGGCTGGTGAGCAGGGCACGCGACTTCCAGGCCTGATAGGTCTGAGCCTCTTCCCCTTCAGGCAGGGGATAACCGAGCTCTAGCAGTTTCAGGTCAAGCTTCTTAAGCCTTTCCTTGCGACGCTTCCGCAGACGTCTCACCCGACGGGCTACACCCGCAGTTTCTTTACGGGACTTAGGACTCTTATTCTGAGTGGGATCTAGACCGCCATCATGCCGGTAGGTCACCATAGCTAGTTTGCGAAGAGGAAAACCGGCATCATCAAACTCAAAGGCCGCAAGGCCAACTGAGCGGTCTCCTACATCGATGCCAATGCGATACTTGGTAGCTTCCTGAGTCATGACTGCCTCCTCCAGGACAGTAGTGGAGTTCCCTCCAAGTATATGCCCAAACTAGACGCAAACCACAGCATATTCTCGGCGTGGCTAGCTTAAAATGCTCTTATCCAAACTCGGCCACTTTTTATTTAAAATTATAAAAATCGTGAGTTAGATAATCTCCGCGCCCCAAGTACAAGGTAAGCCCCCCAGCTTCCAGAAGAACTTGGGGGGCTTTACCCTAGCTGACCGTAGAGTTAGTCAAGGCGAACCAGGCAAAAGGCTAAAACTGCCGGTAATCGCAGCAGGAAAGTCGAAGGAGACCCCCTAAGCCATCATCTCCTGAAGGATCATTACTGTTGCCTGACGCAGGCTCTTTGCCTGTTTAGCCCAGTCCTGGATATCCCCGGTGTAGGGAATATGTGGCAGGGATCCCATCTGCTGGCGGGCCTGCCGGAAGGCCCTAGCTACCTGGCCAGCTGAGGCGCCAAATTCCTGTTGCATCTGATAAAAGAAAGTAATACCAGTATGGTTAATAACCCTATTAGCGGCCCGGGTTGCAATAATCTCCTTACGCAGAGGATGCCTATCAAAGTGATGCCCAAAACGTTGAGTGGCTGTTCCAGGGAAATAATCCTCTAGAATATCGGTGAGATTCAGGTCAGGCTGATCTGCATAACCGTCCTTCAGCAGGGCGGAGGTAGCGGCAATCTTAGCGTAAGCCATGAGCACAGAGAGCTCAGGTGAGGTAAGGTCCTGTCCAGCCTCAGCTCGCTGGGCCAGTTGCTGGTTATCCGGCAGGAACTCTACCGACCGGTCAAGGCCTGCTGCTTCTTCCAGGTAGGTCATGAAGCCGTCAGCTACCTGGTTGGTCTCAAAGGCTCCCACCCGTTCAGCCCAGAGCAGGATGTTCTGTTCTCGATTAGAGGCCAGAACCCGCTGCCCTACTTCTTCTACCTGCTCCTGGATGAAAGCCTCCCGGCCCTCTTCTGTCAGTTCGCCAGCTTGGAGGGCGCTTTGCAGCAGAATCTTGAGGTTAACTTCCCGGTCTGAGGTTTCAACACCTGCCGAGTTATCTACAGCGTCCGTATTGACCAGGATTCCTTGCTGGGCTGCCTGGATACGGGCCCTCTGAGTCAGGCCCAGGTTGCCGCCTTCCGAGATGAGCCGCACCCGCAGTTCGGGGGCGGTGATCCGCAGGTGGTCGTTGCTGGGGTCACCTACCTGCTTGTTGTCTTCGTCGCTGGCTCGCACGTAGGTGCCGGTCCCTCCGGTGTAGAGCAGGTCAGCAGGGGCCTTGAGCAGGGCCCGGATGAGCTGGTCACCGCTGATGGTCTCACCTGCATGAGCTAGGTCTAGGGCCCGGCGTAGGGGCTCAGTCAGGGGAATTGCGGGGTCCTTACGGGAGTAGACACCGCCTCCTTCTGAAATCAGTTGGGGGTTGTAGTCTGTCCAGTAGGCCCGGGGCAGGTTGAAGAGGCGCTGGCGTTCTGCCAGGGAGCTCGCCGCATCCGGGTTGGGGTCTACAAAGATATGGCGGGAGTCGAAGGCTCCGAGCAGCCGGATATGTGGGGAGAGCAGGGCTCCGTTACCGAAGACGTCCCCGGCCATACCGCCGATACCAATCATGGTGAAGTCCTGCTTCTGGGAATCCTGCCCCAGGGCACCCAGGTGGTGCTTGACTGATTCCCAGGCGCCGCGGGCGGTGATCCCCATTTCCTTGTGGTCAAAGCCGATAGAGCCACCTGAGGCGAAAGCGTCACCTAGCCAGAAACCGTAGTCGGCGCTAATGGCGTTGGCGGTGTCAGAGAAGGTGGCCGTGCCCTTGTCTGCTGCAACCACCAGGTAGTGATCGGGTTCGTCGAGGGCAACCAGGTTTTGGGGGGTGATGATTTGGTGACTGCCGTCAGGCTGGTGAATGAGGTTGTCGGTGACATCTAGCAGGGAGGAGATGAAGAGCTTGTAGGCTGCTAGGCCCATCTGCTGGTAGCGCTCTGGTTCTTGGTCTCGGTCGGGTAGGTTTTTGGGGACGAAGCCGCCCTTGGAGCCGGTAGGAATGATGACAGTATTTTTGGTGACCTGGGCTTTAACTAGGCCCAGCACCTCGGTACGAAAGTCTTGAGGACGGTCAGACCAGCGCAGGCCGCCGCGGGCTACCTTGCCGAAGCGTAGGTGGATGCCTTCCAAATCGGGGCCGGAGACGAAGATTTCAAAGAGTGGCTTGGGGAGGGGCGCGAAGGGGATGCGACGGGTTGCTAGCTTGATAGCGATAGTCTGCTTGTTTTGGTAGGCGTTGGTTCGGACGGTGGCGAGGAGGCAGGTAATGAGCTTTTTGAGGGCTTCTTGCTGGGTGGCGTCCTGAAGGCTAGGGAGGGAAGCAATAATTTCGTGGGCTTGAGCTTGGGCCGTCTGAGTTCTGTGCTGGGTACTGGAGTTATGGGCAGGGTTGAAGCTGCTATCGAAGATCCTGAAGATTGCCTTGGCAAGGTCAGGGTTCTGGGTGAGGGCCTGGTTGGCTGCTTGGGCTTCTTGGGTTTTTCCTAGCTGGGAGAGGTAGCTGGTGTAGGTTGCGAGGACTGCCTCTTGGAGGTTTTGCATGGCCTTTTCTCCAGATCTCATGTTGGGGTTTGTGGCTATATATGCGATTGTGTTTGTTTCAGTATAAGGGCCAGCAGAAGAGGAGAAAAGAAGGTGTTTATCAGGTGAGACAGCGAAAGAACTACCACCTTCAATAGCTCAAATAGGCCATGTCTTAGGCCACATGTCACACTTAAAGGGGTATGATGGTGTAACCCCGCGAGGAGGCGGGCCGGTGACTCACGAGGACGTGACAGACCAGAA
Organism: Micrococcaceae bacterium UBA7136; assembly: GCA_002492045.1. GTDB lineage: Bacteria > Actinomycetota > Actinomycetes > Actinomycetales > Micrococcaceae > Rothia. Next base: position 7,748 of record DKXC01000128.1, read on the forward strand.
AGGCAAAGATAATGCAGACAGGAGAGAGCCCAACCTGGCCAGCAGAGAGAGACTGGGCCGGGCCTCAGTCCTGGATCCGGGACTACTACCTACATTCCTCCCAGGATGAGCTTCAGGGCCTCACCCCGCAGGAAAGTACCCAGCTGGCTCAGGCCCACCGGCAGCTAGCCCAGGTTCGCCAGCCCGGCCAGGCCCTGGTCACCCTCTATAAGGAGCCCAGCGGCAGCAGCACCCTGCTCATTGTTGTTGATGACACCAGCTACCTGGTTTCCTCTGTCACCGCCCAGATTGCCGCCCAGTGGGGCGGTATTGCCGGCCTGATTCACCCTACTTTCCTGGTAGGACGCGACCAGGCTGGCCAGCTGGTCAGCCTAGAAAGCACTGGCCTGGCCCTGCCCCTGGCTAGTGGCGATACTGCCACCCTACCGACCTTGCAGAAGCTGCCGTCCGGCCAGAACACCCGGGTTGAGTCCTGGATTACGGTTCGCCTAGCCAGCCACCTAAACCCAACTCAGGAAGCAGCCCTGCTAGAAGAGATGCAAACCCTGTTGGCTGAGGTTCACACGGTAGCCCAGGACGGCCGGGCCATGCTTGAGCGCACCCTAGATATTGCTGATTCCCTCAGCCAGCTGGGCGGTGTCACCCTGGGCGGTCACCTCTACTACCGGGATACTCCCCGCGGCATTATTGACCCCATGGAGCGGATTGAGTCGGTGCAGGAGTTTTTGCGCTGGCTAACCCGGGGCAACTTCATTTTTATGGGCATCAAGGAACGGGTTCTGACCAGTGGCCCCCAGCAGCTGGCCCTGGCTGATCGTCCCGGTTCTGGCCTGGGGCTTCTACGGCAGGGCAGGCAGGAGCCACTGGTTCTGACCGGCCAGGAGCGGGATCGGGCCCTGCAACCTAAGCCCCTCTACATTACGAAGGCTAATAGTCGTTCACGGATTCACCGGCACGAGTACCTGGATTATATTGGGATTCGCCGTTTTGACCGGTCTGGACAGATTCTGGGTGAGTACCTCATTTTGGGCCTTTTCTCTCGTCAGGCCTATGCCCTACCGGCTTCTGAGACTCCGCTGCTGGGCGAGCGGGTGGCTATTATTCGTAACCGCCTGGGTTATCAGCCTGGTTCTCATTCTGATAAAACCCTGGTCAGTATTATTGAGGATTATCCGCGACTTGAACTTTTTCAGGCCAGTTTAGATGAATTAACCCAAACTTTTTTGGGAATTGTTGGTCTTGAGGAGCGTCGCACTACTCGTCTCTTTATTCGCCCGGACGCTTTTGGACGTTTTATTACGGCAACAGTATTTCTACCCCGCGACCGCTACAACACGCGGGTGCGTACCCGGCTGGAGGCCGTCCTGACGGAGGCCATGGGGGCAGACAGCATTGACTATCAGACCTACCTGTCTACTTCTTCTTTGGCCAGAATATTTTTCCGGATTCGCCTGCAAAACCCGCAAGCTTTGCCTATTATTAATCACCAAGACCTAGAGCGTCGTCTCCAAGAGGCGGCCCGCTCATGGGGCGAGGCAACCGCCACCGCCCTACAGGATGCCGCCACAGCAGCCGGCATCAGCCCCCAGCAGGGGATTGCTCAGGCCCGCGCCTGGGCGGAAGCTGCGCCCATGACCTACCGAGCAGATTACGAGGTACACAACGCCGTGGAAGACATCACCATCTTCGAATCCCTCAACCCCAGCAAGCCCGCTGCCATCCGTATTGAGGAAGGTAGCGAGGGCACCCGCATCAAGACCTACCTGGCGGCAGCCCATACCCTGACCGAGCTTCTGCCCATCATGCAGAATATGGGTCTGACCGTCATCGACCAGAAGCCCTACCAGCTGACCCCCGAGGGTGGCGCCAGCTACTGGCTCTACGACTTCGGTGTTGAGCTGCCCCAGGGCAGCCAGGACCAGCAGAAGCTAACCGGTCTCTACGAGGACGCCCTCAACGCCTACCTGCTGGGTCAGCGTGAGTCTGACACCCTAGACCGTCTGATTCTGGCTGAGGGCCTAGACTGGCGGCAGGTGCAGGTGCTACGGGCCTACACCCACTACCTGGTGCAGCTGGGTCAGGTCTTCACCAACCGTTTCATGGCTGACAGCCTGGTCGGCTACCCTCAGGCTTCCCGCCTGCTGGCCCGCTACTTCAGCACCAGCTTCGACCCGGACGCCGGTTTTGCCAGCGACCAGGAGCGTGAGCAGGCCCGTGAGCAGGTCTGGCAGGAGCTGACCGCTGTGCTGGATCAGATTCCTACCCTGGACGTTGACCGTTTCATGCGGGCCTTGGCCACCGTCATTAAGGCCACCCTGCGCACTAACGCCTACCTGGATCGTCCGTCCTTGGCCCTGAAAGTGGCCCCGGGCGAGATTGATTTCGCTCCCCTGCCCCGTCCTCTCTTCGAGATTTACGTTTACTCACCCCGGGTTGAGGGTGTTCACCTGCGCTTCGGTAAGGTGGCCCGTGGTGGCCTGCGCTGGTCTGATCGCCGCGAGGACTTCCGCACTGAGGTCCTGGGCCTGGTCAAGGCGCAGATGGTTAAGAACTCGGTTATTATTCCCACCGGCGCTAAGGGCGGTTTTGTACCCAAGAACCTGCCTAATCCTGCCGTCGACCGCGACGCCTGGATTACTGAGGGCCGCGAGTCCTACAAGGTCTTCATTGCCTCTCTGCTGGATGTCACCGACAATCTGAGCATTGGGGCGGATGGCAGCGAGACCCTGGTACGTAACCCCCGCCTGGTGGCCCGCGACGGCGACGACTACTACCTGGTGGTGGCTGCCGATAAGGGCACTGCTTCCTTCTCTGATACTGCTAACGCTATTAGCGCCGACTACGGTTTCTGGCTGGGCGATGCTTTTGCCTCCGGTGGTTCTGTGGGCTACGACCACAAGGCTATGGGCATTACGGCCCGCGGCGCCTGGGAGTCAGTCAAGCGCCACTTTGCTGAGCTGGGCCAGGACTGCCAGACCCAGGAGTTCACCGCGGTTGGTATTGGTGACATGAGCGGCGACGTCTTCGGCAACGGTCTGATGCGGTCTGAGGCTACCCGCCTGGTGGCTGCCTTCGACCACCGCGACATCTTCCTGGATCCCAACCCGGACGCTCAGGTCTCCTTCCAGGAGCGAGTCCGCCTTTACAACTTGCCTCGTTCTTCTTGGGCTGATTACAACCCTGAGCTGATTTCTGAGGGTGGCGGTGTCTACTCCCGTAGCGCTAAGTCTGTTCCGGTCTCACCCCAGGTACGCGAGGTTCTGGGCCTGGAGGAGGGCGTCACCGAGCTGGCCCCCACCGAGCTGCTATCTGCCATCCTTAAGGCCCCGGTAGACCTGCTCTACAACGGCGGTATTGGCACCTACGTTAAGGGTTCCAGCGAGACTCACGCCCAGGTGGGCGACAAGGCCAATGACGCTATCCGGGTGGACGGCCGCGATTTGCGGGCCCGGATTGTGGGCGAGGGCGGCAACCTAGGCTTCACCCAGCTGGGCCGTATTGAGGCCGCCTGCAAGGGCATTATTCTCAACACCGATGCGATTGATAACTCTGCTGGTGTAGAGACCTCTGACCGCGAGGTGAACATCAAGATTCTGGTAGACCGCCTGGTCAGCGCCGGTAAGCTCAGCGCCGAGGAGCGGGCCGCCTTTATTGAGGCCCAGCGTGAAGAGGTTGGCCAGCAGGTGCTCAAGACCAACCGGGAGCAGAACGTCCTGCTGCAGGCTGAGCGGCACGGGGTTGTGCCCGGTGTTGAGGTTTACATCCGCCTGATTCAGGAGCTGGAGCGGGAGGCTGGCCTTAACCGGGAGGTTGAGTTCCTGCCCACCGATCAGGAGATTCGCAAGCGTTACTCTAAGACCGGTAAGACCCTGACCGGCCCTGAGCTGGCTGTGCTGGCTGCCTACGTCAAGATTCACCTGACTGAGCAGCTGGAAGCAACCGATATTGCGGACGACCCCTACCTGGAGTCTGTGCTGGAGGATTACTTCCCGCCTGCCCTGGTGGAGCGCTTCGGTGACGAGATCCGTAACCACCCCCTGCGTAAGCAGATTATCTGCACCCGGGTTGCTAACGAGATGGTTAATCTGGGCGGCATCACCTATGTCTTCCGTGCCCTGGAAGAGACCGGTGTTGGGGTTGATTCTCTGGCTCGGGCCTTCTATGTTTCCCGTGAAACATTCGGTATTGACCGCTCTGCCCAGCTGCACCGCGATCTGCCGGCTTCTACCCCGCTAGAGGGCTGGCAGGCTGTTATTCGCGACTGGCAGCGAATCCTGGACCGCCTGACCCGCTGGTTCCTGGCTGAGCGTTCTATTCTGGCGGGCCTGCCCCTGGCCGAGATTATTGACCGTTTCAAGCCTGTGACCGAGCTGATTCCTTCTCTCAACCAGTACTTCTCTGAGGGCACCCGCACCCGGGCTCAGGGTCGCCGTGCCCTGGCTGAGTCCTGGGGCCTGCCGGAGGAGCTGCTGGTCAGCTGGGTTCGTAGCTTTGAGGCTTTCGCTCTCATGGATGTGGTGCGTATTGCCCGGGCTAACGACCTGGAGACTGACGGCGTGGCTAAGGTCTACTACTCGGTCTACGACCGCTTCAAGGTGGACGAGCTGCTGACCACGATTTCTCGCCTGCCCCGCAACGACCGCTGGGAGACCCTGGCCCGCTCCTCTCTGCGGGACTCCCTCTACGAGATCACTGCCTCCCTGGCTCTGAACGTTGTTCAGGCGGATGCTGGTGCTTCTGCTAGCGGAGACCAGGCCCTGGAGGCCTGGGTTGGTCAGCACCCGGTTCGAGTTTCTCGCGTGGATTCCATGTTGCAGGAGATTCAGCAGGCTGCTCCGGCTAAGGACGGCAGCCCCCGCCTGGCCGTCCTGCAGGTGGCTATCCGGGCCCTGCGTAGCGCGGTCATCTAGCCTCTAGCTGGCCTAGCTCGGCGGGCTCATGGAAAAGGTTGAGGCCCCCTACCAAGTTGGTAGGGGGCCTCAGCCT
>DKXC01000128.1:13052-17695 GCA_002492045.1 Micrococcaceae bacterium UBA7136
CTAAGTTGGTAGGGGGCCTCAGCCTATCTGGTGGGGTTCATAGGGAGCTAGTGGCCACCGCAGCCGCAGGAACCACCACAGCAGCCTCCACCCTGGCCAGCATCCCCGCCAGCAGCGCCCAAGAGGTTGACCCGTCCACCCATGTCAGGGCCACCCTGAGGCTGGGGGGTGACACCCGCCAGCACGGCTGCAAAACCAGCCGGTTCCAGACTGGGGGCAGTCATAGCCTGGTCAGAGCCACCACCACAGGCGGCAGCGGCAGCATTAACCGGCTCCTTGGGCTTGAGCTGCTGGAAATGGGAAAAGCGGCGCAGCTGCTCGGCCGTAGGGTACATGTAAGAGACCTTGACCAGGCCCTCCACCAGCAAGATAGGCAGAACCTCCTGGCCGCTCATGGCCAGCTGGTCAGCAACCGGCTCACAGTCGGTAAAGGCTGACGGGTAGCTCTCGGGAGAGTAGACAGCGATATCCAGGCCAGCCTCTAGCAGCTGCTGGGCCTCCTCCAGGAAGGCCTGACGCTGGGCGTCCTGAGGGTCAGCCGGGTTGGCGCCCGGGGCTGGGATAAATACCTCTAGGGGGGTGCTACCAATTGAGTCACGGGGAATACGGGCCACGGTCTCTCCTTGTCTAGGTCTACTCTAGGCAGTCTAGGCCCTGACCAGCCTAGAGGGAAGAGCTAGCCTGCCCTTTCCCCTAGTCACCAATGAAAAATTTGCGGAGGGCAGAAACCAGCTTGCCCTGCTCACTAGGCTCTTCCTGGGGTACCTGGCTCTCTTCTTCCCTAGCTAGCTTGTGGCGGGGGCTAGGGCTTTCAGGGTCAGAATAGGGTTCCCGCTCCTCCTTGCTACCGAAGGCCAGGGTAGCCATCGACTGGGCCATGGCCTGCTGCTCGGGAGAAAGTGGATTACGGGCCACTCCGGGGTCTAGGTCCTGGGCTTCCTGGGAGGGGGCAGCTTCCTGCTGGGCCAGTGAAGCAGTAGCAGGCTGAGCTGGCTCCAGGGGGCTCTGGGGAACTGATACCTGGGTGATGGGTGAGGTAGCCAAAGAAGCCACCTGATCTGCCAGGGAGGCCACCTGAGGACGGCTGGTGCCCGGCTCATCTTCTACCTCAGCGGCTTCTTGAGATTCAACCGCTAGGTAGCCAAGAGCAGGTTCTTCAGCCAAGGGTTCTGAGAAGAGACCCTGAACGGTTGAAGCCTCAGATTCGCCCTCTGCTTGGGTCTCCGAGCTGGGGGCTACTGGCTCCTCAAGCGGGGCTTGCTCTTCAGGCTCCTGGTCTTCCTCTAGACGGTAGACGGTGCTGGGGGCCAGCGTCCAACCTAGTAGAGCAGGCAGGGCCACAGCCTCCACCTGACCAGCCCAGGCTAGGGTCTGCCCGGGTTTGCGTCCAGCAGTAACCGGTGCAGGCTGGGCGGGAACTACCCCAATAATGAAGTCGGCCAGAGAATCAGCGACCTTGACCGGCAGGCTGGCCTGGCCCTTCTGGCGGGCTAGTACCTGGCCCACTTGCCCCTGGGCGGCCGGGGCAAAATCTAGGGCAAAGAGCTGCTGGTCGCTGTGGGCAAACTCTACCCAGAGTCTATGGGTCAGCAGGCCCTGAACAGCGGCGTCCCCGCCGGCAGGTAGGGGGCTGCCGGCCGGAATCTGGGAGGCACCAAAATCAGCCTCAGCCGGTGAAGCGTAGACCTCCTGGCCCAGGTAGTGGGCTACCAGGCCCTCCTTGACCAGGGACCGGTAAAACTTGAAATCGGGGGTGAAGCTTACCCCGAGGGCAGCCTCTTGGGCAGCAATTTCTTGGGCATTGTAGCCGCCAGTGTGCTGGTATTTGAGCAGGGCGGCGCGCAGTTGCAGGCCGCTGTGGCTGACGGCAGGCTGAGGGGCTGGAGCTTCTTCAGGGCCGCTAGCAGACAGGGGCCGCTGCTTGATGACCAGCTGCCCCTCGGGGCTGGAGTTGATGCGGACGTCGTAGTGAGCGTCAAAGGAGCCAGCCTCAACCAGCTGCTTGACAGCCTGAGTGGCGGCTGCTTGGAAGGGTAGGGGCGCCTGGAGCTGGGACTGGCCGGTGATGCCGTAGCTGAGGTTTTCAAGCTGCTTGCCCTCTACCTGGAAGCGGACCTCCAGGGGCTGCTGGGCCGAGCGGGCATGCCAGTGAGTGAGCTGGGCCAGGGCCAGTAGGTGCGGGGGAAGCTCGGAGTGCTCTTCAAAACTCATAGCTCATATTTTCTCACGATAAGAGATTTTAGAGGCCTGGCTAGGCAGGCCAAAGAGGCCCAAAGAAGCCCCCATTTTGGCCCACAAACCTGTCACTCTTCGTAACAAAGTCATCTGACGCAACAAGCTGGAAGCCAGAGCCCCACTTGGGCAAAGATTAGGGGTAAAGAAGCAGACCCAGCCCAAGGAAGAAGCATGGCAGAACACACCTTTGGTTTCCGCACCCGCGCCCTGCACGCCGGGGGCACCCCCGATGCCGAGCACGGCGCCCGGGCCGTCCCCATCTACCAGTCCACTTCCTTCGTCTTTAAGGACGCTGAGGACGCCGCCAACCTCTTTGCCCTGCAAAAGTACGGCAACATCTACTCCCGCCTGGGCAACCCCACCGTGGCTGCCCTCGAAGAACGCGTCGCCTCCCTGGAGGGCGGGATCGGCGCAGTCGCCACCGCCTCCGGCATGGCCGCCGAGTTCATCACCTTTGCCGCCCTCTGCCAGGCTGGCGACCATATCGTTGCCTCCTCTAACCTCTACGGCGGCACCATCACCCAGCTGGATGTTTCCCTGCGCCGTTTTGGTATCGAGACCACCTTTGTGGACGGCACCAACCCGGCAGATTTTGAGGCCGCTATTCGGCCTGAAACTAAGGCCCTCTACACCGAAGTCGTGGCCAACCCCTCCGGTCAGGTGGCTGACCTGCCCGGCCTGGCCCAGGTGGCCCACCGTCATGATATTCCCCTGGTGGTGGACGCTACCCTCTCTACCCCCTACCTGATCCGTCCCATCGAGCACGGGGCTGATATTGTCATCCACTCGGTGACGAAGTTCCTGGGCGGGCACGGCACCACCCTGGGCGGTGTGGTGGTAGAGTCTGGCCGTTTCAACTGGGGTAACGGCAAGTTCCCCACCATGACCGAGCCGGTGCCCTCCTACAACAATATTTCCTGGTGGGGTAACTTCGGCGAGTACGGTTTCTTGACCAAGCTGCGGTCTGAGCAGCTGCGCGATTTTGGCCCCTCCCTGCCCGCCCAGTCTGCCTTTAATCTTCTGCAGGGGGTTGAGACCCTCCCCCAGCGCATGGACGCCCACCTGGCCAATGCCCGGCAGGTAGTGGACTGGCTGGCCCAGGACGCCCGCATCTCCTACGTCAACTATGCGGGCCTGCCCAGCCACCCCCACTATGAGCGGGCCCAGCAGTTGCTGCCTCTGGGTGTTGGCTCGGTCTTCTCCTTTGGGGTGGCTGGCACTGGGCAGGCTGGCGGCCGAGACGTAGGCGCCGAGTTCATTGGCCACCTGCAGCTGGCCTCTCACCTGGCCAATATTGGTGACGCCCGCACCCTGGTGCTGCACCCGGCCTCAACCACCCACCAGCAGCTGACCGCCGAGCAACTGGCAGCTGGCGGCGTGGGTGAAGACCTGATCCGTATTTCTGTGGGCCTGGAAGACCCCGAAGACATTATCTGGGACCTAGACCAGGCCCTGACCCTGGCCTCTGGGCGCAGCCACGACGGCCAGGTAGTAGGCCCAGCTAGTGCCGATGAGCTGGTGGCCCGCCGGGCCGAGGCAGAAGCTGAGGCTGCTGCCCTCAAGGCCCAGTTAGAGGCTGATGCTGCTGCCCATGCAGCCGAGCGAGCAGCCCGCCAGAGGGAAGCTACTGGCCCAGCCCCGTCCGCCTGTCAGATTCCTGCGCCCAAGAAGGAGGCCTAAGATGACTGAGGTCCGCACCTGGCAGGGGCCGTCCGCCCCGGAACGACTCAATATTCTGCGTTCCACCAAGACCATCGCCATTGTGGGCATGAGCGATAAGATTTCCCGCTCCTCCTACTTTGTGGCCACCTACCTGCTGTCTTCTAGCCCCTACACCCTCTACTTCGTCAACCCTATTTTGGCGGCTAAGGGTAAGGAGGTGCTGGGCCAGAAGGTTTATGCTTCCCTAGCTGACCTGCCGGTGGTGCCTGATCTGGTTGAGATTTTCCGCCGCCACGAAGACCTGCCGGGCGTGGTGCAGGAGGCCGTGGATTTGGGGGCTAAGACGGTCTGGATGCAGCTGGGCTCCTGGAATGAGGAGGCAGCTGAGATTGGTGAGCGGGCTGGTCTGAATGTGGTCATGGACCGCTGCGTCAAGATTGAGCACGCCCGCTTCTACGGTGGCCTGCACCTGGCTGGTTTTGTGACTGGCGTGATTTCGTCCAAGCGGCAGGAGCTAGCTTAGGCTCAGGCCCCAGCAGGCGCTTCATAGCCACTATGAGGTAGCCAGCCAGGAGGTAGCCCAGGAAGATTCCTAGGCAATTCTGGATGACGGTTTCCCAGCCGTACTGGTTGATATTGAGAAAGAAGTAGGGAAAGGGGGAATCCTTAGAGCCGGGCACCTCTAACTGCAGGACAAGTCCGTTAAAGATTGCAAAAACTAAATGAGGCTTATTCAAAAGTAAGGA
>DKXC01000063.1 GCA_002492045.1 Micrococcaceae bacterium UBA7136
TCTGCTGGTTTCGGCCTTTCTGTTGACCTCTTCTTGGGCTAGCCGCCTGACCGAGGGACGGATTCTGGGCAAGGGTAGCTTTCTGGGCTTGCGCTCTCTGCTGACTTACTGGGTGCGGGTCTTTAAGCGCCTGCTTCCCCTGGCTTCTTTGACGGTCCTACTGACCCTGCTGGGCACCTATATTTTTGTGCCCGAAGAACGCTGGCTTTCCATCCTGGATGAGGCTAAGGCCGTGGTGTTCTACCAGCACAACTGGTGGTCTATTGAGCAGGCGGTGGATTACTACGCGGCCGATAGTTCCCAGGCCTCGCCCCTGCGTCATTTCTGGTCCCTGTCGGTTCAGGGGCAGGTTTATTTGCTCTGGCCCCTGGTTTTTTGGGCCCTAGCCCTGGTCTTGGGTCGCTTCCGCCGCTGGGGGAGGGGGGCTCTGATTCTGGTCTTTGGCCTGATTTTTGCTGTCTCTCTGGCTTACTCGATTGAGGTGACGGCTAGTAACCAGGCCACGGCCTATTTTGATACCTGGGCTAGGCTCTGGGAGTTTGCCCTGGGCTCTTTGGTGGCCCTGGCTCTTCCCTGGGTCAGGTTGCCTGCTGGTCTGCGGGCGGTTCTGGGCTGGCTGGGTATTGTGGCTATCTTGGCCTGTGGTTTTGTGCTGGATGTTAACGGTAGCTTCCCCGGCTATGTGGCCCTCTGGCCTACCCTGGCTGCTGCCCTCATTATCCTGGCTGGCGATACCGGCACCCGCTTTGGGCCTGAGAAGCTGCTGACGGCCAAGCCTCTACTGGCCCTGGGCTCTTATTCTTACGCCCTCTACCTGGTCCACTGGCCCCTGCTGATTTTTTATCTTTCCCAGACCAAGCAGGAGAAGGCTGGCTGGGGGGCCGGTATGGCTCTGCTACTTTTGTCCCTGGTCTTGGCTTGGGCCCTGACCAGCCTGGTAGAGAAGCCCCTGAGTTCCTGGTCTCTGCCTAACCGCTCCATCCTGGCCGGGGCGGCTGTTGCGGTCTTGAGCGTGGGCCTGGTGCTGGCTCCTGCTCACTCCTGGAAAAAGAATATCTATGACCGGGTGGCCCTGGCTGAGACCCAGCGGGAACTCAATAACGTGGGGGCGGCCGTCCTGGATGTTAACTACCACTACCAGGGCAGCGAGGACGCCATTACTATTCCGGTGCGGGCGGTGCTGGATACGGACTGGGCTGACCTGGGGCCGTCCTGCTCTAGCCTGACCCCCGATCTGGCCCTGCCTGAGAACCTAGAATGCCACTACCTGGTTCATAATCCTGAGGCTGAGAAGACCATTATTGCGGTGGGTAACTCCCATATGCAGATGTGGATGACGGCCCTGCGTCCTCTGGCCCAGGAGCAGAACTGGCAGGTGCTGGCCTTGACCCGGGGCGGTTGCTTCCTGGGGGCTGAGGATAACGAAGCCTACGCTTCTGGCGAGAACTGTCAGGAGTGGGCGACAGCGACGGACCACTTCATTCGGGCCTACCAGCCCGATACGGTGGTTTTGCTGGGTTCTAAGGCCCTGGCCGATGAGCCTGATCAGCTGCTGACTAATGCCCAGCAGCGGGTGGAGGCCTACACCCAGGCCGGTATCAGTGTTATTGGTATCCGGGATACTCCCCGCATGGCCCAGATGCACAAGGACTGCATGGACTCGGTGACCCAGGGCGGGGACTGCGTCAAGAACCCGGGCCAGGACGTCTATGCTGACCCTCAGCTGGCCTGGCAGGAGGCTTACCCTGGCTTTGCTGCCCTCAACCTGTCAGATTTGGTCTGCCCTGATAATGGCTGCCCGGCCTCAATCGGTAATATCTACACCTACTTCGACTATGACCACATTACGGCTACCTATGTTGCCACCCTGGGCCCCTACTTTAATCCTCGTTTTCTGGCCAGCCTAGAGAGGGCTGAGCAGGGACTGGTGCAGGCTGGGCTAGCCCCGGAAGATGGGGAGGAGATTTGGCTGGATGCAGACTTCTACCTGGGCCAGGAGGAGCTGGAGGAGACGGCAGCTGCCAGCGGGGAATAGTTTTACAGGGAAAGTAGTTTCCTTAACTGTCAGGCCGCCGGTTCCCAGTCGATTAGCTCCGCCACTCGCCAGGGACCCAAAAGCCTACTAGTATTAAAAGAGTGTCGCCTCGCGCCCACTAAGAACCCTCGAAAGGTAGCTATTCATGTCACTGCCCACTGCCCTCAGTGAAGATCCCTTCGGCTTTACCGGACTCACCTACGACGACGTGCTGTTGCTACCGGGCAACACCGAGGTCATCCCCTCCGAGGCCGATACCACCACCCGCCTAACCCGGCGCATCTCCATCGCCTCACCCATCATCTCCGCAGCCATGGACACCGTCACCGAATCCACCATGGCCATCGCCATGGCCCGCCTGGGTGGCATGGGCGTCATCCACCGCAACCTCTCCATTGCAGACCAGGCCGACCATGTCGACCGGGTCAAGCGCAGCGAATCCGGTATGATCACCAACCCGGTCACCGTCGGCCCCGACGCCACTATCGCCGAACTAGACACCCTCTGCGGCCGCTACAAGGTCTCCGGCCTGCCCGTCGTCGATGACGAAGGCGTCCTGCTGGGCATCATCACCAACCGCGATATCCGCTACCTGCCCGAATCCACCTTCGAGACCACCTACGTTCGGGACATCATGACCAAGATGCCCCTCATTACCGGCCACGAAGGCATGAGCAAGGACGAAGCCTACAACCTGCTGGCCAGCAACAAGATTGAAAAGCTGCCCCTGGTTGACGCCGCAGGTAAGCTGACCGGCCTGATCACCGTCAAGGACTTCACTAAGACCGAACAGTACCCCCGAGCCACCAAGGACGAAGAAGGCCGCCTGCGGGTAGGCGCCGCCATCGGCTTCTTCGGCGACGGCTACGAGCGGGCCATGACCCTGGTCGAGGCCGGTGTAGATGCCCTCTTCGTCGACACCGCCAACGGCCACTCCCAGGGTGTCCTCGACATGATCGCCCGCCTCAAGAAGGACCCGGCCGTAGCCCACGTCGATATTGTTGGCGGCCAGGCAGCCACCAAGGCAGGCGCCCAGGCCATCATCGACGCCGGTGCTGATGCCGTCAAGGTGGGTGTAGGCCCTGGCTCCATCTGCACCACCCGCATTATCGCCGGTGTAGGCGTCCCCCAGGTCACTGCCATCAACGAATCAGCCAAGGCTGCTATCCCCGCCGGTATCCCCCTGATTGCGGACGGCGGCATGCAGCACTCCGGCGAAATCGGCAAGGCCCTGGTAGCAGGTGCCGACTCCGTCATGCTGGGCTCCCTGCTGGCCGGTACCGCTGAATCCCCCGGCGACCTGATCTTCGTCAACGGCAAGCAGTTCAAGGCCTACCGGGGCATGGGCTCCTTGGGCGCCATGCAGTCCCGCGGCGGCAAGAAGTCCTTCTCTAAGGACCGCTACTTCCAGGCCGACGTCTCCAGCGAAGAGAAGCTGATCCCCGAAGGTATTGAGGGTCAGGTGCCCTTCCGCGGCCCCATCTCCTCGGTCCTGCACCAGCTAGAAGGCGGCCTGCGTCAGACCATGTTCTACGTCGGTGCCCAGACCATCGAAGAACTCAAGCACAAGGGCCAGTTCGTCCGCATCACCTCAGCCGGTCTCAAGGAATCCCACCCCCACGACATCACCATGACCGTGGAGGCCCCCAACTACCGGCGCTAAGGCCCGCAAGCCTAGCACCCAAGCCCGCCCGCCCAGATAGCCCCTACCGGGGGCCCGGAAAGGAAACCCATGACCGATATCGGCCTGTCCAAGCGCGCTCGCCGCACCTACTCCCTGGATGAGATTGCCCTGGTGCCCTCCCGCCGCACCCGGGACGCCCGCGACGTGAATATCAGCTGGCAGATTGACGCCTTCAAGTTCGATACTCCCTTCATTGGCGCTCCCATGGACTCGGTCATGTCTCCGGCAACCGCTATTGCCCTGGGTAAGCTGGGCGGCCTGGGCGTCCTCAACCTAGAGGGCCTCTGGACCCGCTACGAGAACCCCCAGCCCCTGCTGGATGAGATCACTGATTTGCCTGCTGACGACCCGGTGGCTGCCACCCGTCGCATGCAGCAGATTTACTCTGAGCCCATTAAGGCTGAGCTGATTCAGGCCCGCCTGGAAGAAATCCGGGAGGCCGGGGTTATTGTGGCTGGCTCCCTGACCCCCCAGAACACCCAGGAGTTCTACCAGACCGTGGTCAAGGCCGGGGTGGACCTCTTTGTCATTCGGGGGGCTGCGGTCTCGGCCCAGCACGTTTCTGCCAGCCGGGAGCCCCTGGATTTGAAGAAGTTCATTTACGAGCTGGACGTCCCTGTCATGGTCGGTGGCGTCACCGGTTACACCCCGGCCCTGCACCTGATGCGGACCGGTGCCGCTGGCGTCCTGGTCGGCTTCGGTGGTGGCGCTGCCCTGACTACCCGTCGGGGCCTAGGCATTCAGGCTGCTATGGCAACCGCTATCTCTGATGTGGCTGCTGCCCGCTCCGACTACCTGGACGAGTCCGGTGGCCGCTATGTACAGGTCATTGCTGACGGCTCCCTGGGACGCTCCGGCGACATGATTAAGGCCCTGGCTATGGGGGCTGACGCTGTCATGATTGGTGCCCCCCTGGCTAGGGCCCAGGAGGCCCCGGGCAAGGGCTGGTACTGGGGGAATGAGGCTCATTCCCTGGAGTTCCCCCGCGGCATCCGCACTCAGTTGGGCACCGTGGGCAGCCTGGAAGAGATTATTCAGGGCCTCTCAGCTTACACTGACGGCAGCAGCAACCTGGTAGGTGCCCTCAAGCGGGCCCTGGCTACCTGTGGCTACACTGACCTCAAGTCCTTCCAGCGGATCGACGTTAACATCACCCCCTACGTCAGGTAGGACCCTGCCCCCTGGCCCTCTACCGGGTCACGGGGGCCTTTCTTCTTCTCTTTGGCCCCGATTATCCACCTGGAGGTTGCACCCATGCTGAGGCTAGCCCTAACCCCCCGCTGGATTCTGGGCCTGCTCCTGGTTCTGAGCCTGGCCAGCGGCTTTGTGCTCTTGAGTTCCTGGCAGCTCAACGCTTCTACCCTGGGCCAGGTGCGTGAGGATCCCCTCAAGGAGCAGGTGCGTCCTTACCAGGATCTTCTGCAGGCTGCCAGCCCCCTGGATGCCAGTGAGGTGGACAGCATGCTGCAGGTGACCGGTAGCTACCAGGCGGGCTCTTCCTACCTGGTGGCTGGCAAGCGGCAGGGGGAGCAGGAGGGCTACTGGGTGGTTTCCCTCTTTACCCCCTCCGACAGCCAAAAGGTAACCACCAGCCTGGGGGAGGGGCCGCGGGGTTTAGCCGTGGTGCGGGGCTGGACGGAGCAGCCTCTGATTCCCGCTGAGCCTCAAGGGGAGCTCACCCTAGCGGGCCGGCTGGTGGGTAATGAGGCCCCGGCGACGGCCCAGTCCCTGGCCGAAGAAGACCGGGGGCGGGAGCGGCTCCTACCCTCGGTGGCTTCCTTCCAGCTGACCAATATCTGGAACGCTGCCCTCTTTAACGGCATTATCCTGGCCCAGGCTGAGACTAGCGGCCAGCTGCCCCTGACTCCGGAGGGAAACCTACCCGCTGATAGCCAGCTGCTGTCCACGGATTCCTCTCTAGAGAAGGTAACCAGCCGCCAGGTCACCGACGAGACCGTGGACTGGCTCAATATCTTCTATGCCCTGGAATGGCTGATTTTTGCGGCCTTCGCCCTCTACCTCTGGTGGCGTCTGCTCAAGGACGCCGCCGAGAAGGAGGCTGACCCAGCCCTCTACTACGAGTATGAGGGAGTCTACTGGGTGGATGAGGCCACGGGTCGCCCCTACTATTTTGATCCCCAGGATGGGGCCTACTATTTCTTCGACCAAGACTCTGACCAAGTTTCTAAGACCGTGACCAAGGAAGGTAGCGAGAAAAATCGTGACTGAGAACCCTAGCCCCCGTCCCCAGGAACGGACCGACGGTAAGAAGGTCCGCCTAGCTGACGGGCCTGCCAGCCCCCATGAGGCCGGTGGTTTCACCGCCCGCAAGAAGTTTGGTGGCACCGAGTCCCAGATCCGGGGGGCCCTGACCTTCTATAAGTGGTGTGCCTGGATTTCTGGTAGCTTCCTGCTGCTGCTGGTGGCCGAGATGGTCACCCGCTATATTCTGGGCTACGATCTGATTGCGGGTGGGACGGACGCCCAGAGCGGCCAGACGGTGGCCCTGGGCTGGCTCAACCTTGAGACCGGCAACCTGGAGGGCGGAGTCAATATTTCCACCTGGATCCTGATCGTGCACGGCTGGTTCTATGTGGTCTACCTGATTTCCTGCTTCCGTCTCTGGCTGCTCATGCGCTGGGCCCTGCCCCAGATGATTGTGATGGCTCTGGGCGGCGTGGTTCCCTTCCTCTCCTTCATTGTGGAGCGGAAGATTTACGCTGAGACCCTGGCCCTGCTGGCGGCTAACCCCCAGGCAACTAAGCGCTACTAGGCGGCCCTGGGCCTTAGCCCCTAGAATGGATAAGAGATTTCCCTGCTGCTTGGTTCGGGTTTGAGGCCCGGGCAGGTGGCGTCCCACAAAGAAAAGGTATGTTTCTGTGACTACTGAGAATTCAGCGG
This sequence comes from Micrococcaceae bacterium UBA7136, assembly GCA_002492045.1. Taxonomy (GTDB): domain Bacteria; phylum Actinomycetota; class Actinomycetes; order Actinomycetales; family Micrococcaceae; genus Rothia. The sequence goes on from DKXC01000063.1 coordinate 6,621, forward strand.
AGGTGCTGGAAGAGCGCCCCGTCCTGGTCGTAGACTACGGTGCCCAGTATGCCCAGCTGATTGCCCGCCGTGTGCGGGAGGCCGGGGTTTATTCTGAACTGGTGCCTCACACTATGCCCACCGAGAAGATGCTGGCTAAGAACCCGGCCGCTATTATTCTGTCCGGTGGTCCTTCCTCGGTTTATGAGGAGGGTGCCCCTAAGGGCGATATTGCCATGTTTGAGGCTGGTGTTCCGGTCTTTGGTATCTGCTATGGCTTCCAGGTTATGGCCCAGACCTTGGGCGGTACTGTGGCTAAGACCGGCCTGCGGGAGTACGGTGCAACCGATGCTGAGGTTTGCGCCGCTAATTCTTCCTTCTTGACCGGCACCCCTAAGACTCAGAATGTCTGGATGAGCCACGGTGATTCTGTTTCTGAGGCCCCTGAGGGCTTTGAGGTTCTGGCTAAGACCCCGGGTGCTTCGGTTGCTGCTTTTGTGGACGAGGACCGTAAGTTTGGCGGCGTTCAGTGGCACCCTGAGGTTAAGCACTCTGACTACGGTCAGGTGGCTTTGGAGAACTTCCTCTTCAATATTGCTGGGCTGAAGAAGACCTGGTCTACCGGCAACATTATTGAGGAGCAGGTTGCTAAGATTCGTGAGCAGGTGGGTGATAATCAGGTGATTTGTGCCCTGTCTGGTGGCGTTGATTCTTCTGTTGCTGCTGCCCTGGTTCATAAGGCTGTGGGCGACCAGCTGACCTGTTTCTTTATTGATCATGGCCTGCTGCGCGAGGGCGAGCGGGAGCAGGTGGAGCAGGATTATGCCTCCACCATGGGCATCAAGGTGGTCACTATTGATGAGTCTGAGCGTTTCTTGGGCGCTCTGGCGGGTGTGACTGAGCCTGAGGCTAAGCGTAAGGCTATTGGCCGGGAGTTTATCCGCTCCTTTGAGGACGCCCAGCGCAAGCTGATTGCTGAGATTGGTTCTGAGGGTGGGGACATTAAGTTCCTGGTTCAGGGTACTCTCTACCCGGACGTTGTTGAGTCTGGCGGTGGCGAAGGCGCTGCCAATATTAAGTCTCATCACAATGTGGGTGGCCTGCCTGAGGATCTGCAGTTTGAGCTGGTTGAGCCCCTGCGGACCCTCTTTAAGGATGAGGTTCGGGCTATTGGCCGCGAACTGGGTGTTCCTGAGAAGATTGTTGCCCGTCAGCCTTTCCCCGGCCCCGGCCTGGGTATTCGCGTAATTGGCGAGGTTAATAAGCATAATCTGGATATTTTGCGGGCTGCTGACGCTATTGTGCGCGAGGAGCTGACTGCGGCTGGTATGGATGAGGAAATCTGGCAGTGCCCGGTGGTTCTGCTGGCGGACGTCCGCTCGGTGGGTGTGCAGGGTGATGGCCGTACCTATGGTCACCCGATTGTGCTGCGCCCGGTTTCTTCTGAGGATGCCATGACTGCTGACTGGTCGCGTCTGCCTTATGACCTGCTGGCCAAGATTTCTAACCGGATCACTAATGAGGTGGCTGAGGTTAACCGCGTGGTTCTGGATGTTACCTCCAAGCCCCCGGGAACAATTGAATGGGAATAAATCAACTTTTCGCCAAAGGGCGAAGCAAAAAGTTGATTTATTCCGAGGCCGTAGCGCAGCGGGCCTCGGTAGAGGCTATGAGCGGAGCGAATTCCATTTCTTACTCCGCGAGCTTGCGAGCGGTAGGGTCAGCTTAGTAGGGCTGTAGCTCGTAAGCTCTAACTAGCTCATGGTGCTAGGGGAGGGGAGAGGTTCGACTTCTCCCCTCCTTTTCTCTACCCTGCATTAGGTGAAGGCTGGGCCATATAGTCTAGTGATGGGTGGTAGCCATGTCCGCTGAGTTTGGTTATTTCTTCTGGGATTTCGCCAGCATGAGTAAGCCAAATTTTCCACCCCGCTACTGTCCGCTAATGACTGAGGAGACAGAGCTGTCTGAGCTCACTAGCAAACCGCTTTCTGTCGAAAATACACCGGTCATAGCACTCATCATCATGTGCGACCTCGATACCCCGCCGCCTGGAAATATCCGCCCTACCCTCAGTGTAAGTATTGCCCAATACCTCAAGCTCCAAGACGGTTCACTCATCAAGCTCAACATGGACCGGGGGCTCACCAACTTCTGGCACGGCAACCCAGATGCCCCAGGGAAATGGCATCAAACGGCAGACGAAGCTATCCATGAGCTCCTCACTATAGTCAAAGCAGATGTTCCCTACCAGGTTGATTTCCCCTGGGAAGAGTACGTTGAGGCAGCCACTCAACGCGGTATTGATATCGATGAGGTAAAACTACGTGCCCTCCCTTACCAGGTGACCTTCTCGGATGCCCTGATGAAAGCCTACGGATTCTAAAAACCGAAAAAGGCCGCCCGCCCTACTGATTGGTAGGGTGGCCTTTCGCTTAGCCGGTACTGCAGTCACGAATATCGCAGACACGCAACCTAAGTCGATTAACCGCTCGTAGGTTCTAGCTGGCTCATGGCGCTAGGGGAGGGGAGAGGTTTGAGCTCTCCCCTCCTTTTCTTGACCCCGCATTGGGTGTAAGCTGTGTCATATAGTCTAGTGATTGGTGTTGATGATGCTTTCTGATATTGGGCCTGGAGTCTTGAGCGGTATAACACTGGTGATGGGTCTGCTCATCTACCTTCTGCCTATCTTGCTTTTCTTCTGGCTGATGAGCCTGCTGAGTACCCAGGTCATTCTGCAGAAGAAGATCCTGACCAAGCTAGAAGAGATTGAGAGCCGCCTGCCCCGGCAAGAAGAGCAGCAAAAATAAACCCCCGCCCAAGCGTCCAGAAGCCCGGTGACTTT
>DKXC01000012.1:0-8569 GCA_002492045.1 Micrococcaceae bacterium UBA7136
GGTGGTGCGGGGGTTGGTGTTTTTGGCGGCTGGGGAGACTTTTGAATAAGCCTCACTAATCTTTTCTTACTTTTAGCTCTTTACTGGCAAGAGAGTTCTTTCTGGGTTTATCTTCTTTCGCTAGTGTCTGGCTTTCTGTCGGCTTTTGGTGGGCCTGCCCTCTACGCCCTGCTACCTTTTCTTGCCTCCGAGCAGGATCTTTTCTCTGCCAATGCCCTGGTGAGAACCTTCCGAAATATGGGCACCTTAGTTTCACCGGTTGTTTATGGTCTTTTTCTTTTCTTGCCGAGTAGAAATTGGATTGCCTACTTAGCTGTAGGATCCACTCTTGCTGCCGTTCCTCTGCTGTTTTCCCTCAAAGCCCCCCTGGCTGATTCTCAGGAACAGAAGACAGCTTCTCAGGTTGAGGCCATGAGAGAGGGGTTCAGGCTCTTACGAAGCAGGAAGTTAATTTTAGCCCTGATTGGGTTTTGGGCTCTTAGCCTACCTTTTCAGGCAGGTCTAGCTGGTGCCATCCAGCCGGCCCTGATAGCCCAAAACCTGGGGGAGGGCACTTGGACTAGCATGTCTTTTCTGACCAGCGGTGGATATATCCTGGGGAGTCTGGTAGCCATCAGGCTTAATCTGCAAAAGCATCTAGCCCCTCTGAGTGTCTTCTTCTTTCTTCTCCCTTCTCTTCAGCTTCTGGCGTCTGCTTCTCTTCTTCCTCATGCTCTACTTTTTCTGCTCTCTTTCTTGGCAGGCATGGGGCTGGAACTTTCTGGGGTTTGCTGGGGAACTTATCTGCAAAAGTCCACACCAAAGGAGGATTTAGGGAAGGTATCTTCTCTAGACTATGCCGCTAGTTTTGGTCTCATCCCTTTGGGCTATCTATTGACCTCTGGGGCTGCTTCTCTGATAGGCACTAGGCAGACCCTCTATACCGGCTCTCTTTTTCTTCTAGTATCTGGCCTTATAACCTTACTTGTTTTGAGTATTATGACTGATCAAGAGGATCAGTAGGTGTTTTTCCCTTCCAGAAGTTCATGTCCCAGAGAATAGAGAACGACCCTAGCATGTGACAGGCATGGAAGACAGGGCCACAAATCTCTCCGTATATAGGATCATTGGGATCACTTTCAGCTATCTTCCGAATATTACGTAGATAGAGGGATATAACTAGAATGAGACAGGGAATCCCTAGAAGGATGTTCCAGATAAGCGCCATAAAAGAAATATAGGAGATAGATAATATAGCGAAGCCTCTCAGGGGTCTTCCTAGAAAAAACTCATGGGTTCCCAGATAGCCCTGCCAACAAGCTATTTGATAGGCCCTAGACTTGGTTCGCACTAACCTCTCATACTGGAAGTCATCCAGGTCTCCGTAGTTGGGGACGTATTCGGTCGCCACGTCACTGAACCTCCTTGTTCATCTTCTGAGATGACCCTCAGTCTACCTCATCCAAACCTAGCTGCGATTATATATATCCCATAGGGACCTATTGAAATCCACTTACTCGCAAAGGCGCCGAAAACCTTAGAGCCTTAGACATACCCTTTGACAGGAAAGACATGTAGATAATCCAGAAGACTCCGCATAAGACCAGGGAAGAACGGAGTGGCTCGTAAACAAAGGGAGAGAATCCTAAAGTAGCCAAGAAATCCCCCAGGTCTGTCCCTTGCATCAGACAGAAGGACGCCCAGATTAGAGCCAGATAAACCCCCTCCCCACCTTGCCTAGCTAACCAGATGATTGCAGGCACAGCCCAGACCCAGTGGTGAAGCCAGGAAACAGGCGACACAAGACAGGAGGTAACACCAATTAGGCTAGCTGCCGCTAAGTTATCCCCTTTATCCAGATAGTATTTTGCCACCTTGAAGGCAAGCAACATAGCAAGCAGACAGGAAAAACTAGCTAGCAGGCTTCCCTGGTACCCCAACCAGCGAGAGATCATCCCCTGCAAGGAGCTATTTCCCGATGTTGAGAAGTTCTGCCCAAGGTCAACAACCGAAGAAAGAGTAAAGATCTTTTGACCAAAGTAATCAACCGTATTGGCCGGGGTGAAAATAAACCCCAAAGCTACTGTTGCAGTGAATGCACATGAAGAAACATAAAACTCTCTCCACCTTCTTGCGTAAAGGAAGAAAAGGATAAAAAGAGCTGGCGTAAGCTTAATTCCTGCCGCAACCCCAACCAGGGAACCCTTGGGAATAACTTTTCCACCATCACGAGTCATATCGTAGAGACAGAGCAAGCAAAGTATTATATTTATTTGACCAAACATGAAATGCTGGGCAATGATGTTAAACAGCGAAAAGATTGAACTGTAAATAAATACTCTTGCAGTGGATGCATTGAGGAGTGATATTTTTACAATCCAAAATAGCAGTGATGCATTAATGGTGGTCCAGATGAAGATTCCAACTGGCTCAGGCAGATAGTACCAGGGCACCAGAAGGATAAGGGAAAATGGGGTGTAAACAAAGGGGAGTCCATGCTCAACATAGGCACCATAGACATCATTGCCGTAAAGGCTCAGACCTCCAACAAGGAGCCCGTAGGCACCTTTATAGACGCCATAATCAACCGGATTATACCCAACATTAAAGGAAAGCAGCAGAAGTCGAAGGGTGGCAATACAAACTCCAAAAAGTATCGACATGAGAAATTTGCCCTGATAAATCCCCATCGCCACACTTCCTACTTTCAACCATAAAGAAAAGTAAAGTGGAGGCAGGAAACCTACCCCCACTTTAGCCAGTAAACTTAACCTAAGTATATACTAGCAGTTATCAATGTAAAATGCGTTCGTTGGTCGCCAGAACCCTCGGTCAATCGGAGTCGCACCCGGCCCAACGCACTTATATTCTGATCCAACAACTCGATCAATCTTAATCTTTACATTTCCGGAACCACAGTGGTTATACCAATAATCGTTCCCAAATACTTGATAGCCACAGCCCATTGCTTCCGCGGACGGCGCAGAAAAACTGAGTCCTGAAATCGCCAGTCCGGCAATAGCAACCGCAGAGGCAACCTTCGAGAAAAACTTTCCCATGATAACTCCTTTGTTATGATTTGAGTCATTATCTTGACTCACTTCGAATGTAGCACAGAGATTGATGGTTCTTCAAATTTAAGGAAAATCTTTTAGACTCCCATCAATCCACACCTACCCTGAATGTCCCTACTTCACCCAGACCTGGCTGCGGTCACGTAGACCCAGAGTTAGGCCACGGGCCCCCATATAGACCAAAGCATAAGCAACCCAGAGCAGAAGATAGGCCCAGGCCGCAGCGTCCAGCCCCTCCCCCGCCACACCAGCAGGCAGGCCCTCCACCCAGGCAGCCAGGCCACCGGAGGCCCACCAGCCCCCTAACCCGGCCAGAACTGGCAGGTAAACCAGCAGGTTAAAGAGACTAGCCAAGCCCAGGTAGCGGGTATCCTGGGCCCCCATCAGCACCCCGTCCAGAATAAAAACATAGGCCGCTAGCGGCTGACCCAAACCCAGCACCAGCAGAGACAAGGCAAAAAGGAACTGAACCCGTCCATCCGGGCTCAGCAGCGGCCCCAGGCCAAAACCAATCAGAGGGCAGACCAGGGCCGTCACCAGGCCAAAGCCCAGGCTCCAGCCCACCAGCCGATTCTTCAAACCCACCACAGCCCGCACCTGGGCCCGATCAGACAAGTCCCTGGCCCCCAGCTCCTTAGCCAGCAGGGCCTGAGCCGCAATCGCCAAAGCATCCAGGGCATAGGCCAGCAGGTTAAAACAAGACATAGTCAACTGGTAGGCGGCCAGATTCTCAGGCCCCTGAGCCGTCACCACCAGCACCGTTGCCAGCAGGGCCGTGCGAATACTCAAGGCCCGCAACATGAGCCAGCCACCCACCCGAAAAACAGCCAGCACCCCGGCCCAGTCAGGAGCCAGCGAAGCCCCCACCGGACGCCTACCCCGCAGGGCCAGCAGCAGAGCCAGGGCCATGCCCCACTGCACCAGGGCAGTAGCCAGGGCAGAACCAGCCACACCCCAGCCCAGGGGGTAAATCAGGGTCCAACTCAGGGGAGCGTTCAGCAGGGCACCCAGGCTAGCCACCCAGAGGGGGGTCCGGGTGTCCTGGTAGCCCCGCAGGGCACCAGTTGCCGCCAGCACCAGCAGCATGGCTGGTAGGCCCAGTAGAGAGGGAAGCAGATAGGCTCGAGCCACATCCAGCACAGGCCCCTGGGCGCCTAGGGCCAGCAGAAGAGGGTCAGCGGTGAGCCCCAGCAAGAGGGCCAGGGCCAGACCCAAGCCCAGGGCCACCCAGAGTCCGTTCTTAGCTGCCCGGAAGGAGTCCTCCAGTCGTCCAGCCCCCAGAAAGCGGGCCACGGCCGGGGTAGTGGAATAGGCAAGAAAGACCATGAGCCCCACCAGGGTCTGAGTCAGGCTAGAAGCCAGGGTCAGGCCGGCCAGGGGCAGGGAGCCCAGGTGACCCACCAGGGCTGAGTCCACCAGCACCAGCAGGGGGGAGGCAATGAGGGCGCCGAAGGCCGGTAGGGCCAGGGCCAGGATCTGCCGATTCAGGCTAGACCCCTGCCCCCTATATGTACTAGAAGGCATAGATACTAGTTAGCCTGGGCTTCTGCCTCAAGCACATCGGCCTCGGTCAGCTCCTGACCGGTGTAAAGGCGGAACTGCTCAGCCGCCTGCAGGGCAATCACCTGGCCACCGGTAATAACCTGCTTGCCAGCATCCCGGGCAGCCTGAATCAGGGGGGTTTCTACCGGCAGGGCCACCACATCAAAAACCAGCTGGGCAGCCTGGATAGCCTCCAGAGGGTAGGCCAAATCCTGGGCTTCAGGGCCGCCCTCCATACCAATCGGGGTGACGTTGACCAGAATAGGGGCAGTCAATTCACCTAGCTCTGGCGCCCAGTCGTAACCGTAACGGGCAGCCAGGGCCGGGCCAGCCTCAGGGTTGCGGGCAATGATGGTGCCCTGCCGGAAGCCGGCATCATAGAAGGCTCCGGCCACGGCGGCAGCCATACCGCCAGAGCCCCGCAGCAGGAAGGGTAGGGAAGGGTCCACCTGGTTAGAGGCCAGCAGAGATGCCACCGCGATGACGTCCGTATTGTAGGCCTTGAGGTAGCCGTCAGTATTGACAATAGTATTGACGGCCCCAATGACCTCAGCAGAGTGATCCATTTCGTCCATCAGGGGAATAACAGCCTGCTTGAAGGGCATAGAAACAGAGCAACCCCGAATCCCTAAGGCCTTGACCCCGGCAATAGCGCCCTCAATATCCTTAGTGGTCATGGCCTTGTAGAGAAAATCCAGGCCAAACTTTTCGTAGAGGTAATTATGAAACTTAATGCCGTGATTAGAGGGGCGTCCCGAAAGGGAAATGCAGACGGTGGTATCTCGATTGAGGGCGGGGCGACCTAGAGGGGTGCTCATAGTGTTTTCCTTGTCATAATGTAGCTTTTGCGGCCAGCAAATTCTTCTGTTCGGCTAATGCTAAACCCTTCTTTTTCGTAGAAGCGAATAGCGCGAGCATTAGCGGTTAGCACCTCTACTTCAGCGGGGCCAGGTTCCAGAATCTGATTCATGAGAGCCTGGGCGATGCCGGTTCCAAAGGCCTGAGGCAGCAGGTAGAGCATCTCTAGTCTTTGGGGCTCGGTAGGCATTTGGGAGGCGAAGGCGATGCCCAGCAGGGGGCTAATATCTGAGCTGGCCTGGCGCCCGTCCGCCCGCTGGCCGGTCAGCATGCTAGATTCGCCGTCGGTACGGGCCGCTACCAGGGCCCGCCGTTTCTGGCCTAGCTGGGCCTGGACGTCTTGGGCGGTGCCGCCGGTAGAGGCCAGCCAGTCTGCGAAGCCTTGGGCGCGGGCTGAAAGCTGCTCTTCTTGTACCTTGAACATATGGGGGTTGAAGGTCTCTGAGTAGGCTTCTCGCCAGGAGACTAGGCGCAGTTTCTCCCAGGCTGGGGCCTCTTCTGGCCTCGGTGGCCTGATCTCGTAGTCCATAGTTTCCCCCTAAGTTTTATCTGCCCTGGCCTTCCCTAGATAGCTCAGGACATATTAGGGCTTAAGTTTACTCAGTAGTAACTTATCTATCTAGTCTTTCTGATAGCCCCGCAACTTATCCAGAGCCCGCCGCTCAGTCTTAGTCGGGCGTCCGCTCCCCCGCGCCCGGCGAGGCAGGGCCCCAGAAGTCAGGTAGGCCGGCTTGGGGGCCGAAATATCCTCATAGCAGGTGACAGCAACCGGGGCACCCACCCGCTTGGCCAGGGTTTTACGCACAATCAGCACCCGCTCCCAGCCCGGGTAGCGGACGGTAATAGTGTCACCGGGCCGAACTTTCTGGGAGGGCTTGGCGGCTTCACCCTTGATCCTCACATGCCCAGCCTTAACCTCACTAGAGGCCAGGGAACGGGTCTTAAAAACGCGGACAGCCCAGAGCCAGGCGTCCAGGCGGACGGGCTGCTGGTCTTGGTTTTCTTGACTGCTACTGGCGCTTGAGGAGGTCATGCCACTAGATTACCCCCTCAGATAGGTCACAGAAGTTTTTTCTAATTCAGACTAGACTGGTGAGATGAGTTTTTCCTGCCCGGCCCTGACCGACTGCCCCAACCAGGAGCAGCACCAGACCCCGCGAGCGCCCCTACCCCCCTTGGGCTCCTGCTCCCTGGACGCCGGGGAGAACCTGGCTGGCACAGCAGCCCAGAAGCAGGCCTGGCTGCTGCTTGAAAACCCGGGGGCCTGGGGTCGGGATATTCTGGACGGCTCAGTTTTTGGGCCTGAACTTTCAGCCGATTTGGTCCAGCTACTAGAGGGTTTAGGGGCCAGGTTGCTACTGATTCGCAAGCCGGGGCGGCGGGATGCTTCCACTGCCCCTCAGCGTCTCCGGGTCTTTCTGGCTGAAACCGGCGGGCAGGATTTTACCCCCACCAGGCTCTGGGCTTTTGAGGTGGGGTCTGCACGAGATTTGCTGACCTTACCCCTGGGGCAGCCGGATCAGATTCCGGGGGTCAGGCTGTCTGATCAGCCTCTTTTTCTGGTCTGTGCCCACTCCAAGCGGGACCTCTGCTGTGCCGTGCGGGGCAGGCCCATTGCGGCTTTTCTGGATCAGCGAGCTGAGGGAGTGGACGTTTGGGAGTGCTCCCATACGGGCGGGCATCGTTTTGCCCCGGTGGCGCTTTCTCTGCCGACGGGCTACACCTATGGTCGGCTGAATTTTGTTTCTGCCTTGGCTGCGGCTCAGGCTTCTGCCGCTGGGCGGGTGGCCCTGGAGGGCTTACGGGGTCGGGCCTCCCATGCGCCGGTGGAGCAGGTGGCTGAGCTGGCCGTCCGCCAGCAACTAGAAGCAGCTGGGGAGTCACCGGGGCCGGATGACCTGTCTCCTCAGCTCATGGAGGCTACCGAGCCTGGCTTGTTTGCGGCCCACGTGGCCCACCGGGATGGTCGGGCCTGGCTGACAACAGCCCGAACCCGCCCAACGGAGGCCCGTCCGGCTTCCTGCGGTGCGGTGTCTAAGCCGGGCAAGAGCTGGGAGCTGGTTAGCCTAGTGGCCCTCTAGCTGGTCTGTGAAGTCAGCCAGGGCCTGGTAGGCCTGCGTGCGGGCGGCTTCTGCCGAGAGGAAGACGTCGTGCACGGCCCCTTCGATAACTCGGCTATGGACGTCCGGCCCTAGCCCCAGGGCGTAGCGGCGGATTCCTTGGACGTTAAGAATGGCGTCAAAGTCGTGCCGGTCACCGGGGTTTTTGAGCTTGCCGGAGCGGGCTGAGGTCAGCAGCAGGATAGGTACCCGGATGTTAAGCCCGGCTTGAAGCTCTTTGTGGCCGCGGCGGATGGCAGCTAGCCAGCCTGCGTAAATGTCGGGGGTTTCACGGGGTTTCCAGGCCAGGTTGAAGTCCCAGAGGCCACCGTAGTCCCGGTGGAGGGCGCTGGTGTAGCCGTCCGGTCTGGCCTTCTGGACGATGGCGCGGGGCTTGAGGCGGGCTAGCTGGCTGACGGCGCTGGTGGCTAGGGCCCGCTCTAGGGGGTGGTTGAAGTGGTCTAGCCAGGGGGAGTTGAGGATGAGGGCCTGTAGCTGGGCTGGCTGGCGGGAGTTGACCCAGAGGGAGGCGATGAGTCCGCCGGTGGAGTGAGCCAGGAAGGTGATCTGCTGGTGGCCGTCTCGTTGGTGGATGAGCTGCCAGGCGGCGTCTAGGTCTTGGTAGTAGTCGGCCAGGTTTTGGGTGTAGTTGGGGGTTTGGCCGGGGCGAATGGAGCGGCCGTATTTGCGGAGGTCTAGGGCGTAGAAGGTGTAGCCGCGGTCGGCCCACCAGTCGCCTAGTTGCCGCTGGAAGAAGTAGTCGCTGAAGCCGTGCAGGTAGAGGACGGCCTTGCCGGGCTGGGCGGTGTGGGGCTGGGCTGGCCGCTGGATAAGGGTGGCGACCAGGGGCCCTTCGGCGTCCTGGCCTAGCTTGATGGTTTCGGTGCGGTAGGGGGCACCTAGTTCTGGGTCGTAGCTCATGCACACCAGTCTAGCTTTGGGGGCTTGGGGCGCACCCACCTGGGCCCTTGATGGGAATTTTGGTAGCGTAGGAGACGGAAAATTGGTAGCGTAGAA
>DKXC01000012.1:8927-25875 GCA_002492045.1 Micrococcaceae bacterium UBA7136
GCGTAGAAGACGGAAAATTGGTAGTTTACCCATGTCAGAACCAGAGAAAAGATACCTCCCAAGAACCCTAGATAAAGAGCTAGAGTTCCTCCTCCCTTATGCCCCAGCAATCGCTATTGACGGCCCTAAGGGCGTGGGCAAAACAGATACTGCCAGCCGCTACGCCGCAACTAAGCTTCAGCTTGATCAGGAGCATCAGAGAAACATTGCAGAGGCAGACCCCACTTTCTCCAGCTTTAAGCCGGGCACTATCCTCCTGGATGAGTGGCAGTACGCCCCTAGCCTGTGGGATTCTGTTCGCAGGCAGGTAGACGCGGGGGCACCGGCCGGTCGTTTCCTCCTGACTGGAAGTGCGACCCCTAGTCAGGGCAACAACACCCACAGCGGGGCAGCTAGGATTCTTAGTTTACGAATGCGTCCTCTCACCTACTACGAGCGTTACCGCCCCCAAAGTCCTGTCAGCCTTTCTGCCCTCCTCATGGGGGAAGAGATTCCTCTCGGGGAGCAAAGCACAGAGGCCGGGTTGAGCCAATATTTTTCTGCCATTGTGAACAGTGGGTTTCCTGGTATTTTTCAGGCTGCACCGCAGATTCGCAGGCGCCTTTTAGACTCCTACCTACTTCGCATCATTGATAAGGACCTACCTGATTCTGGCTACACTGTAAGGCACCCAGAGACCTTTAGGCGCTGGTTGACTGCCTACGCTGCGGCAAGTTCTACTACTACCAGCTACTCTCGTCTGCTTGATGCCACGACCGCCGGTGACGGAAGTCAACCTGCTAAAACCACGACCGCCACCTATCGGGATTTTCTGACCAAGCTTTGGTTGCTGGATCCTGTTCCTGGATGGACACCCATCAATAACGAATTCACTAAGCTGGCTGTTTCGCCTAAGCATCAGCTTGCTGACCCTGCTTTAGCTGCGCGTCTTCTAGGTTTGGGAACCCACAGTTTTTCAAGCAATCGGGGGGCCCATATGGCGGGTCCTCTCTTCGAGTCTTTGGTAACACTGACGGTACGGACGGCCGCACAGGCAGCTGACGCTACGGTGAGCCACCTGCGTACCCCTAAGGGAGACAAGGAAATAGATTTGATTGTTCAGGGGCCGGAGGGGCAGGTTCTTGGAATTGAGGTCAAGCTGACCCCTCATGTTACCGACTCGGACGTCCGTCATCTCTTATGGCTGCGTAAGGAAGCTGGGCCAGATGTGAGTAACCTGGTGGTTGTCACTACAGGCCCTACTGCTTACCGACGTCAGGACGGGGTTCTAGTGGTCCCGCTGGCACTGCTTGCAGAATAAAGGAGGCTCAGCGCAATGAAGCATCTATTCAAGAAGATAGCTAGCACACCAGAGTCCTCAAAATACGCTCTGAGCGCCTTGGCTTCCTTACTCTGCTTTGCCATAGCAACCTGGGCTTCTTTCCGGTTCTTCTTTGAGCAGGCAACCGAACCTGCACCCACCTGGGCTTACCTCCTGCTTCCTGCTCTTGCCCTCAGCTTTTTAGTCAGCTTCAGCTGGAATCTCAGAAAGGCTAGGAACTATCCCAACAAGCAGTAGATGAGAGGCACTTTCCTCCACCTAAACGTGACCAAGAGCCCGGCCTTTTGAGAGCCTAGGACTACCCTTTTCTCAGGCTCTTGGGTGAGAATAGAGGAAGTTTGTCTCGGCGGCGCTTAGGCGTCCGCTCCTCCCCTACAGAAAGGTCAGGCCTTGCAGGGCATTATTGACTGGATTATCTCTCTCATGGAGGCCATTGGTGCCCCCGGCGTGGGCCTGGGTGTTTTCCTTGAGAACATCTTCCCGCCCATTCCCTCCGAGGTTATTCTGCCCCTGGCTGGCTTCACCTCTTCTCAGGGTTCCATGAACGTTATTGCCGCCTTCATTTGGGCTACGGTTGGCTCCATGGTGGGCGCCTACGTCCTCTACTACCTGGGGGCGGCTATTGGTGCTGATCGTCTGCGCAAGATTGCTGACCGCATGTGGCTGGTTAAGGTCAGTGACGTGGACGGCGCCCTGGCCTGGTTTGATAAGTACGGCAAGATTTCAATTCTGCTGGGCCGGGTGATTCCCGGTATTCGCTCCCTGATTTCTATTCCTGCCGGCATTGACCGCATGAACCCCCTGACCTTCGGTTTTTACACCCTGATTGGTTCTTCTGTCTGGAATGCCCTGCTGATTTATTGTGGCTGGGTTCTGGGCGAGAACTGGCACATGGTTGAGGGCGTCATTGACCAGTATTCCAAGGTTGTTTACGCCCTTGTTGCCCTGGTTCTGGTGGGTGTTCTGGTTTGGCTGGTTCGCCGGGCCCAGAAGGATAAGGCTTCAGCGGCCTAGACCCCCTGAAGATAAGGACGCCACCTCTGATGCTTGTGTCAGGGGTGGCGTCCTTTTCTGTGCCCTGGCGCGGGCTACTTCCAGAGTCGGTTGCGGGCGTGAATGGCCGAGGGTTTGATAGTCAGCCAGGCCGGGCAGGGCAGGCGCAGGGCTTTTTCGCAGCCTGATAGGGCTGTGATGATGGATTCACAGCGCTGGTTGAACTCGCTAACGTGGCTCTTGTCTACCACCTGCCCAGGGAAGTGCCGGTGCATTTTGGAGACCGAGTCTGAGGATTCTTGCAGGCCGTGGCCGGTGTGGCCGGGTACGTGCTTGACGATGACTCGCCGCTCCCGGATAGCTTCGGTCAGTTTCTCCATGAGGGCTAGGACTTCCTGGTTTTGGACGCCTTCTGCCACCCATTGGGCGTAGGAGGCCCGGCTGTGGGAGAGCCGCAACAGAAAGGTCAGGGCCCCTAGAGAGTCAGTGTTGATGATCAGCTGCCGTCCGCCGTGGTAGAAGATGTGGAAGGCTGCCAGCATGGCTGAGAGTTCCCCGGTCATGATGTTGGTGGCGTCGTAGTGGGAGTGGAAGAAGAAGCCTTCTTCGCTGACGCCACCGATGCCCATGCGTCCGCCCTTGAGGTAGCGCTTGTTGTTGGTGGACCGGTAGGAGCAGTCGGTGAAGACCTTGTAGGGGGTCAGGTTGTCTAGGGGCTGGACGGCGGTCTTGGCCTCGTATTCTTGGTGGGCTAGGGCGGTGGCCTGGTCCATGGCGAGGGCCATGCTGTCGGCGGCTGGGGTTCCGGCTAGTTTGACGTGGATTTCCCCTAGGGAGTGGGCTTCGTAGGGGTTGAGCACCTTGTCGATGGACCGGTATTCCAGGAAGCTGCGGAATTGGGGTAGTTTGCGGAAGAGCTGTTTAAGGTAGTGCTTGTCGGCAGCTACGGTAATCAGGTTCTGCTGGTATTGGGCGGGGATATGCTCCATGGCCTGCAGGATGGCGCGTCCTAGCATGTCGGTGTGGACGCTGTCGCAGGAGGTCATGAGGCAGTGGCTGGCGGAGTCAGTGAGGGGTTCTTGACTGATGAGTTCTCGTTCGCCGTTTTCACGAGAGATGTAGGTGAGGGCTGTGAGCCCTACGTGGCAGCTGCCGGCGGCCCGCACTTGGTCCATGCTGATGGCGATGACGGCTACCCCTTGTTCGGTGAAGCCAGCGGGGTAGGAGCTGGTGTAGTCCGGTGGTTCCCAGGTTAGTTGGCTGCGTTTGAATTGTGCTGGTGTAAGTTCCACATTGTTCATCTCCTTCTGGTGGTGCTTGGGACGTCTATTTACTCTTTAAAGCTATCGCAAGGTGCTGCTTTATTTCCAGCAGATGAGCAGGGGGTTCCGCCCACAGGCGAAGAAGAACCTCCCTGCGAATCTGGCGAGTGCAAGGAGCCAGGAAGGGGGTTCCGCCCACAGGCGAAGAAAAAGTAGATTCTGTGGGTTTTGTGGGTTTTAGTGGACTAAAGACACGCCGGGAGAAAAATCTTCTTAATGGGTCACTTAAGCAAACCTTTAAGGTAAGTTGCCTTATAAGTCACCTGAGTGACGCCAACTCCCTATCACAAGTCGATGAGGACTGACATGTCACACGAAACTCACGCAGACCCCTTCGCACACGAAGACGCGGGTCTCCACAAGGGGCTGGGCAAGCGCCAGCTCCAGATGATTGCCATCGGTAGCGCCATCGGCACCGGCCTCTTCCTGGGCGCCGGTTCCCGCCTCGAAACCGCTGGCCCCTCCCTCTTCATCCTCTACGCAATCTGTGGCTTCTTCGGCTACCTGATTCTGCGGCAACTGGGTGAGCTCATTGTTCACCGTCCCTCCTCTGGCTCCTTCGTCTCCTACTCCCGCGAGTTCTACGGTGAGAAGGCAGCCTACGTCTCCGGCTGGCTCTACTGGCTCAACTGGGCCATGACCGCCGTTGCCGACGCCACCGCCATCGCCATCTACATCAAGTGGTTTGGCCAGTACAGCGAGTTCATTGCCAGCGTCCCCCAGTGGATTATGGCCCTGGTTGTGGTCTGCTTCGTGCTCTGCTTCAACCTGGTCTCAGTCAAGGTCTTTGGCGAGATGGAGTTCTGGTTCTCCCTCATCAAGGTCAGTGCCCTGGTCATCTTCATGATTATCGGCATCTACTTCGTCATCTTCGGCACCCCCACCGGCTCTGTCACCGGCTTCTCCCTGATTACCGACAACGGCGGCCTGATCCCCAACGGCATCCTGCCCGCCCTGGTTGTTATTCAGGGTGTTGTCTTCGCCTACGCCGGTATTGAGCTGGTCGGTACTACCTCCGGTGAGACCGAGAACGCCCGCCAGATTATCCCCCGGGCTATCAACACCGTGATCCTGCGTATTGCCATCTTCTACGTTGGTTCTGTCCTGCTGCTCTGCCTGCTGCTGCCCTACACCGCCTACAGCGCTGACGAGTCCCCCTTCGTGACCTTCTTCGGCTCTATCGGTGTTGACTACGCAGCCCCCATCATGCAGCTGGTGGTTATCACCGCAGCCCTCTCCTCCCTCAACGCTGGCCTCTACTCCACCGGCCGTATCATGTACTCCATGTCTCAGGCCGGTTCGGCTCCCCGCTTCGCTGGCAAGCTCTCTAAGGGTGGCGTCCCCTTCGGCGGTATCCTCATGACCGCTGGCGTGGCTGTAGCCGGTGTCTTCCTCAACTTTGTGGTTCCCGAGGCTGCCTTCGAGATCGTGCTCAACATGGGCGCCCTGGGCACTATGGCCGGCTGGGCTGCTATCACCCTGTCTCACATGAAGTTCGTCAAGCTCTGCAAGCAGGGCAAGTACCAGCGTCCTGACTACCAGTCGCCCCTGGCCCCGATTACTGACTGGCTGGTTATTGCCTTCCTGGTGGGCGTTATCGTCCTCATGGCCGTGGACTACCCGGTAGGTACCTTCACCCTGGGCTCCTTCGTCCTGCTGATTCCAGTGCTGGTGGCTGGCTGGTTTGCTGTGCGCCGCCGGGTTGAAGAGATCGCTAAGGTGCGTGAGGGCTACACCGGTAGCTTCCCGGTGGTTGCTCACCGCCCCGGTGTGGACGCCTACCTTGAGAAGAACCGGGTCACCATCCATGACCTGGACGACTAGCTAGGCTCAGGGCTTATTCATGCTGGTTGGTTAGGCTCACAGACTCACAGCGACGCCGCATGAATAAGCCCTGCTCTTGCCCCCTGGCCCCTTAGCCGTATATCGTTTTTTATGTCACAGGCTTGCCCCTAGAGCAGGCCACCTACACTCTCAAAGGAGACGAGTAGCAATGGTTCAGTTGGTTAACGTCACCAACATGGCCCGCTGGATTCAGCGGGAAAGCGTCGAGAAGATCATCGGCGAGATGATTGAGTACCTAGAACGCGACTTCAAGCGCTGGGAGAAGTTCGACAAGATTGCCCGCGTCGCCAGCCACACCCCCTTCGGTGTCATTGAGCTGATGCCCACCTCGGACGGCGAAGAATACTCCTTCAAGTACGTCAACGGCCACCCTTCTAACCCGGCCCGCGGCTTCCAGACCGTCACCGCCTACGGCATGCTGGCTGATGTTGATAACGGCTACCCCACTTTCATGGCTGAGATGACCCTGCTGACTGCCCTGCGCACCGCAGCTGTCTCTGCCATGGTGGCTAGGAAGCTGGCCCGCCCTGATTCCCGCAAGATGGCCATGATTGGTTCTGGTTCTCAGTCTGAGTTCCAGGCCCTGGGCTTCCGCGCCGCTATGGGTATTGAGGATCTGGCTATTTTCGATACTGACCCGGCCGCTATGGAGAAGTTCCGCCGCAACATGGAGCCCCTGGGCTTCCGTATTCACCTGGCTTCTTCGGTGGACGAGGCCCTGGAAGGTGCAGACATTATCACCACCTGCACCGCTGATAAGGCCCAGAACAAGATTCTGGCCCGCCACCAGGTTAAGCCCGGTGTTCACCTGAATGCTGTGGGCGGCGACTGCCCCGGTAAGACTGAGCTGGAGGAGCAGATCGTTCGCGACTCCACCGTCTTTGTGGAGTTCCCGCCCCAGACCCGGATTGAGGGTGAGATTCAGCAGGTTGAGCCGGACTTCCCGGTGGTGGAGTTCTGGAAGGTGCTGACCGGTGAGGAGCCGGGCCGCCAGTCTGACGAGGAGATTACCCTCTTTGACTCTGTTGGCTTCGCGATCTCTGACTTCTCTGCCCTGCGCTACCTGCGGGATTCAACCGCTGGCACCGAGCTGCAGGACTTCATTGAGCTGATTGCTGAGCCTGAGGACCCCAAGGATCTCTTCTCCCTGGTGGGTTCTCTCAAGCCTGTTGGCTAGCCACTAGACTGTGAGGGGTGGGGAAGGTTCTTCCCTGCCCCTCTTTCCTATTCGGCCAGATATTAACCTCATGAACCTGCTCTATCTTGCCACTTGGCTGGTGATTCTTCTGCTTGTTTCCAAGCGGTCAGCTGAGACAGACAACTTCTTTAGAAACTACCCGGTGGTTCTGGCCCTGCTCTCTATCCTGGCCTTCTCTGCCTGCCTGAGAAACCCTATCGGTGATGCTCCTAGCCAACTGACCAGCTTCATCCTCTGTGCTGGCGCTATTCTGCTTGGCTTTTGTTTAGCCAAGCGTCCAAGAGACAGAAAATAAAACAAGAAAGGTGCCCTG
This sequence comes from Micrococcaceae bacterium UBA7136, assembly GCA_002492045.1. Classification (GTDB taxonomy): domain Bacteria; phylum Actinomycetota; class Actinomycetes; order Actinomycetales; family Micrococcaceae; genus Rothia. The sequence goes on from DKXC01000012.1 coordinate 15,920, forward strand.
GGATTCTCCACCCAGGGCACCTTCCTTATCAGGGCAAGACTCAGGGCCTACTCAGGCACAATCCGCACCGCGCCCTTATCAGCACTGGTCACCATCGAAGCATAAGCCCGCAGGGCGCTAGAAACCTGACGCTGCCGCGGCTTAGTCGGCTTCCATGGGGCAGGGCCCTTAGCCGCCCGACGCTCAGCCAGCACCTCATCGGGCACATTAACCCGCAGAATCCGCTGGTGAACATCAATCTCGATCTCGTCCCCGGTCTCAATCAGGCCCACAGCGCCACCGGCTGCCGCCTCCGGCGAAATGTGGCCAATAGAAATACCAGAGGTACCGCCCGAGAAACGACCATCAGTAATCAGGGCACACTTCTTACCCAGGCCCAGGCCCTTCAGGTAAGAGGTGGGGTAGAGCATCTCCTGCATACCCGGGCCACCCTTGGGGCCCTCGTACTGGATGACAACAATGTCGCCTTCCTTGACGTTCTTAGACAGGATCTCGTAGACGGCCTCGTCCTGGGACTCCACCACAAAGGCCCGGCCCACAAAGTGGAAGAGCTCCTCGTCAATACCGGCACTCTTAATAATGGCCCCGTCCTCAGCAATATTGCCGTAGAGAACAGCCAGGCCGCCGTCCTTGGTGTAGGCGTGCTCAACGGCGCGAATACAACCATTTTCGGCGTCGGTCTCATGCGACTCATACTTATTGGCGGTAGAGAAGGCCTGGGTGGTACGAACCCCGCCGGGGGCAGCCAAGAAAAGCTCCTTAGCCTTCTCAGAGGCGCTACCGGAGCGGATATCCCAGTCAGCCAGCCACTGGTCCAAAGAATCAGCATGCACCGAGTGGACGTCACGGTTGAGCAGGCCAGCCCGGTCTAGTTCACCCAACAGGGCAGGAATACCACCGGCCCGGTGGACGTGCTCAATATGGTACTTGGTGGAGTTAGGGGCCACCTTAGCCAGGCAGGGCACCCGCCGGGAGATAGCGTCAATATCGCGCAGGGTAAAGTCAACACCGGCCTCGTGGGCAATAGCCAGAATGTGCAGGACAGTGTTGGTGGAGCCACCCATAGCCACGTCCAGGGCCATAGCGTTCTCAAAGGCGGCCTTGGTGGCGATAGAGCGGGGCAGGACGGACTCGTCGTCCTGCTCGTAGTAGCGCTTGGCCAGTTCTACAATCTTGGCCCCGGCCTCTAGGAAGAGCTGCTTGCGGGCCACCTGGGTGGCCAGGGTGGTGCCGTTGCCGGGCAGGGCCAGGCCGATAGCCTCGTTAAGGCAGTTCATGGAGTTAGCGGTGAACATGCCGGCACAGGAGCCGCAGGTGGGGCAGGCGTTCTTCTCTACCTGGGCCAGGGCGTCGTCGCTGACGGATTCGTCCACGGCCATGACCATGGCGTCTACCAGGTCTAGGCGGTGCTCTACTACACCCTCAATGCCTTCACCGGATTCCATGGGGCCGCCAGAGACAAAGATAACCGGGATGTTGAGCCGCATGGCCGCCAGCAGCATGCCGGGGGTGATCTTGTCGCAGTTAGAGATGCAGACCAGGGCGTCGGCCCGGTGGGCGTTGACCATGTACTCTACCGAGTCGGCAATCAGGTCGCGGGAGGGCAGGGAGTAAAGCATGCCGTCGTGGCCCATGGCGATGCCGTCGTCCACGGCGATGGTGTTAAATTCTTTGGCGACGCCGCCTGCCTCGCGGATGGCACCGGCTACTAGGTCGCCCATATTTTTGAGGTGGACGTGGCCGGGCACGAACTGGGTGTAGGAGTTGGCGATGGCGATGATGGGCTTGCCGAAGTCGTCGTCGCCCATGCCGGTGGCCCGCCAGAGGGCGCGAGCGCCGGCCATGTTGCGGCCGTGGGTTGATGTGCGCGAACGCAGTTCAGGCATCCTGAGCTCCCTTGTGTCTTGTGCGGAAGGTTATGGCTACCTAGTTTACGCCTTGGCTTTCTTTTTGCTGGGGTTTTCGTCCGGATTTTGGACGTCTAGCGAACTCTCTTGGGGTCTTAAATAGCTGGTCTTCTGGGGCGTCTCTGGCCTGTTCTTGCGGGGCTGGACGCTATATGATGGTGGTGGAATGGTTGTGTTAAGTTACCGGTTTCGCGCCCCGGCCAACCATCAATATTCCTAGGGGAGAATAATGGGAAAATTTGAGGCCATCTATCAAGACCTGGCTCGTGACATTGACCAGGGAAAATACCTGGCTGGTAGCCTTCTACCCAGCGAGAAGGCCCTGACTGAGACCTACGGGGTTTCACGTGAAACAGTCCGCAAGGCTCTGGCCCTGCTGACGGATCGGGGCTATATTCAGCGAATCATGGGTAAGGGTTCCTTGGTGGTTGAGCGCCCCCGCTACCCGGTCTGGCTTTCTACCGCTGATTTGCAGTCTGAGTTTCCTCAGATTCCCGAGGTTAAGCCCAGTAGCACCTTGCTATTAGAGCAGGAAGAGACCCTACCTTACGTCCCCTTTCAGGCCTTGACTAAGCAACCTTTGGGCCCTGCTTTGGTGCTTCATCGACTTTTTCTGCGGAGGCTAGGCTCCTCCCCTCTGGCCTTGACTCATCATTACCTGCCGCAGCAGTCCCCGCCTTCTTCTCCCGCTTCTTTTCTTCACCAGTTGGCTCTTGAGCAGGCCACCCCGGACGACGCCCAGCAGCTCAAGTTGCGGGTAGGCGAGCCGGTTGTGGTGGTGACTTCTTTGCTTTCTTCAGCTGATGGGCGTCCGGTTCTCTACCGGATTTCACGCTATCGGCCTGACCGTTTCCGCTTCCTCACAGGTGGTGCCCTGAAGGTCTGATTCCGGTTTGTGGAGAAAGTTCCTAATCCGTCCCGGTGGCCTCACATACTGGCCCTGGGCGGGTAGGCTGAAAAGGTGCATGGTGCTTTGGGCCCATGCCCTTTTTCTTGACCCCCCACTCCCCCCAGCCCTAGTGAGAGAGAAGTATGACCTTCCATAACAAGGTGATTTACCAGATTTACCCTAAGTCCTTCTACGACTCTAATGGGGATGGCCTGGGCGACTTGCGCGGCATCATCCAGAAGGTGCCCTATATTGCCTCCCTGGGGGTGGATATGGTCTGGTTTAACCCCTTCTACCTGTCACCGCAGAAAGATAACGGCTACGACATTTCTGACTACTACCGGGTAGATCCAGCTATGGGCAGCATGGAGGAGGTTGAGGAGCTGATTGCCGCCCTGGCTGCGGAGGACATCGGGGTCATGTTTGATATGGTGCTCAACCATGTGTCGACTGAGCATGAGTGGTTCCAGCGGGCCCTGGCTGGCGAGAAGGAGTACCAGGATTTCTTCTACCTGCGTCCGGCCCAGGCTGATGGTTCTTTGCCGACCAACTGGGAGTCTAAGTTTGGTGGCCCGGCCTGGGCGCCTTTTGGGGATACCGATCTTTACTACCTGCATCTTTATGATGTCAGCCAGGCTGACCTGAACTGGCATAATCCGCGGGTTCGCCAGGAGCTTTTTAAGGTGGTCAACTTCTGGAAGGAGAAGGGTGTTCGGGGTTTCCGCTTTGACGTTCTGAACGTAATTGGCAAGGCCCAGGAGCTGGTGGACGCGGCACCTGGCCAGTCAGATAAGCTGCTCTACACCGATACTGAGCGGGTGCACAGCTGGGTTCAGGAGATGCACCGGGAGACCTTTGGTGACCTGCCGGACGCTATTACGGTGGGTGAGATGTCTTCGACCACTATTGCCAATAGTGTGGCCTATACTCAGCCTGCCCGGCAGGAGCTGGATATGGTTTTCTCTTTCCACCATCTGAAGGTGGATTACGACCGGGGTGAGAAGTGGTCCCTGGTGCCCTTCCGGTTTATGGAGTTGAAGCAGATTTTGACGGATTGGGCTGTGGGTATTCAGCAGGGTGGCGGTTGGCAGGCTTCCTTCTGGAATAACCATGATCAGCCGCGGGCTTTGAACCGTTTTGGGGATGTGGAGCGCTACCGGGTGGAGTCTGCCACCATGCTGGCGGCCGCTATTCACCTGACCCGCGGCACCCCTTACATCTATATGGGTGAAGAGATTGGCATGGTGGATCCGGTTTATTCCAGCATGGAGAGCTATGTGGATGTTGAGACCCATAATGCCTATGCGGCCTTGCGGGAGCGGGGCCTGAGTGAAGCTGAGGCCTTGCAGGTTGTGGCGTCTAAGGCCCGGGATAATTCTCGTACCCCTATGCAGTGGGATGCTTCTGCGGCTGCTGGTTTCAGTTCGGGTCAGCCTTGGTTGCAGCCGACCTCTCAGGCTGAGATTAATGTGGCAGCTGAGGAGGCTGGCGGCCGGATCCTGCCCTTCTACCGTCAGCTGGTGGATTTGCGTCATCGGATGCCTCTGATTTCTGAGGGATCCTATGAGCCTTTCGCCCTGGAGCATGAGCAGGTTTACGGCTTTGTGCGGGAGCATGAGGGGCAGCGCCTGCTGGTGGCCTGTAATTTCTATGGACGCGAAACTGAGCTTGAGATTCCAGCTGATTTTACGGCTGGACGAGTTTTGATTGGCAACTATGAGCAGGCTCCTGCCCTGACCCAGAAGCTGACCCTGCGCCCCTACGAGACTCTGGCCCTGTTGGTGGGTTAGGGGCAGGCGAGCGCCAGTCTGTAACCCTAACCCAATTTGGGTAGCCTTAGAGGGTTTTGAGCTTGTCTGCGACCTCCAGCAGGGCCTCGAGGTCTTTTTGGAGGGCCTGGTTTTGGGCTCGGGTTTCGCTGCTGGCTAGGGCCGCGTTGTAGTAGAGGCCGTCGCCTAGGAGCAGGATTGCTCGGGCGGCAGCTTCGCTTTTAACTTCGGTGCGGATTAGTTGCAGCCAGCGTCCTTGGATGTCTTCGTAGGCGCGGGCTACCTTGGCGGCGGCGTCCTGGCGTAGGCGGGAGACAGCCACGTAGGCCCGGTCTAGGGGGCTGTCGGCGTAGACGGAGGTGCGCAGGTAGTAGTTACTGGGGCCTTCTGGGGCTTGGGCCATGGCTTCTAAGTCTTTGTGGGCTAGCTGCTCTAGGCGGGCCAGGAGGCCGTCGATGAGGGTGGTTTTGTCGGGAAAGTGGTAGAGCAGCCCGCCCTTGGACACCCCGGCCTTGGCGGCGATGGCGTTGAGGGAGGTGGCCCGCTCCCCCTCTTCGATGAGGAGGGCTTCGTAGGCGTCCAGGATTTTTTCGCGTGCACTCATGTGCTTAAGGCTACCTGTCTGCACCCTTGAGAACAAAACCGTCCAGACGGTATAGTAATTGGGACGTTTAGACGGCTGCCGATGATAGCGAAAGAACACAGGACCCCAGGCAGCACCTTCAAGGAAAGAGCAGAAATGCAACCCCTCACCGGCGAACTCGCCGCGACCCCCGCCCACCCCCGACGCTGGGCAGCCCTAGCAGTCCTCATGCTGCCAGTGCTCCTGATTTCTATTGACAACACCGTTCTCTCCTTCGCCCTGCCAGCCATTTCTTCAGACCTGGCACCCAGCGGCACCCAGCTACTCTGGGTCAACGACATTTACCCGCTGATTCTCTCTGGCCTGCTCATTCCCGCAGGCAGCCTCAGTGACCGCTACGGCCGCCGCACCATGCTCATGCTGGGCGGCCTGGGCTTCACGATTCTCTCGGTGGTAGCCGGTTTTGCTACCAGCATCGAATGGCTGATTGCGGCCCGTGCCGGCATGGCCATCTTTGGTGCCATGCTCATGCCCGCCACCCTCTCCATCATCCGCAACATCTTTACCAACCCCAATGAGCGGCGCAGGGCTATTGCCATCTGGTCGGCTGGTTTTGCCAGCGGTGCTGCCCTGGGCCCGATTGTGGGCGGCTTCTTGCTAGAGCATTTCCACTGGGGCTCGGTCTTCTTCATGTCTGTGCCTATTCTGCTGCCGCTCCTGTTGCTGGGTACCTGGCTGATTCCTAATTCTAAGGACCCCAACCCGGGCCCCATTGACCCGGTCAGCATCGTCCTGATTATGGCCACCATGACCCCCTTTATCTACGCCATCAAGCATTTTGCCCATGACGGCCTAGACCTACTGACGGTGGTTCTACTAGCCCTGGCGATTACTTGCGGTGTGCTCTTTACTCGCCGCCAGCTGGCCCGCACCAACCCCATGCTGGACGTCCGCCTGTTCAGCAACAGCAAGTTCTCCACCGCGATCTTGGCTAACCTGATTTCGCTTTTCTCCATGACTGGCTTCTTCTACTTTGCTTCTCAGCATTTGCAGCTGGTCTCTGGGCTCTCTCCCATGCAGGCGGCTTTTACTCTGGTGCCGGGTACGGTCATGAGTATCATTTCGGGCCTGGTGGTGGTTAACCTGGTCAAGCGTTTCAAGCCCTGGATTATTATTGTGGCGGCCATGCTGCTCAATGCGGCGGCTTACGCCCTGGTGCTGGCGACCGCCCAGTCTGGCTCGGATCTGACTATTCTGCTGGCTTTTACCATGCTGGCTACCGGTGTTGGTTTTGCTGAGACCCTGACGAACGACATTATTCTGTCTTCTGTGCCGGCTAATAAGGCGGGGGCGGCATCGGCTATTTCTGAGACGGCCTACGAGACGGGTTCTGTTTTGGGTACTGCCGTGCTGGGTTCTATTCTCAATGCTGCTTATGCGGCCCACCTGGTGATTCCTGAGGGGCTGAGCAGCCAGCAGGCTGAGACTGCTTCTGAGACCCTGGGTGGTGCTAGCCAGGTGGCCCAGCAGGTGGGTGGTGAGACGGGTGCGACCCTGCTGAGCTCTGCCCAGCATGCCTTTGATTCGGGCGTGGTCTACACCTGCGCTATTGCCCTGGTACTCATGCTAGCTGTGGCTGTGCTGGTGTCTCGCAACCTGCGCCAGGTGCGCATGTAGTAGCCTGCCGGACATCCGCCCGCTAAAAACCCCGCCGACTTTCAGAGTCAGCGGGGCCCTCGTTTAGCTTTGAGGGGCTAGGCGAAAACTAATCCTGCTATAAGTCTTATGCTGCGATTTTAGCGCTGAGCAGGCGATTAAGACTTACCCCTTGCTCTTGGGCTTCCATGGCTACACGCCGGTGGAGTTCCGGTGGAATCCGCAGGCTAAGGTGACCAGAGTATGTGCGATCAGCAAAGGCCTGGGGTACCTCTTCACCATTAGCTTGCATATCTTGAGCCACTTGAGCGACAAGAGTTTTAATCCCCATCAGTGCCTCTAGCTCGTCGGCTTCTAACCAGGAAAGCGAAGGCATCTCGAGGACGGTTGCAACGTATTCTTGGTCTTCTGGCGACCAGGTAACACGGTAGGTGTAGTGTTCAATCATTGGTCTATCCCTTAAGTTTATTGATTGCACGAAGCACTTGTTTAACCTGGTACGGCTTTGCGTAGCCGTTTTTATTTTGGATATTGACGCGAGGGTCCCCTTGCCATGGGGTCTTAAAAACAGCGTGGGAAGTACCAGCTTGCCGAGCAGGCCCGAAGTATCTTTGACAGATAGAAACCAGCTCCGTGTAGCGAACGTTTTGGGGTGCGCTCTGCATCTGAGCTAGTATCTTTTCTTCCTTACCCATGCAAATACGGTATCAATATTGATACTACCATTCAAGGGTTCAGCCCGCTAAAAACCCCGCCGACTCAAGAGTCAGCGGGGCCCTCGTTTAGCTTTGAAGGGCTAGAGGAAGACTAGTCCTCGTCAATCAGGTCGCGCACCACAATGGTCTGCTCACGGCCAGGGCCAACACCCACAGCCGAGATGCGGCAACCAGAAATCTCTTCCAGCTTCTCCAGGTACTTACGGGCATTCTCGGGCAGCTCGTCCAGGCTCTTAGCCTCGGTAATGTCCTCGGTCCAGCCGTCAAAGTACTCGTAAATAGGCTTAGCGTGGTGGAAATCAGACTGAGTCATGGGCATCTCGTCATGACGCACACCGTCCACGTCGTAGGCCACGCAAACCGGAATCTTCTCTAGACCGGTCAGAACATCCAGCTTAGTAATGAAAAGATCGGTGAAGCCGTTGATACGCACAGCCTGGCGGGCCAGCACCGCGTCATACCAGCCACAGCGGCGGGGACGGCCAGTGTTCACACCAAACTCGCCACCGGTGGTACGCAGGAACTCGCCCATCTCATCGAAAAGCTCGGTGGGGAAGGGGCCAGCGCCCACGCGGGTGGTGTAAGCCTTCTGAATACCAATCACCCGGGAGATGCGGGTGGGGCCAACACCAGAACCAACAGAGGCGCCACCAGCAGTGGGGTTAGAGGAGGTCACGAAGGGGTAGGTGCCGTGGTCAACGTCCAGGAAGGTAGCCTGGCCGCCCTCCATGAGCAGGGTCTTACCCTCGTCCAGGGCCTTGTTGAGCAGCTGGGTGGACTCCACAATCATGGGAGCCAGGCGGTCGGCGAAGCCCATGAAATAGTCCACGATCTCGTCAACCTCAACGTGGCGGCGGTTGTAGACCTTGACCAGCAGTTCATTCTTCTGACGCAGGGCACCTTCCACCTTCTGGCGCAGGATGGACTCGTCCAGGATGTCCTGCACCCGGATGCCCAGGCGGCCTACCTTGTCCATGTAGGTGGGGCCGATGCCGCGGCCGGTGGTGCCAATAGCCCGCTTGCCCAGGAAGCGTTCGGTGACCTTGTCCATGGTCTGGTGGTAGGGGGCTACCAGGTGGGCGTTAGCTGAAATCTTGAGTTTAGAGGTGTCGGCACCGCGAGCTTCCAGGCCGTCAATCTCTTCAAAGAGGGCCTCGGGGTTGACGACCACGCCGTTACCAATAACGGGTACAGCGTTTTCTGAGAGGATGCCGGCCGGAAGGAGCTTAAGCTCGAACTTCTGGCCGTTGACGACGACAGTGTGGCCGGCGTTGTTGCCGCCGTTGGGCTTGACCACGTAGTCGACGCGGCCGCCCAGCAGGTCGGTTGCCTTACCCTTACCTTCGTCGCCCCATTGGGCGCCTACAATCACAATTGCTGGCATAAAAGTTTCTCCTGATTAGGGGTCACCTGCCGGGTTTCACGGCGGTGGGGTGGGCCTCCACCCTGGCCTAGCAGGCCGGGAGCACAGTATCCACCACCCTTAAGGATAGCAAGAGCCGGGCCTGAGGGCAGGAGTCAGGGCAGGTTTCTGGACAATCAGACAAACAAGAAAAGGGGCAGGTAGCTTGAGCTACCTGCCCCGGCGTCCCTATGGACTTCTACCCAACAGCCCTTTGAACTTGATGAATTCGCCTGAACCCACCTCATGCAACTTCTGAATCTATACAGAGTACGTCTTGTCGACAATCAATCAGATTTATTATAGAATAATATAACATTACTTTCTTAATAAAATCAAGAAAGAAAAATATTATTTAACTCCACCGACTGGAGAATGGTGAAACAGGATGCCTTGGGAGGTTTATATTTTCGCATAAAATATTTGGTTAGTTGAAATTTAAGCTCCACCCTGCAAATTATGAGGTGTTGATTTGAAAAATATTGAATCCTTCAGAAATCTAGCTTGGGTTCCTGCACAAATTCTATTTGCATCCTCCCTTTACTATTTCATATTCACTAAGTTATACTCAGCAGACCCCACTGGGAAATCTGCCGAAGCAATTTTTATTTTCTCTAACGTTCTTGTTGGTGAAAATGTTGACACACCTGGTAAGCTCCATACACTGCTTCTTGTAAACTCAGCATTTATTTGGGTTATTTTATCCATCCTCATAACTGTAGCACTTACACTGGCGAGAAAAATTGATAATTTTGCACTAGGATTTCTAAAAGTGTTTACATTTCCAGTTAAGCTGTGGAACTCGTTTTTCATTCTCCTGAGAATTAATTACCTATTCATTCCCGCCCTCATGATCATAGCTGGAATAGCTATTTATATCACCCTATCTGGAATGCCTGGAATTATTAAAATAATACCAATCATTACACCATTTGCTATTCTTTTATTTTTATTAATTCCAGCTTTATTTAAATTTACCAACATCAAGGGGACAAACCAATTCGGCAACTACTGAGGCTTATTCAAAAGTCCCA
>DKXC01000071.1:0-8550 GCA_002492045.1 Micrococcaceae bacterium UBA7136
GTTTGCCGCTTTTGTCATCGTCGGCTGCGTCAACGCTGTAAATATCACCGACGGTCTGGACGGCCTGGCCACCGGTGCTGCTATCTTGGTCTTCAGCGGCTACCTGCTGATTTCTCTCTGGCAGGAACAGCACCTCTGTGCTCCGGGCTCAACCGAGGCCGTTTGCTACGAGGTGCCCGATTCTGGCCAGATGGCTGTTCTGGCTGCCTCCCTGATTGGGGCCCTGATCGGCTTCCTCTGGTGGAATACTTCTCCGGCTACCCTCTTCATGGGGGACACCGGCTCCCTGGGCCTGGGCGGTGCCCTGGCTGCCTTCGCCATCATTACCCGAACCCAGATGCTCCTGCCCATTATTGCTGGCCTCTTCGTTATGATTGCTCTTTCGGTTATTATCCAGGTGGGCTACTTCAAGGCCAGTGGCGGTAAGCGTATCTTCAAGATGGCCCCCCTCCAGCACCACTTTGAGCTCAAGGGCTGGCCCGAGGTTAATGTGGTGGTCCGCTTCTGGATTCTGGCCGGTCTCTTCGTGGCCCTGGCCCTGGGTATTTTCTACGGTGACTGGCTGCTAGCCCACGGAGGTTCCTTCTAAATGAAAGCAAGTAACGCCAACCCCATCTACGGCTATGACCGTCTAGAGCAGCTAACCAGTTGGGAGTCTGACTGGGCTGGTCTACGGGTGGTTGTGGCAGGCCTGGGCCTGTCTGGTTTCTCAGCTGCTGATACCCTGATTGAGCTGGGTGCCAGGGTCCTACTGGTGGATGGCCAAGATAATGAGGCGACCCGGGGCAAGGCTGACACCCTCAAAATCGTGGGGGCAGTCGGTGCCCAGCTGGGCCCGGAGGCCATGAAGACCCTGCCCCAGGTAGAGGGTCAGCTACCTGACCTGGTGATTACCTCCCCGGGGCTGTCACCAGCCACTGGCATCCTGGCTGAGGCTCAGCGACTTAAGATTCAGATTTGGGGCGATGTTGAGCTAGCCTGGCGTCTGCGCCAGCGGCAGGGCCGCAAGCTAGCCCCCTGGCTCTGCATTACCGGTACTAACGGCAAGACCACCACGGTGGGTATGACCGAATCTATCCTGCAGGCAGCAGGCTATAAGGCCCTAGCTGTGGGCAATGTTGGTACCCCCATCCTGGACGCCCTGCGAGACCCGGTTGACTACGACTACCTGGTGGTTGAGCTTTCCAGCTTCCAGCTGCACTGGGCCTATTCCCTTTCGCCCCTAGCCTCGGTGGTGCTCAACGTGGCCGAAGACCACGTGGACTGGCACGGTGGCTATGACAACTACCTGGCCGATAAGGCCCGCATCTACGAAAATACCCAGCTTGCCTGCGTCTTTAATGCTGACCAGCCTGAAACCGTGACCATGGTGGAGGAGGCTGATGTGGTAGAGGGTGCCCGGGCTATCGGCTTCTGGGCTAACAGCCCCAGTCTTTCCATGCTGGGCGTCATTGATGGTCTGCTCATTGACCGGGCCTTCCTAGACGACCGCCGCAATCAGGCCCTGGAGCTAGCCTCGGTGGCAGACACTGGCCAGCTACCCACTCGGCACACGGTGGAGAACGCCCTAGCGGCTGCTGCCCTGACCCGGGCAGCCGGAGTGGAACCGGCCAAGGTCAAGGAAGGTCTACAGGCCTACCAGCCTGCTGATCACCGCATCCAGCTGGTCGCTAATACCCACGGGGTACTCTGGGTCAATGACTCTAAGGCCACCAACCCCCACGCAGCCAATGCCTCCCTCTCTTCCTTTAAGCCGGTGATCTGGCTGGCCGGTGGCCTCTCTAAGGGAGTGGACTACCGGGAGCTGGTAGCGGCCCATAAGGACCGGCTTAAGGCTGTTGTCCTGCTGGGGACGGACACCGCTGGCCTGGTCGCTGCCCTGCAAGAGGAAGCCCCCCAGGTGCCCGTCCACCAGCTGGCTGGTAGCTCCCTGCTGGCTGACCCGACAGACGGGGCTAGCGTCATGCGACTGGCAGTGGCCAAGGCCCACGAAATTTCTGAGCAAAACGACACGGTCCTGCTGGCCCCAGCGGCAGCCTCTATGGACCAGTTCAGCTCCTACGCTGAGCGGGGTAACCGCTTTATCCAGGAGGTTGCGGACCTGGTAGACCGGATTAATCAGCAGTAAGAAAGATAAGGGAAGCATGAGCCAGGAAAGCATCAGCCTGACAGAAAAGAGCCAGAAGGAGGGCTGGCTGGCTTCCCTGGCTAGGCGCCGGGACCGGGCCCAGGATTGGATGGCCTCGATGGTCCTGTCTGAGGTTCCGGTAGTTCTAGTTTTAACTGCTGCTATCCTGACCCTCTTCGGGGTGGTCATGGTTTTGTCTGCCTCTAGCGTTGAACAGATTTCAGCTGGCTACGGGGCCTTTACCCTGGCCCGCTCCCAGGCTGTCTTCGCGGCCCTAGGGCTAATCACCCTGGGAGTGGTGGGCTATCTGATTCCGGTTACCTGGTACCGCAGGCCTTGGGTACTGAACCTGCTCATGCTTCTCCTCATTGCCCTGCTGCTGGCGGTCATGCTGGTCGGTACCACCGTCAACGGTAACCGCAACTGGATTAATATCGGGGGCATGTCCCTGCAACCCTCAGAGCTGGGCAAGCCCATTACCATTCTTTGGCTGGCCCTGGTCTATACCCGCCAGGGGCGGATAGATCAGGGGAGTTCAGCCGAGGTCTTCTATAAGGCCCTGATGCCGGCTTTGCTGGGCTTTCTTACGGTGGTGGGCCTGATTTTGACCGGTCATGATCTGGGTACCGTCCTCATTTATGGTCTCTTCTTTGCCGCCATTTTTATGGCTGCTGGCCCCTCCCGCCTGGTAGTTACCACTATCGCGGGCTTAGGCGGGCTGCTGGTAGCCCTGCTGGTGCTCACCAGCCCCAACCGTCTAGAGCGTATTATCAATACCTTTGCTTTCTGGCGAGACTGCCTTGAAGCCAGCTGCGACCAGGCTAATTCTGGTCTGGCGGCCCTGGCCACCGGGGGGATTTGGGGCGTGGGCCTGGGCCAGTCCCGGCAGAAGTACAGCTACCTGCCAGAAGCACAGAACGACTACATTTTTGCGGTGGTAGGCGAGGAAATTGGCCTGGGTGGCTGCCTCATTATTCTGACCCTCTACGCCCTGCTCATTTACTGCTGCCTGCGGATTATCCTGCGTTCGGCCGATCTTTTTATCCGCTACGCCAGTATCGGACTCATGACCTGGTTGGTGGGTCAGGCCCTGCTTAATATCGCCATGGTAGCCGGTATCATGCCGGTTATTGGTGTGCCCCTGCCCTTCATCTCGGCCGGTGGCTCGGCCCTCATTTCTTCCCTGCTGGGGGTGGGGCTGCTGATTGCTTTTGCCCGCCAAACCCCCATGCAGCCCCTGGTAGGGCAGGGGGCCTCCCTGGCCTCCTCACCCACCCCCCAGGAGACGGCCCGCCGGCAGCGCCTGGCCCGGATGGTTGAGACTGAGCAGGCTATGATAGCCCGCAACCCAGTAGCTGCTGGCTGGACCCTAGACAAGTTCAAGGCCCTGGTCCGGCGGGTCATGGACGGCCAGCCCCAGGAGCAGGCTCAGGTGAGTGCCGGTAATGCTGCTGCCAGCCGTCCAGCTGGTCAGCGTCCTGCCCGGGCTGCTGCCCAGCAGAGTAGACAGGCTAGCCGGTCTGAGGGACGCCCCTCAGCTCCCCGTCCCTCGGTGGGACGGGAGCGGCCCAGCGCCCGCCTGCAACAGGCCCAGCAGACCGGACGGATGACCCCAGAAGCTAAGGCCCAGGTAACTGCTCAGGAGAAAACAGCCCAGCCGGGGCAGAAGAAAGGCGGACAAGCTGGCAAGCCTGCTCAAACAGAGAAGAGTAGCCTGCCACCCGGACTACGGACCATCCGCCGGGCCCGGTCTCGGGACTAGTTTTCTGGCCTGTCACCTGAGCGCGTAGACTTGAACCTGAAGACCAAATAAGAGACGAAGGGAAGGGAGCGCCCATGGCTGAGGCACCCCGCGTGGTTCTGGCCGGTGGAGGCACCGCTGGACACATCAACCCCATGCTGGCTATTGCCCGGGCCCTAGAAGAGCTAGAGCCCCAGGCCCAGATTCTGACCGTTGGAACAGAAAACAGCATGGAGGCCCGGCTGGTTCCCGAGGCCGGTTACCCTATTAAGTTCATCCCCAAGGTGCCCTTTCCCCGCCGTCCTAACCGGCAGGCACTGGCCTTTCCCAGTCTCTTTCGGGATTCTATTAAGCAGGCCAGCAAGATTCTGACTGATTTTCAGGCTGATGTGGTCTTAGGCGTGGGCGGTTACGTCTGCACCCCGGTTTACCTAGCCGCCCAAAAACTGGGTATTCCAGTGCTGATTCATGAGGCTAATGCCAAGCCTGGTCTAGCCAACCGGCTAGGGGCCCGCAAGGCTGCCCTGGTAGCTACTGCCTTCCCCCAGACCCCCTTGGCTGATGCTCAAACAGTGGGCATGCCTATGCGACAGCAGGTAGCCCAACTGGACCGTCTGGCTGCCCGTCCTGAGGCCCGCAAACGCCTGGGCCTTGAACAGGATAAGCCCACCCTGGTAGTGACCGGTGGCTCTCTGGGCGCTGCTAGCCTCAACCGTACCCTGGAGGCTGTGCTAGATGAGATTGACCCAGCAGGCTACCAGGTGCTGCATATTACTGGCCGAGGCAAGGCCTTGACCGATGCCCAAGGTAGGCTGCGTAGCGCTCCCTCCTATCGGCAGCTTGAATTCATTACCTCCATGGAGGACGTCTACGCGGCAGCTGACCTGCTAGTGGTGCGTTCTGGGGCTGCTACCGTTAGTGAGGTAGCGGCGGTGGGCCTGCCCGCCATTTTTGTTCCCCTGCCTATCGGCAACGGGGAACAGGCCCTCAACGCCCGCTCTCTGGTAGAAGCTGGGGCTGGCCTGCTGGTTAAGGACTCCGATTTTACAGCCGACTGGTACCGGGCCCAGGTGCCCGGCCTGCTGGCTGATTCTGACCGTTTGCAAGAAATGGCTGAGGCCTCCTACCGGCAGGGCATCCGTGATGCCGCTCAGGTTATGGCCCAGCACCTAGTGAAGGTGGCCCGTTCAGCATGACTTCCCTCATGAACCTTTCTCTTGATTTGCCTGCCCCTCTTACCCCTCCCTTTCCTGAGCGTCCTCAGCTAGATTCTTTGGGGGCTGTTCACTTTATCGGCATGGGCGGGGCTGGGATGTCTGCTATTGCCAGGCTCATGCTGGCGGCCGGTATCCAGGTATCCGCTTCTGACCAGGTACTGTCTGCTGGCCTGCAGGAGCTGGAGGCTGCCGGTGCCCGGATTGCAGTGCCCCAGGCTGCCCAGAATATTCAGGGGGCCGATACGGTGGTGGTTTCTACCGCTATTAAGGAAGACAACCCTGAGCTGGCTGCTGCCCGGGCCGCTGGTCTGCGGGTTCTGCACCGGTCTGAGGCCCTGGCCGCTACCATGGGCTCATCTAAGGTCATTGCGGTGGCTGGTACCCACGGTAAGACCACCACCAGCTCCATGATTTCGGTCATGATGGAGGCCCTGGGGTTGAATCCTTCTTTTGCTGTTGGCTCTACTATCGCTGGTTTTGGAACTAACGCCCGTTTAGGTGCGACCGGCCCGGACAGCTGGTTTGTGGCTGAGGCTGATGAGTCGGATGGTTCTTTTGTGCGTTACCGGCCCGAGATTGCTGTGGTGACCAATGCTGAGCCTGACCACCTGGACTTTTATGGGTCAGCTGAGCGAGTAGCTGAAGCCTTTAGGCGGTTTGTTGCTTCAATGGCCCCTGGCGGGGTCCTGGTAACCTGCTCGGATGATGCCGGGGCTGCTGATCTGGCTGCTCAGGCCCGTCAGGCTGGGGTTGATTGTGTTACCTATGGTCTGGAGGAAGGCGCTCAGGTTCAGCTGACTGGTATCAGCGCAGAGGGTACGAGCTGCTGGTCTAACCTGGTCTGGGATTTTGAGGCCCAGGGCAGGAAGTTCAGTGGCCAGATTACCCTGACCTTGCCGGTGCCTGGCATCCATAACCAACTTAATGCAACTGCTGGTTTTGTCTGTGCTCTGCTGGCTGGGGCTAGCCCCGAAGAGGCAGTGGAGGCCTTGGCCCAGTTCACCGGTACTGACCGGCGTTTTACCCTGCGAGGCCAGGCTGCTGGCGTCCAGGTCTTTGATGATTATGCCCATCACCCCACTGAGGTGGAGCGGGCCTTGGAGACCGGCCGGACGGTGGCTGCGGGCCATAATCTTTATGTGCTTTTCCAGCCTCATCTTTTCTCTCGTACTAAGGAGTTTGCCCGGGAGTTTGCCCAGGCTCTGGCTCAGGCTGACCGGGCCTATGTGTTGGATATTTACCCGGCCCGTGAGAAGCCTATGGAGGGGGTGACCAGCCATCTGATTACTGAGGCTGGTTTCTCTGAGGTGCTTTATGCTTCGGACGCCCAGGAGACCCTGCGGGCCCTGGCGGCTACGGCCCAGCCGGGGGATGTCATTATGACGGTGGGCGCCGGTGATGTGACGGCCTACGGACCTCAGCTGCTTGACCTGCTGGCCCAGGGTGAGGGGCAGTCTTAGCGGTGGCGGATTCTTCTAAGTCAGGCAGGAGGGAGAGCGGCGCGGGGTCTCCCCAGATTCGTCTTAATTCTTCTAAGGTCAGCCAGTTGGAGGATTTAGAGGACAGCCTGGTGGATATGCCCGAAAATAGCCGCTTTAGCCAGTGGCGTCGCCAGTCTGCCCGCCTTCGGCAGGAAAAAGCCCAGCAGGAGCCTGAACATCAGGGTGAGCTGGAGGGGGCTGGGGAGGGCCAACCTTCTTATGGCCGTCCCCGCTGGCGAATCTGGGCCTATAGTCTGCTGGCCCTGCTGCTTTCTGCCGTCCTTTTTGTGGGTTTGGTCTTTTTCTCTCCCCTTTTGGCGACCCAGAATATTCGGGTTCAGGGGGCTTCTTTGCTGGATACCCAGGAGGTAAAGAGCAGGCTCTCTTCTTTGGAGGGGGTACCCATGACTCGGATTAGCCAGGAGCAGGTGGCTTCTTTGATTGGGCAGGAATCCTTGCTCTACGGGGTGAGTCTGCAGGCTCAGCCACCTCACGATTTGCTGGTGATTTTGCATGAGCGGGTGCCGGTGGCCCTGATTCAGGAGGGGGATTCCTTCCTGCTGGTCGATAATGAGGGGGTGACCCTGGGTAAGCTGGGGTCGCGGGATGAGGCCAAGCTGCCCCTGCTGGAGGGGGGCCCGGAGCTGCTAGAGCAGCCTGCTTTTGCCACGGTGACTCAGGTTTTGGCTTCCTTACCGACCTCGGTTCTGTCTGATTTGGATAAGGCTCAGGCTGATTCAGCTTCGACGATCACCTTGACCATGACCGACGGGACTATGGTGGTGTGGGGGACGCCAGAAGAGAGCGACCTTAAGGCTAAGGTTCTGCTTCAGCTTATGGACTCGGTAGGGTCTGAAGTCAAGGTTGAGACCTATGATGTTTCTAGTCCTCTGATTCCCACGGTTAAATAGTTAAAGTTAAAGTTGAGATTTTGGCTTGAAACTTCTTTTTTGCCCAGAATGTTTCTCTAGTCTTGGAAATAAGGGGACAAGGGCCGGTGAGAGTTGATACTCTTTCCTTGATTGACTTTAAAAACAGGAGCAGTCTAACTCTTTACTTGAAGGTTGAAACTGCCCCTTGACGAGATACTCACAGTAGGGAATCCATGGATACAGCAACTCCCCAGAACTACCTGGCAGTTATTAAGGTCGTCGGTATCGGCGGCGGTGGCGTCAACGCTGTCAACCGCATGATTGAGGTTGGTCTGCGCGGCGTTGAGTTCATTGCTATTAACACCGACGCTCAGGCCCTGCTCATGTCTGACGCAGACGTCAAGCTAGACGTTGGTCGCGAGCTCACCCGCGGTCTGGGTGCAGGTGCCAACCCCGACGTCGGCCGTCAGGCTGCTGAGGATCACGAGCAGGAAATCGAAGAGGTCCTCAAGGGCGCAGACATGGTCTTTGTGACCGCAGGTGAAGGTGGTGGCACCGGTACCGGTGGTGCTCCCGTTGTTGCCCGTATCGCCCGTTCCCTGGGTGCCCTGACCATCGGTGTTGTGACCCGCCCCTTCACCTTTGAAGGTCGCCGTCGTTCCAACCAGGCCGAGACCGGTATCGCAGCCCTGCGCGACGAAGTCGATACCCTGATCGTTATTCCTAACGACCGCCTGCTGTCCATTTCAGACCGTAACGTCTCCATGCTGGACGCCTTTAAGTCTGCCGACCAGGTTCTGCTCTCTGGTGTTCAGGGCATTACCGACCTGATCACCACCCCGGGCCTCATCAACCTGGACTTCGCAGACGTCAAGTCTGTTATGCAGGGTGCTGGTTCTGCCCTCATGGGTATCGGTTCTGCCTCCGGTGAAGACCGGGCCGTTAAGGCAGCCGAGCTGGCTATTGCCTCCCCCCTGCTGGAAGCTTCCATCGACGGCGCCCACGGTGTTCTGCTCTCCATCCAGGGTGGCTCAGACCTGGGCCTCTTCGAAATCAACGAAGCTGCCCGCCTGGTGCAGGAAGTAGCCCACCCCGACGCCAACATCATCTT
>DKXC01000071.1:8850-9476 GCA_002492045.1 Micrococcaceae bacterium UBA7136
CCCCGACGCCAACATCATCTTCGGTGCCGTCATTGACGACGCCCTGGGTGACGAGGCCCGCGTTACCGTTATTGCTGCCGGTTTTGACTCTGTCAACCCCGAGACCAACAGCAACCAGGCTTCTGCTCCTGCCCAGCCTGCCCGTCAGCAGGGCTTTGCAGCCCCCGCTGCCCCGGCCAAGGACTGGAACAAGACCGCTGAGGTTCCCGCTAACGCTGGCTTCGATGTCGACCTGCCCCCCGTGGTAGAGGACTCTCAGCCTGCCCGTCGCGAGACCCTGGACGTTCCTGACTTCCTCAAGTAAGGAAGCGTCCCTAGCTGATCTGGCTTCTGGGTCAGCCTAAGTGGAGGGGTAGAGGCCACAAGCCTCTGCCCCTTTGGCTTATCTTCTAGCCCCATGATCTACCAGGAGAAGACATGTCCCTGCTTCTAGCCCATCAGATCCTGACCGATTTTCCCCAGCATCAGGTGCAACTGGGCTTCACCGGACGGTCAGCCGGGAACCTAGGCCTCCATATCGGCCTAGATCAAGATCAGGCCCTGGCCAATCGCCAGCGCCTAGAAGAAGCCTTCTTACCTGAAACGGGCCGAGGCTTTACCTATCTGCGGCAGGTCCACGGGATCCA
>DKXC01000071.1:9778-10163 GCA_002492045.1 Micrococcaceae bacterium UBA7136
TCCAGGTCTACGATGCAGACTCCGGGCTGACTAATCCCCTCGGGCCGGGGGCATCTAGCAGCTACCTGCGGGACCAGCTAGCTTCAGCCCAGCAGGTAGAAGAGCTGGCGGCAGAGGCTGACGCAGCTTCTAGCTCGCAAGGGCAGC
This sequence comes from Micrococcaceae bacterium UBA7136, assembly GCA_002492045.1. Classification (GTDB taxonomy): domain Bacteria; phylum Actinomycetota; class Actinomycetes; order Actinomycetales; family Micrococcaceae; genus Rothia. The sequence continues at coordinate 9,926 of DKXC01000071.1, forward strand.
CCCTGGCCGTTATGGTGGCGGACTGTATTCCCCTGATTTTGGTGGGACGTCACCGGCAGGATGGTTCCCCGCTAATCGGTGTGGCCCATGCTGGACGGCGGGGCCTGCTAGATGGCGTTATTCAGGCTGAGCTGGCTGATCTGCTGGCCCGTGGGGCCCAAAAGATTCAGGTCTGGTTGGGCCCTTCTATCTGCGGCTCCTGCTATGAGGTGCCTGCTGACATGCTAGAAGAGACCAG
>DKXC01000071.1:10456-13110 GCA_002492045.1 Micrococcaceae bacterium UBA7136
GCTAGAAGAGACCAGTCTGACTCATCCGGCAGCCGCCTCCCAGACCTCCTGGGGTAGCCCGGCCCTAGACCTACCGGCAGCGGCCTGCGCCATCCTGGAGAGCCTGCCCGAGGTTGAGGCTATCCACCGGGACTTTAACTTTTGCACTCTAGAAGATAATCGTTTCTTCTCTCACCGGGCCTACACTGCTGGCCAGCGTCCTGCCGGACGCTTGGCTGGGTTGGTCTGGTGTCAGAAGAAGCAGGAGGAGGCTAACCATGCTGACTTTTAGCCCTCAACGGCAGGCCAACCTGGCTGCTGCCCTGGCCCGGGTTCAGGAAGAAATTGCCCAGGCTGCCCAGGACACCTCGGGGGCGCGGACGGCTGCCAGCCCCCTGCCCGAACTACTAGTAGTCACCAAGTTCTTCCCGGCCTCTGACGTCGCTGCTCTCTACCAGCTAGGAGTTCGTCAGGTGGGTGAGAACCGGGACCAGGAAGCTGCTCCTAAGGCCCAGGAGCTGGCCCAGGAACTTGCAGGAGATGAGCCTCTGCGCTGGTCCTTTATTGGGCAGGCCCAGACTAATAAGGCCAAGAGTATCGTCCGCTATGCTTCGTCCCTCCAGTCGCTGGATCGTCCCTCCCTGGCCCAGGCCCTTTCTAAGGCCTACCTCAAGCAGCTGGCCCGCTATGAGAACGGTGAAGCTCCGGCCCCTGCAGCCCTGGCTGACGGTGGGTTGTCCTGCCTAATTCAGGTCAATTTGGATTTGTCCCAGCAGGCCTCGGCCGGCCAAGCCGCCTGGGGAGCTAGGGGAGGGGCGGCCCCCAGCCAGATTCTGGAGTTAGCCCAGCTGGTGGCTGACCTGCCCGGTTTGACTCTGGGCGGGCTCATGGCGGTAGCTCCCCTGGGGCAGGACCCGGCCCCTGCCTTTGAGCGGCTTTATGGCTATTCCCAGCAACTTCAGGCAGAATTTCCCCAGGCCAAGCAGATTTCTGCCGGCATGAGTGGAGACCTGGCCCAGGCCATCCGCTGGGGTTCAAGCCAGGTGCGGGTGGGCTCCCAGATTATGGGCCCCCGTCCTGCTGCGGCTTCTGCCTAAAAACTGATTAGGGGAGAGTCCAAGCCCATAGGCGGTTTGGCTGAATTACCGGCCAGTTTTTGATAGCGTAAACACTTGTTGGATTAGAGGTAATGAGCAGGGAAAAGAGCCTGCTTACCTGTCTAGAGGAGATAGACGTATGGCACGCACTCTGCACCAGGCCATGGCCTACTTGGGGCTGGCAGAAAACGAGGACGATCGTAGGGGACAGACCCTCCACCAGGAGGAAGTCGGTTACCAGGAATCTCAGGTCTGGCTGGGTGAGGAAGAAGCTACCTCACCTCAGGAGGAAGAGGTTTATGAGCGTGACACCCTGCGAGGCCTGCAAGAAGCCCAGCTAAGCCCCCAAACTTCTACTGCCGGCACCGCCGACATCCAGCCGGAGGAAGAATTGATTGAGATTCTGGCCCCTGCCCAGTCTCCTGCCACGGTCGCTCCGGCTCCGCTGGCCCCTTACACCCCACCCACCCTTGACGAAAGTAGCGAAGAATTGCGCCGCATTACCACTATCCACCCCCGCTCCTACAATGATGCCAAGATCATTGGTGAGTCCTTCCGCGAGAACATCCCGGTTATTATGAACGTTACCGACATGGGCGAGAACGAGGCCAAGCGTCTGGTTGACTTCTCTGCTGGTCTGGCCTTTGCCCTGCACGGCTCTATTGAGCGGGTCACCGATAAGGTTTTCCTGCTGACTCCGGCCAACCTGGAGGTTCTGGGAGCAGAAGGTGCTGAGGTGCCGGTAGCTCTGGACGGTGACGACTCGGTTCCCTTCAACCAGCTCTAAGGAAACCGTGCTGGCTTATCTTTACGCGACCCTGGCCCTGGCCGTCTACCTGCTACTGGTTTGCTTCATGATTCGTCTGGTACTGGACTGGATTCAGGCCTTTGCCCGCTACTGGCGGCCTCAGGGGCTGGTACTGGTCTTGGCTTCGGGCGTGTATGCGGTGACTGATCCGCCTATGAATCTGGCCCGTCGCTATATCCGTCCCTTGAATCTAGGGGCGGTCTCCCTGGACTTAGGTTTTATGCTCCTAATTTTCCTTTTGCTTATGGTTCAGCAGCTGCTGGTGACCGGGCTTCGGCTCGCTTCTTAGCGAAGGTTGACCACAACACAGCCCAGAAGCGTTGAAAGTTTGCCCTGGGACGGGTAACTTTGTTCTGTAGTAATTAGGGGACTACCCTGGCATTTTCGCAGTAGAGGGCCTTGTCGGCCCAAGATATAGAGGTGAGGAACTGTGGCACTAACGCCCGAAGAAGTCATTAACAAGCGCTTTCAGCCGACCAAGTTCAAGGAAGGCTACAACCCGGAGGAAGTCGATGACTTCCTGGACGAGATTGTTATTGAGCTTCGTCGGCTGAACGCAGAGAACGCTGGCCTCAAGCGTCAGCTGGAGGAAGCTGAAGCTAAGGCTGCTGCCGCTCCTGCTGAGACCTCTGAGTCTGCTACTCCGGCTACTCCTGCGCCCGCTGCTCCTGCAGCAGTTGCTACCTCAGCTAAGGAAGAAGAGCCCCAGTCTACTTCCAGCGCTACTGGCCTGCTGGCTATGGCCCAGAAGGTTCACGACGATTATGTCT
>DKXC01000071.1:13414-17482 GCA_002492045.1 Micrococcaceae bacterium UBA7136
TTATGTCTTTGAGGGTAAGCGTGAGCGTGAGCGCCTGATTACTGAGGGCCGTGAAGAGGCCGCCAAGCTGGTGGCTGATGCTAAGGAAGAAAGCAGCAACCTACTGGGCGATTTGCAGAAGTCCAAGAGCGAGCTGGAAGTTTCTGTGGCCAAGCTCCGTAGCTTTGAGAAGAACTACCGTTCCTCCCTGCGTGATTACCTGAACAAGCAGCTGACCAACCTGGATGATACCTCTAGCCTGGAACCTGAGGCTGAGCTGGCTCCTACCCAGAGCCCGGCAACTCCGCTGGCTGCTCCCGGCCAGACCAAGACCGGGGTTTTTAGCCAGAAGTAGGCTTGTATAAGAGAACTTTGAGTCAGGCGGTGCCCTAGGGGTGCCGCCTTTCTCTCTGCCCGGTCTCCTGCCCCGGGGCCGCCCTATCTTTTGAGGGGTTAGACAGGTAAGCTAGTGGGGCAGATAGCTGGAGGGAGAAGGAAAGATCATGGCTGAAACTGAGGCTAGCCGGGGGCTAGGTAGAACTCTCGAAGGCGGGGCTAAATGGGCCCTAGTCATCCCTATCCTGGCCCTGGTCTACGGTCTAGACCAGTGGGTTAAGCAGCTGGTGGTCACTAATATGGAAGTAGGCCAGGCCCTTGAGGCGATTCCTGGTTTGCTCAGCTGGCGCTTCTACCTCAATTCTGGTGCCGCCTTCTCCCTAGGCCAGGGGTCTACCTGGATTTTTACCCTGATTTCTTCGGTGGCTGCCCTGGTAGTGGCCTCCCTGATTTGGCGGGCTAAGTCCCTGCCCTGGCTACTGGTTTTGCCCCTGCTCTTAGCTGGAATCGTGGGCAACCTACATGACCGCCTCTTCCGTCCGCCAGCCTTTGGCCTGGGCTATGTGGTGGACTATATTTCGGTGGGTTCCTTCGCCATTTTTAATATTGCCGATGCGGCTATCTGTGTCTCTATGGGCCTGATTGTGCTTCTGACCTTCCTGGGTTTGGGCCTGGACGGTAGCCGGGAAGAAGCCCGTCCTGAGAAGAATAAGACTGAGGGGGAGTAAAGATGGAGAAAATCTCACTAGACATTACTGTAGGCCCGGATCTAGCTGGTCTACGTTTGGACGCGGCCCTGGCCCAGGTCAGCGGTCAGTCCCGCTCCCTGGTAGCCTCCTGGGTCAAGGAGGGGCAGGTTGAACTGCTCATTCAGGGACGCCCCCAGAAGGTCAAGGCTTCTAGCAAACTACCAGAAGGCTCCCGCCTGCTGGTAGAAGCGGACGGGCCACGGGATTTAACCCAGATTTCTGCTGACCAGGTAGACGGTTTCTCTATCGTCTACCAGGATGCCGACCTGGTAGTGGTAGATAAGCCCACCGGAGTGGCGGCCCACCCTTCCATGGGCTGGCACGGCCCTACCGTGGTGGGGGCCCTCAAGCATGAGGGCATTGAGATTGCTACCAGCGGAGCTGCCGAGCGGCAGGGGATTGTTCACCGCCTGGACGTGGGTACCTCAGGGCTCATGGTAGTAGCCAAGAATGAGGCCTCCTACTCGGCCCTCAAGGCAGCCTTTAAGGAACGAACCGTGACTAAGGTCTACCACACCCTGGTTCAGGGCCTACCCGACCCCCTCAAGGGCACTATTGATGCCCCCATCGGACGCCACCCCGGCAGTGAATGGAAGTTTGCTGTCAATGAGGACGGTAAGCAGGCCGTCACCCACTATGAGGTGCTAGAAGCCTTTGGCTCTGGATCCCTGGTAGAAGTTCACCTGGAGACCGGACGAACCCACCAGATTCGCGTCCATTTCTCAGCCCTGCGCCACCCCTGCGCTGGAGACCTCACCTACGGGGCCGACCCGGCTCTGGCCTCCCACCTGGGCCTAACCCGCCAGTGGCTGCACGCCCACCGGCTGGGCTTTACCCACCCGACCAGCGGCCAGCAGGTGACCTTTGAGAGCCCCTACCCGGCCGACCTTTCCTTCGCCCTCGAGACCCTGCGCCAGGGCAACCTACCTACCCGCTAGCAGCCAAAAGCACCCAAGGAGCTACCCGTGGCACGAACAGACTTCACCCACCTGCATGTTCACACCGAGTATTCCATGCTGGATGGCGCTGCCCGCCTCAATGATCTTTTTGAGCAGTCCAAGAACCTGGGCATGAATGCTCTGGCCACCACCGACCACGGTTTCCTCTTTGGAGCTTTTGACTTCTGGAACAAGGCTAACCAGGCCGGGGTTAAGCCCATTGTCGGAGTGGAGGCCTACCTGACCCCCGGCACGGCCCGCCAGGACCGCACCCGGGTTAAGTTCGGCGAAGGTGGCCGCGACGACGTCTCCGGTGCCGGTGCCTACACCCACATGACCATGTGGGCTGAGACTACTGAGGGCATGCATAACCTCTTTAGGGCTTCTTCCCTGGCATCCTTGGAGGGCCACTTCTACAAGCCCCGTATGGACCGGGAGCTACTGCAAACCTACGGTAAGGGCCTGATCGCTACCACCGGTTGCCCCTCGGGTGAGGTGCAGACCCGCCTGCGCCTGGGCCAGTACGAGGAAGCCCGGCAGGCTGCCAGTGACTTCCGGGATATCTTCGGCAAGGAAAACTTCTACTGCGAGCTCATGGATCACGGGCTGGACATCGAGAAGCGGGTTATGGAAGATTTGATCCGCCTCTCTAAGGAGCTCAAACTTCCCCTAGTAGCCACCAACGACCTGCACTACACCCACGCCGAGGACGCTAAATCTCACGAGGCCCTGCTCTGCGTCCAGTCGGGTTCAACCCTGCAGGACCCCAAGCGCTTTAAGTTCGATGCCGATAACTTCTACCTTAAGTCTCCGGCTGAAATGCGCCAGCTCTTCAGGGACTACCCTGAGGCCTGCGACAACACCATGGAGATTGCTGAGCGCTGCCAGGTTCAGTTCAATACCAAGGCCAACTACATGCCTAACTTCCCCGTGCCTGAGGGGGAGAACGAGGAATCCTGGTTCGTTAAGGAGGTAGAGCGGGGCCTGCATTATCGCTTCCCCAATGGGGTGCCCGATAAGGTCCGCAAGCAGGCCGAGTACGAGGTGGGGATTATTTCCCAGATGGGCTTCCCTGGTTACTTCCTGGTGGTGGCTGACTTTATTAACTGGGCTAAGAAGAATGGAATTCGGGTGGGGCCGGGCCGTGGCTCTGGTGCTGGTTCTATGGTGGCCTACGCCATGCGTATTACCGACCTCAACCCCCTGGACCACGACCTCATTTTCGAGCGCTTCCTTAACCCCGACCGCGTCTCCATGCCCGACTTCGACGTGGACTTCGACGATCGTCGCCGGTCTGAGGTCATCCACTATGTAACCGAAAAATACGGGGAAGACAAGGTGGCCATGATTGTCACCTACGGCACCATCAAGGCCAAGCAGGCTCTTAAGGACTCCTCCCGAGTACTGGGTTACCCCTTCTCGACCGGCGAGCGCCTGACCAAGGCCATGCCCGAGGATGTCATGGGCAAGAATATTGCCCTGGCCAACGTCTATAACCCGGAGGATAAGCGCTACCAGGACGCCCAAGAGCTACGCGACCTGATTGAGACTGATGTAGATGCCGCTAAGGTCTTTGAGACGGCTAAGGGCCTGGAGGGTCTTAAACGGCAGTGGGGCGTGCACGCGGCCGGTGTGATTATGTCTAGCCGGGATCTGATTGACGTGATCCCCATTATGCGTCGTGAGCAGGACGGCCAGGTTATCACCCAGTTTGATTACCCCACCTGTGAGGGCTTGGGCCTGATCAAGATGGACTTCTTGGGCCTGCGCAACCTGACTATCATCTCGGATGCTATTGAGAATATTAAGCTCAACCGGGGCGAGGACCTTGACCTGGAGCGGCTGGAGCTGGACGATGCTGAGTCCTATAAGCTGCTGGCTCGGGGCGATACTCTGGGTGTTTTCCAGCTGGATGGCGGGCCCATGCGGCAGCTGCTGAAGCTTATGCAGCCGGATCATTTTGAGCATATTTCTGCGGTGCTGGCCCTTTACCGGCCCGGCCCTATGGGCGCTAATTCCCACACTAATTATGCTCTGCGTAAGAACGGTCTGCAGGAGGTTACCCC